>JAPKXY010000057.1 GCA_026394605.1 Methanoregula sp.
GCAAAACAGAGGGGGTACCCGCTCTATATAGCTGATATTTTAAAAAAATCTTCATTTGAAAAGGTCGGATTGACTGTCGCCGGATCGGTTGAGGACATGTGCAAACTTGCAGATGTCGTTGTTGATGCAACACCCGGTGATGTCGGCGCAACGAACAAACCGCTTTATGAAAAACTGGGGGTAAAAGCGATCTGGCAGGGTGGCGAAGACCACGAAGTTGCCGGTTTCTCGTTTAATTCGTCCTGTAATTTTAAGGACGCAATCGGCAGGCAGTTTGTCCGTGTTGTTTCCTGTAATACAACCGGGCTCTGCCGGATTATCCATTCAATCGACCAGGAATATGGTGTTGCCCATGTGCACGCGATTATGGTAAGAAGAGGATCAGATCCGGGTGAGATCAAGAAAGGTCCAATCGATGCAGTTGTTCTCGATCCGGTGAGTGTACCCAGCCACCACGGTCCTGATGTCCAGACCGTGCTTCCGCATATATCGATAACGACAATGGCGATGATTGTCCCGACAACAATGATGCACATGCATGCAATACAGATGACGACTAAAAATGATGTTGCGCGTGAACGTGTGATTGATCTCATCTCAAAACACCCCCGCATGGGATTAATCAAGAAGAGTGCAGGTATAAAGAGCACCGCGGAACTCAAGGAATTTGCCATGGACCTCGGCCGGCAGCGGGCTGACCTGTATGAGAACTGCATTTTTGAGGAGTCAATTTATGCAAACAAAAAAGAGCTTTGTTTCTTCCAGGCTATCCACCAGGAAGCAGATATCGTGGTTGAAAACATCGATGCTATCCGCGCAATGACAGGTATCATAAAGGATGCGGCAACTTCAATCAGGATAACCAACGAGGCAATCGGATTTTCTCCCATCCAGAACAATCATTAACACCCCCCATCACTCATTATTTTTAATGGACGCGTACGAACGGGCTACACGCAATACTGTGGAAGTTGTCACTGAAGACGAACTCCGATCCCTTATTTCCAAACCGGCAAAGAGCGTCTATGCCGGCTATGAGCCGAGCGGTGAGATCCATCTCGGGCACCTCGTTACCGTCAACAAGCTGATCGATCTGCAGGCAGCCGGCTTCGATGTTATCGTACTGCTTGCCGACCTCCATGCCTTCCTTAACCGGAAGGGAACGATGGAGCGGGTGCGGGAACTTGCAGATTATAACAGGCAGTGTTTTGAGGGGGTGGGGCTCAGGAACGTAAAGTACGTCCTTGGTTCCGACCTCCAGCTCGATCGTAATTACGACTTGCTCGTACTCCAGCTCTCCCAGCAGATCACGCTCAACCGTGCGATGCGGAGCATGGACGAGGTCGGACGTCAGATGGACCACCCCACCGTTTCTCAGATGATTTACCCCCTGATGCAGGCAGCAGATATTGCTATGCTCGGCGTTGACGCTGCGGTGGGCGGGATCGACCAGCGCAAAATCCACATGCTCGCCCGTGAACACTTAATCAACTTCGGGTATCCCGCACCAGTCTGTATTCACACCCCAATCCTGAATGGACTGGATGGAAAGAAGATGTCCTCATCACAGGGCAACTATATCTCTATCGCTGACAGCGAAGACGAGATAAAAAAGAAGTGCCAGAAGGCGTTCTGTCCGCCGGAGATTGTGGAAAATCCCGTGCTCCAGATCTTCCAGCACCACATCTTCCCCAGACTTCTGCAGGTCACGGTCAAGCGCCCTGAAAAATTCGGGGATGACAGGGTCTTTACCAGCTATAGTGAGATTGAACAGGCGTACCAGAAAGGCGAGGTTCATCCCCTCGATCTGAAGAGGGCCTGCGGTGAGGGCTTAATCGATATCCTCCGCCCGGTGCGTGAATATATCAAATGAACCCGCCTTTACGAAATCATCAGATTTTCTGGTGTGAAATCCTGTGAGTGTTGAAAAAAAACAACAGCGGTTTGATCACGAGCTCGACCAGCTGGGCATCCGGATCAAGGACGCCGATCAGCTCAAGGTACGCGATGACGTTTTTGATGAGGTCACCCTCCTTGCACTCTACAAACTGGTTCATAAAAAATGGATCTCGGTAATCGGCGGTTCCATCAGTACAGGGAAGGAGGCAAATGTCTTTTACGCTGAACGGGACGGCACCTCAATCGCCATCAAAATCTACCGGATCCGCACGGCAAACTTCAATACAATGAGTGCATATATCGTTGGGGATCGTCGGTTTTCAAACGTGAAAAAAAACCGCAAGGATCTAATCTTTGCCTGGACAAAAAAAGAGTATGCCAACCTTGCACGGGCACGGGATTCTGGAATACCGGTTCCAGAACCGCTTGTCTGGGACAGGAACATCCTTGTGATGTCATTTATTGGCAAGGACGAATGTCCGTACCCACACCTGCGCAACGCAGAGATCGGTGACCCCGGCGGGGTTTATGACTGTATCATCGGGTATATCGATACACTCTACCACAAAGCAGAGCTCGTGCATGCGGACTTAAGCGAGTTCAATATATTATACGGTGATAAACCCTATCTCATCGATATGGGACAATCGGTTACCCGCGACCACCCTCGTGCACTCCAGTTCCTGATGAGGGATATCAAAAATATCAACAGGTTCTTTGCACAACGGTGCAGCGTGCAAAGCGAGATCGAAGTCTTCAATGCTGTAACCGGACTTGATACGTACGAACCATGATGCGATAACAACATTCCAGAAAACAACATACGACATATATACGCGGGCAGGATATTCGGAGAATATGTTCAGGATACTATACGACAGGTGAAATGATATGATGCAGGAAGTGAAGATTGCAGGGAGCAGGATCGGTGCTCTGATCGGCAAAGGGGGAGAGACCAAAAAAGAGCTCGAGACAAAGACCCATACCACCATTACCATCGACAGTAAAGAAGGAACCGTGAAGGTTGAAGGTTCCGACGAGCAGGCCGTCACCCTGCTCCGTGCGGTGGAGACCATCAATGCGATCAACCGCGGGTTCTCACCCGAGCGTGCTTTTGAGCTGCTGGATGATGAGGACCTTCTGCTGGATATGATTGATCTCTCAGGGCTTGCCGAGGGTCCGCGGCAACTTGAGCGGCTGCGCGGCAGGATTATCGGCAAGGATGGGCGGGCGCGGGAGCAGATCGAAGATATGACCGATGTGGAGATATCTGTGTTCGGGAAGACGGTGGCGCTGATTGGATATCCCGAGCCGCTCAAGGTAGCCCGTACTGCCCTCGATATGTTAATCGAGGGCGTACCTCATGAGAGCGTCTTTGCCTTTCTGGATAAGAAGAAGAAAGAAGCAAAACAGGACATGATCAGTTATTATTACTAATACACATGAGAGCCCGCAACCTGGCGCCGAGATACACCCATTATGCTGTGTTTCCAGTGGAACTAAAATACGGATGCCGGAACTGATGGAATAAAAACAGCCGGTTTTTTAACGGGTTCGGGTGAATTGCGGGGGAATGTCTGTGTTTATAAAAGAACTGCCAATTCCTGTTAACCTCAGGCAACAGTACGAACGTTTGGGTATCACCGAACTCTACCCGCCACAGGCAGAGTGCGTTATGGCGGGCATTTTTAAGGAAAAGAACCTGCTCGTTGCCATACCTACCGCGAGTGGCAAGACGCTGGTTGCTGAAATGGCAATGCACCACCATATCGCCAATGGGGGAAAATGCCTCTATATCGTTCCGCTCAAGGCACTCGCCAGCGAGAAGTATGATGAGTTCGGGGGAAAAGGTGTGCGGGTCGGAATTGCTACCGGTGATTTTGACCGGCGGGATGACTCTCTTGGCCGAAACGACATCGTCGTTGCGACAAGCGAGAAGGTGGACTCGCTCCTCCGCAACAACAGCCGGTGGCTAAAAGAGATCACGTTGATCGTAATCGACGAGGTGCATCTGATCGATTCAAGTGACCGGGGGCCCACGCTTGAGATGGTTATTGTCAAGATGCGCTTTACAAATCCAGCAATGCAACTGGTAGCACTTTCCGCTACCATCGGCAACCCACGGAACCTGGCCAGCTGGCTGGACGCGGAACTGGTGACAAGTACGTGGCGCCCCGTTGACCTGAGGCAGGGGGTCTTTTGTAATGATAGTATTTATTTTCACGATTCCACGCGCCCCGTTCAGCACATATCAAAAAATTATGATGACCTAAACCTCTGTCTTGACACGATTGGTGAAGAGGGGCAGTGCCTTGTCTTTGTTTCGTCACGCCGCAATGCCGAGGCATTTGCTAAGCGGGCGGCATCGGCAATTCATTGCGATAACCCGGAACTCAAAGAACTGGCACAAAAGCTGAGTTCTCTTGCTGATACCGATATGGATAAGCTCCTTGCCACGTGTGTTGCCAAGGGGTCGGCGTTTCACCATGCCGGCTTGCGCCGAGAGGCACGCGGTCTTGTTGAGGAAGGGTTCCGGCGGGGGCTGATCAAATGCATTTCCTCTACCCCGACACTTGCTGCAGGTCTTAACCTGCCTGCCCGCCGGGTGATTATCCGCGATTATCTTCGTTACTCGGTTGAGGGGGGAATGCAGCCGATTCCAGTACGCGAATACCACCAGATGGCTGGGCGGGCGGGGCGGCCGCACTTGGATCCCTATGGCGAGGCAGTGCTGATTGCCAAAGACATGGGGCAGGTTGAGGAACTCTTCGAAGTGTATATTGATGCAATCGCGGAAGATGTGCATTCGAAATCTGCCGAAGCCACTGCACTCTACACCCACATTCTCTCGTTGATTGCATCGGGGTTCACAAGAACGCGGGGCGAGCTTGCTGCATTCATGGATCGCACGTTCTATGTCCATGAGAACAAGCGGGGGCGATTAATCCAGAGGTCAGTTGCCGCGGCACTTGAATTTCTCGTTACATCCGATATGGTTGTTGAAGTCGGCGAACACCTTGGTGCGACAGAATTCGGGGTGATGGTCTCACGGCTCTATATCGATCCCCGAAGTGCAGATATAATTGTCCGTGAGCTGCGTGCGCGTCAGGAATACTCGGATCTCGGGCTGTTGCAGCTGATCTGCAGTACCCCGGATATGCCCACACTTTACGTCCGTAATTCAGATGTTCCCGCGCTCTCACGGGCGATGGATATGAGTGCCGGTCAGCTGTGGATGGAGCCGCCTCTGCCCCATGATGCGGCTGAGACATTCTACCGATCACTCAAAACCTCACTGCTCTTATTTGACTGGGCAAACGAATTGACCGATGCGAAAATCTGCGAACGATACGCCGTGGGCCCGGGGGATATTTATGGCATGGTGGAAAGTGTAAACTGGCTGCTGCATGCCAGCGCCGAGCTTGCGCGGATGTTCAAAACCCCGTTTTATACATCCATACGTGAGTATGAAATCTGTATGAAAAACGGCATCCGGCGCGAATTGCTCCCGCTAATCAGGTTGCGGGGGATCGGGCGGGTCCGCGCACGCAGGCTTTTTAATAACGGAATAAAGACACCCGACACGATCCTGGCGGCAGGTATCGAAGAGGTCACCAAGATTCTCGGACGCGGCACCACAGAACAGATCTTTGAACAGTTGAAGGGAGGCAGAAGCGAACCAGGACCCGATGGTGGCGGGGAAATAGGAATACAACAGACCTCCCTTCTGCATTTCGGATGAAACAGATGGCAACACCAGATCAGTCATATGAAATGAGGACGGGGATCTTCGAAGTCGAGAATTGCGATTTGTTTCTGCTCGCGCTGCGGAAAATCGCTCAGGACAACAACACCACGATCATCTGTTTTGATGCGGATAGACTGGCTGGAAGGAAACATGCCAACGCAGCGATCCGTCATGCACTGAGGTCGTTTCATGAGGGGGCGCCAATAGCAAACACCCTTGAGATGGAGGCGCTCCTGTACGCCTCCGGCAGCCGGCAGTGCTCTGTCGCTACCGCCTTTGGTATCCATACTGGTATTAACCGCGCGTACGTCTGTTGTTGTCCCCCGGTTCAGACGATCTGGGACGCACTCACTCCGATTGTCCACTGGGTCATTGAAAACTGGGAGGACATAAATCCGGTGAGGCGGCGCCGGCTCAAAACCCTGTTTTCGATCTCTGATGAAGAAATTGCAGCAACCGGGGAATCGCGGTTTGCCGATCTGATCCTTGAACGGGTGGCACTCCTTGCGGTCTATCGCTAATTGCTTCGTGTGCACACAGGACCCGCAGGGCGTTATGTTCATATACCCCGAATAATGGATTTCTCCTGCAGTACGTCGTACAGGAATTAAAAAAACTCCTATTTTGCTCGTTTAGATCGGAACGACGAATGCTGGATCCCGCGGGATACTATCCCCAACCTGCCCGTTGCCGTGATTATCGGGTGGCGTGGGACAGGATATGGACAATTTCCGGAACAATAAGCTGGCTTGTCGCGAGTTTGACGGCTGACGTGGAACCCGGGATGCAAAAAATCGCCCGTTGCTGATATATCCCGGCCGCCGCACGCGAGAGCATGGCACTGGTGCCGATCTCCTCAAAACTTTTCGTCCGGAACAGCTCCCCGAACCCGTCAATTGCCTTTTCAAGCAACGGGGTTACTGCCTCAATGGTGCAGTCATCATGGGTGAGCCCGGTCCCCCCGGCCAGGATGATGCAATTTGTATGGGTTGTCGCTTTCAATACCTCTGATCTGATGGCATTGATGTGATCTGGTACAATGGCATAATGACCAACTGCATATCCTGCTGCCTTTACAATTTCAGAAATTGCCATTCCACTGAAATCCGTTTCCGGTGTTCGCGTGCTGGAGACCGTAATAATACCCACAGTAATTACCAGAGGGCTGAGGTGCTCCTGTTTCATAGTAATAAAAGTAGTGTTCATTGATTGTTAATAAAAGCACAAGTTTGTGGTTATTTTTTTAAAAGGGGGTCAAAAATAAGCGACCCCTTTGTTTCCACTGGAACCTTCCTTGGAACGGGCTCCTCCAACCACCTCAGGAACAATATTACTTGGTATTCGCACATACCATCTGCAACTGAGTAGTAGATACCGTTTCAAAGATTTTTTTATTTATTCGTTTCTTAATGTTATGCAGCTCGGTAGCAGATCCAGCACAAAGAATCATTTCGAATACTATATATATTAAGAGGGATATAATTACCAAATGCTCGTATTATTTTTAAAGTAACGAAGCACTGTTGCTCTATTCACGCTCCACACGAAACAAAGGGGGGTCCCCGATCCATCTCCACACAATGCAATTGGAGTATGCACCAGTCCAAAAATTTCTATAGCAGTATCCCGAGAGAGTTTCTTCTTTGATGATCAGAAACCGACGCCTTCAAACACCAACATGCACGAATAGAAATATTATATTTTAAGATAATAAGAATATATTTCGTTTTGAATTCTGATAATTGCAAAGTACAGCAGAATCAACCCACAAATTGCGCACGCTCCACACGAAATGAAGGGGTTTATAAAGAGGGAAAACAATCACATTTTTCATTTCATACCACAAACTGTCAGATCCTCAGTGTGATTATGCCCGAAACCGAAGACCCTGCAACAGGGATATTTAAAAAATATCTGACCAGCACTACCCTATTCAGGGATCGGGAGGTCCTGCGGCACTCATATCGCCCCCAGATCCTCCCGCACCGAAAGCCCCAGATTGACGAGGTCGCCTCCATTTTGGCCCCCTCACTGCGTAATGAAACACCCTCAAACATCCTGATTTATGGTAAAACTGGCACTGGTAAGACGGCATGTGTGAGGTATGTGGGCACAGAGCTGGAAAAGGCAAGCAGCAAGATGGGGACCATCTGCAGGATTGTGCACCTTAATTGTGAGGTGATTGATACCCAGTACCGTGTGCTCGCACAAATAGCAAAAGGCCTTGAAAATGTAGACGAGGCAGCCAGTGACAAATTGCGCACGCACATTCCGATGACGGGCTGGCCCACCGACCAGGTGTATGCAGAATTGAAGAACCAGCTCGAGTCCGGCGGGGGTGTCCTTGTTATTGTTCTGGATGAGATTGACAAGCTTGTGAAAAAGAGCGGGGACGACACCCTGTACAACCTGACGAGGATCAACTCCGATCTCAAGAATTCCAAAGTAAGCATCATCGGTATCTCCAATGACCTGAGTTTTAAGGACTTTCTCGATCCCCGCGTCCTCTCCTCCCTCTCAGAAGAGGAGATCGTCTTTCCACCGTATAATGCTCCGCAGCTTATTGACATCCTTGCGCAGCGCGCGGAAGCAGCATTTTTTCCAGATGTTATAGCGGGCGGGGTTATTCCGCTCTGTTCGGCACTTGCTGCACAGGAACACGGGGATGCACGAAGAGCCCTCGATCTCCTCCGTATATCCGGTGAACTGGCAGACCGCAGCGAGTCTGCCAAAGTGACCGAAGATCATGTGAAACAGGCACAGGCAAAGATTGAAACCGACAGCATGATTGAATGCATCTCAACGCTGCCAACGCAGAGTAAACTTATTCTGTACTCAATGCTTATCCTCGAACAGCTGGGACAGAATATCTTTACCAGCGGGGAAGTATCACGTATATACCAGGACATCGCACCGACAATCCAGCTCGATGTACTTACCCATCGCCGGATTACTGATTTGATCTCTGAATTAAACATGCTCGGGGTAATTAACACCCGCGTTGTGAGCCGCGGGCGCTACGGACGGACAAAGGAGATGTGGTTTGACTCCAACACAGGAAAGATCCACGAAGTCGTTCTCAAGGACCCGCGCTTGAACGGGTTGAAAGATCTTGACATAGGCCAGATGGAAGCAAAATGGTTAAAGACGTGGTTCAGGTGACGAGCGATGGATGATAAAGATCTTGATCTCCTCCGTATTGTCGAGGAGAATGGCCGACTTTCGGCAGAAGAACTTGCGGTGATGACTACCTTATCAGCACGTGACGTTGAAGCCAGACTCCATGCACTTGAAGAAGCACGGGTAATCAGGAAATATACTGCCGTGATCAACTGGGAGAAAACTGGTAGTGGGGAAGTCTCTGCCATCATCGAGCTCAAGGTCAGTCCAGAGCGTGATTTTGGCTACGACCGGATCGCAGAGCGGTTATCAAGGTTTAATCAGGTCAAAAGTCTGCGTTTGATTACCGGTACGTATGACCTCCAGCTCATGGTCACCGGCAAGACCATGCAGGAAGTCTCACGATTTGTCTCAGAACATGTTGCACCAACGGACCGGATCCGCGAGACGGCGACACACATCATCATGAAGTCATACAAAGAGAACGGCAACATTCTTTTTGACCAACAGGAAGCAGAACGCCTGCCCTATTCTTTCTAGGGTGATGGTATGAGAGATTTTGTTTCTCACCGTGCGCAGGTTATCCCGCCATCCGGCATCCGTAAATTTTTCGATCTCGTGCTCACCATGCAGGATGTGATCTCGCTGGGTGTCGGGGAGCCCGACTTCTCAACCCCTTGGAACATCTGCGAATCAAGTATCTACTCTATTGAGCAGGGCGTCACCTCGTATACATCGAATAAAGGATTGCAATCTTTAAGAGAAGCCCTCTCCCGCTATCTTGGCGAGCACTATCACCTCACCTACAACTGCGATAACGAAATTATCATAACAAGTGGTGTTTCAGAAGGACTCGATATTACCATCCGTGCAATTGTTAACCCGGGTGACGAGGTGATCATAGCCCAGCCAAGCTACGTCTCATATGCTCCCTGTGTCACCCTCGCCGGCGGGGTTCCGGTACCTGTTGAATGCAGAGAAATAGATACGTTTAAGCTTAATCCCGATGCCCTGCAGGAAAAAATCACCCCAAGAACAAAAGCCCTCATCATAAACTTCCCCAACAATCCAACGGGTGCAGTGATGAGAAAAGAAGATCTCGGGGCGATCGCAGATATCGTGACCGACCACGATCTCCTTCTGATCAGTGATGAAGTGTATGCCGAGCTCACGTACGAGGGAAAGCATGTTGCGACGGCTACTGTTAAGGATCTCTGGGAACGCACGATCACCCTTAACGGGTTCTCCAAGGCATACGCGATGACCGGGTGGCGCGTCGGCTATGTGTGTGCCCCAGAAAAACTGTGCGAGGCAGCACTCAAAATCCACCAGTACGTGATGCTCTGTGCCCCCGTGATGGGCCAGGTGGCGGCACTTGAGGCACTCCGGTCTGCAGAGGATGAGAAGAACAGGATGGTCAACGAGTACCGGTTGCGGCGTAATATGTTTGTGAGCGGTTTAAACCGGATTGGGCTTTCCTGCCATGTACCCGAAGGGGCGTTTTATGCATTTCCCTCGGTTGCGGAAACCGGGCTTTCCGAAATAGACTTTTCCGAGCGGCTCTTAAAAGAGCAGCGGGTCGCAGTAGTTCCTGGAAGTGCTTTCGGGGTCGGTGGTGCGGATCATCTCCGTTGTGCGTATGCAGTCTCACGAAAACAACTGACAGAATCTCTTGGGCGCATGGAGACATTCATTTCCGGACTCTGAACGTGTTTCGTGCAAGTGAAGGGCGGGTATATGCAGGGCCCATTCCCTCCCGGCCCACACGATTTTTTTTAATTGCTGTTGCGGGGGCTGTTTCATTCGCGTAGTATTTTTAATGATCTTAAAAATGCAGATGGCAGATGCGGTTGTTCCACTGAGGCGCCGGCATGGGGGATATTTTATTTCCCGCTTCAACCAACACTCCTTGATATTTCAATGAGCTGTACAATTATCGTAGGTGGATTTTTTGGCGATGAAGGAAAGGGCAAGATCGTCGCCCATATTGCCCACAAAGACAGGCCCGTTATCATCTCACGCGGCGGGGTTGGCCCGAATGCCGGCCATACAGTTAAAGTTGGCACGAAGGAATACGGGGTCCGGATGGTTCCTTCAGGTTTTCTGTACAGGGACGCAAAACTCTGCATCGGAAGCGGTGTCCTCGTCGATCCGCGGGTGCTCAGGCAGGAAGTTGAACGCCTCGATGTCAAAGGGCGGGTTTTTGTCGACTTCCGCTGTGGCATCATTACAGAGGATCATATCATCAGAGACAAGGGTAGTGCACACCTTGCAAAAAAGATCGGGAGCACGGGTTCGGGCTGCGGGCCGGCAAACGCGGATCGTGTAATGCGCCTCTCCCCACAGGCCAAGGACGTGCCCGAACTTGCCGAATACCTACTTGACGTGCCAAAAACGATTAACGATGCGCTTCGCCAGGGCGAAGTGGTGCTCCTGGAAGGTACACAGGGGTTCGGAATATCACTCTATTATGGTACATATCCATTTGTCACAAGCAAAGATACATCTGCATCCCAGATCGCCGCAGACAATGGTGTCGGTCCGACACGGATCAATGATGTGATTGTGGTCTTCAAGGCGTACCCGACCCGGGTGGGTGAAGGGCCGTTTTCCACCGAAATGCCAATCGCGACATCGGATGCGATGGGCATCCAGGAATTCGGCACAGTCACCCACCGGAAGCGCCGCATCGGGGGATGGGATGGTGAAATGGCGCGGTATTCAGCAATGATAAACGGATGCACTCAGGCGGCAATCACGGGAATTGACCGCGTGGACAAGGCATGTTTTGGTGTGACCGAATATACAAAACTCACGAAAAAGGCAAAAGAATTTATTAAAAAAGCGGAGGATGATATCGGCTGTCCTGTCACCCTTATATCGACAGGAGCCGAGCTCTCCCAGATCATCGATTTGAGGGATGAATTGAAATGAGGCGCAAGCTCCTGGATATCCTCTGCTGCCCGGTCTGTAAAGGCGATCTCACCCTTACTGTAGCCGAAGAGAACGAACTCGAGATCCTTGAGGGGGTTCTCCTTTGCGCACGCTGCAATGTGGAGTACCCAATCCACGAAGGTATACCCAACCTTCTCCCCCATACCCTCACTGAATGACAAGGTGCCACTATGACATTTCTCCCGTTGTTCAATGCGCTGGTTCTGCAAGATCAGGGTACAGATGACAACGTGTATGACGTGTTCCTGAACAGGAGCGGGATAAACTCCATTGATGTCCCCCAAGGCCCCGTGCAGGTGGAGATAGGTCGTAATCTCTGTCTCAGGTTTGTGAACCGGGGTTCGCCAATCCATATTTCTGTCGCATCAACAAATACTGGAATGTTCTCATCTTTTTTCCACGAAAACCTCTATATTGTCGACGAGACGCTCTTTTCGATACCAATCCGCCCCGATTGCCACGAGGGCTTTTTTGATATTGAGATAATCACCGGTTACGGTGTGATGAAGGCATCGTTCCGTATTGATGTCATCCGGGCGAAATTTGTTGCCGGGACCCGCAAAATCAGGGAAGCCCCCATTCAACCTGTTGCACATGGGCGCCCGCACCCTCTCATGGTGATGATGGGGATTGCCCTCATCTTATATTCTGCCTGGCTGTACCTGAAAATTGATGTTCTCAATACCGCCTCGTTTCTCACACTCATCATCGGGGCAGTCTATACATGGTACCGTCAGGGCTCGCGATAGCAGCACCAGTTGTCGTGCTCGCTGCCGCTCTGATTATCGATCGCATGATCGGCGATCCCCAATCCTCGTATCACCCCGTAGCACTGCTTGGCCGGTTTATCGGCTGGTGGGGGAAACCCGCCCGTTATTCTTCCCGTCTCCAGCGCGCCGCAGGGCTGTTCTTCTGGCTCCTTACCGTGCTGGTCTTCACCATCCCATTCCTTCTCTTCGGGAAATTGGCTCCGTTGTACATTTTCCTGCCCGGTGCACCGTTCCTGCTGAAGTCCTGCTTTGCGTGGCGTTCCCTTGAGGATCATACCCAAGCGGTTGTTGAGGCAGTCAGGGGCGACCTTGCGACCGGGCGCGAGCGATTGAGAATGATGGTCTCCCGCGACACGGCATCACTGGATCGGGAGCATATCCTCTCAGCTGCGTACGAATCGATGACCGAGAACCTGACCGACAGCATAGTCTCTCCTCTCTGCTACTATGTCATCTTCGGACTTCCGGGCGCCGCTGTCTTCAGGGCGGCAAACACGATGGACGCGATGCTCGGGTACCGTGACGAGCGGGAACGCCTTGGGTGGTGCTCTGCGAGGATGGATGATCTGCTCAACTTTGTCCCGGCACGCATGACGGTGCTCTTTCTTCTGCTCTATTTTATAGTCCGGCGGCGGCTCAAACCTGCACTGCATATCCTGAGGCGTGACAGGAGGAACCGCCCTGGCTTCAACGGGGGTATCGTGATGGCTGCGATGGCCGGTGGAATCGGCGTGAGGTTTGAAAAGCCCGGGGTATATTCGATCGGTGATGAGGAACGATCACTTGGAGACGGGGGAAAGGACATTCTTCGCGCCGTGCGTGCGGTTACGCTGATGGTCGCGATTACTGCCGGGAGTACTCTGTTTTTATTGGGAACATGGATCAATAATATGGGCATATGAGACTTGAGGAACTAAGGTTTGGCACTGAGCTTCTCAAGCGCGGCTTTGCGTCCATGCAGAAAGGGGGCGTGATCATGGATGTCGTGAATGCCGAGCAGGCGACGATCGCCGAGGAAGCCGGTGCAGTTGCGGTGATGGCACTGGAACGGGTGCCTGCCGATATCAGGAAAGCGGGGGGGGTTGCCCGTATGGTAGATCCCGAAATAATGTCCGCTATCATTGATGCCGTATCGATTCCCGTGATGGGCAAGGTGAGGATCGGTCACTTTGTGGAAGCCCAGGTCCTCGAGGTGCTCGGTGTGGATATGATTGACGAGAGCGAGGTGCTGACGCCGGCAGACGAACAATATCATATCGATAAGAAAAAATTCACGGTCCCCTTCGTCTGCGGTGCCCGCGATCTCGGTGAAGCGTTGAGAAGGATCAACGAGGGTGCGGCGATGATCCGGACAAAAGGAGAAGCAGGTACCGGAAATATTGTCGAGGCTGTCCGCCATATGCGTGCAATCATGGGATCGATCCGGGCGCTTAAAGGGATGGACCGGCAGGAGATGATTGACTACGCCCGCGAAATCGAGGCGCCTGAAGAACTGGTTTTTGATTGTTCGAAACGCGGCAGGCTCCCCGTTGTTAATTTCTCAGCCGGCGGGGTCGCCACGCCAGCCGATGCAGCGCTCATGATGCAGCTGGGTGCTGATGGTGTTTTTGTCGGTTCAGGCATCTTCAAGTCCTCAAACCCGCAGAAAATGGCCAAGGCGATCGTGGAAGCGGTCAACCATTACGATGACGCAAAAGTTATCGCCTCTGTCAGTCGCGGGCTCGGCGATGCGATGCCGGGGCTCGATGTCCACACGCTCCGCGAGGACGAGGTGCTGCAGTACCGTGGGCGTTAATGTCGGCGTGCTTGCCCTGCAGGGCAATGTCAGCGAGCATATCGCTGCGTTCGAGTGCGCTCTTGACCGTATGAGGTGGGGGGATACATCTTCTGTTTTTTCCGTAAAAAAAGCCGGGGAGTTAATGGGCTGCGATGCGCTTGCGATCCCGGGCGGCGAGTCCACTACGATCTCCCGTCTCATTGAAAAGAACCATCTCTACGAACCGATACGGCAGTTTCCGGGCGGTATGTTTGCCACGTGTGCCGGCATGGTTCTTATCGCAACGCATGTGGACGATCCCCGGGTTCACCCATTGTGTCTTATTGACATGACCGTGGAGCGGAACGCGTTTGGGCGGCAGCGGGAGTCATTCGAAGCAGATCTTGTTATTGACGGTATTGATGGCGGGCCGTTTCACGCGGTTTTCATCCGTGCACCGGTTGGGACAGAGGTTGGTAACGGGGTGAATGTGCTTGCCCGGATCGATCGCGGGATCGTGGCGGTTGAGTTCGGAAAACACATGGCGTTAGCATTCCACCCGGAGCTGGGTGACGATACCCGGCTGCACGAGCGGTTTCTGAAAAAAATTGGAACCTGATAGTAAGTAAGACCCAACCATCTAGTGATTAATTTCATTTCAACCGCTGTAGATATTCTATCATGCATTTGTATAACACGTGGCATGAGTGGGAATAATGGATCTTCTTCACCTTGCTGATCTCAGCTCCGTAATCAAAAAAAACGGGGGCAGGAGTTATGTGCATTTTCAATAACCAGAATGAACCGTGGTAACAAAAACGACAGATGGAAAAGAGAAAAAAGCCCAAAAAAATTCAAAAAAAAATGTTGTTACAGCAGTAACGGGGCAAAGACCACCGACACGATCGCCATCAGTTTTAACAGGATATTGAGCGAGGGTCCCGCGGTATCCTTGAACGGGTCGCCGACCGTGTCCCCGGTGACTGCTGCCGTGTGGGCGGGCGAACCCTTGCCGCCAAGGTGCCCCTGTTCGATGTATTTCTTGGCGTTGTCCCATGCACCGCCGGCGTTTGCCATCATCACGGCAAGCAGGAATCCCGTGGCAATGGATCCGACAAGGAACCCGGCGAGGGCAGTGATACCCAGCACTTTTCCGATGAGGAGCGGTGCGACGATCGCGAGACACCCGGGAATGATCATCTGTTTTAGTGCCGCATCGGTGGAAATGGTGATGCATGCGGCGTAGTCAGGCTCTGCTGTCCCCTCCATCAGCCCCTTGATCTCCCTGAACTGGCGCCGCACTTCCTGCACTATCTTGCCCGCTGCAAGACCGACCGCCTTCATTGCAAAGGAACAGAAGAGGAACGGCAGCATGGCGCCAAGGAGGACCCCGACGAAAACAACCGGGTTGAGCATATCAACGATATTCAAATGAACTGCCTGCGTATATGCGGCAAAAAGACCCAGTGCCGTGAGTGCTGCACCGGCAATTGCAAAACCCTTTCCGATTGCCGCAGTGGTGTTGCCGACTGCATCCAGTGTATCGGTAATCTCGCGCACGCCCTTGTCCTGGTGGGACATCACGGCAATGCCGCCGGAGTTGTCTGCGACCGGACCATAGGCATCCAC
>JAPKXY010000054.1 GCA_026394605.1 Methanoregula sp.
GAATTCGGCCGGTTCTGGTTCGATCCGGATCCCCTGTTTTTGGCAATCCGGGCGCAAAACGGGCTCTGTCTTTCGTCCCGCGCCCGGCCATATCAGTTCAGCAGGTAATGGACAGTCCACTGGGTCTTCCTGATGAGTTCAATGTGTCTTAAGAATTTGAGCCAACCCAGTTTCTTCTCTTCAGAATCAACGTAACTCCATTCGTCAATGAACTGTATCCCGCTCTGCCATTGTTCCATCTCCCGGCTGTCGCGGATACCGGACCGGAACATGGCATCCTTTCCCATGTGCACCTGCCGCTGCATCTTGTAATCCAGGATTTTTTTTAACGGGGATCTGAGCCATACTGAATTAACCACTTCACAGACCAGTTCGGAGCCCCGGAACTTTTTTTGGATTTCCAGCACCAGCGATCGGACATCCTTCCCGTCCAGGTACATGAATACTCCTTCTGCCATGAACAGGAACGGCCCTTTGTGCCGCAGGACAGTCGCCATCCAGCCAGAATCCAGTACTGAGGAGGCGATCAGGTGATACCTATCAGTCTCTAAAAAAAAGGCTTTTTTGATCGCTATTATTTCCGGCAGGTCAAGATCATACAAGACCACGCGTCCGTTATCGATCCGCAGGAACCGGGAATCGAGCCCGCAGCCGATATTGACAACAACGCCGTCCGGAAACCTCTGTAAGAAATCCCGTGCATAGTCATCGTACTTTTTTGCACGGATAGCAATATGGAGAACGAGGCTCTTGTCCAGCATGCCGGCAACAAGGATCCTGTCCAGCGTATGTCCCGAGAGGGAGAGCGTTTTATTCAGTTCGGTCGTGATCTCAACAGATTTCGGGTCAGATAGTACGGGATTGTCTGAACGGGTCTCAAGGGCATGACAATAGAGTGTGACAAACGACGTAGCTGCAATATCACCAATTCCTGTCAGCATTTTTCTCCTCCAGAGTCAGTCACCGGAATAAACAGGGTATTGGGACTGATTACCTAAAATCTTTTTTTTAAAAAAATGTTCAGGGATGATCATACGAAGACGAAGGGAAATGTAGCTGTGGGCAGAAGTGCTGGAACGGCGATAATATGGATCTGTGCGGGATTGCGGGAAATAGGTGTGATGAAACCGGCCTATATACCAGGCACCTATTCCCCCTTCGCCTTCCGGATATCCTTCGCGAGTTTTTCCGCACCTTTTTTACGAATTCAAGACTTAAAAAAACAATGGTTGAGAGAAAATTCCGGTATTACTTCTTCCTGTACTTCTTCCCGGCAGAGAATGCCTTCTCGACCTGTTTTCCCACGCCAAAATAGGTGGCCTGGGCGTATATGATCGGGTTGATCTTTGCGATATCCGGTTTCCCGTCCGTCACGCATGACGTGTCAGCATGGATCTCCACGACCTCGCCGATGTACAGCAGGTGGCTCCCGCCGTCAACGGACCTGAACAGCTTGCATTCGATGTTGACGGGGCACTCCTCCGCCAAGGGAGCAGTCTTCAGTTTCCCGTAAAACGACCGGAAGACCCCGGACTTGTCCTCCTGCGCACCGGAGACGAGGCCGCAGTGGTCGGTCTCGACCACCTGTTTTACTGATGGCACGTTCAGGCTGAATGTTTTGTTCTCCTCGATCCCCTTTGCAGTATAACGTGCCTTGTTGATCGCGACGCAGACCATCGGCGGCGCCATGCAGGCGACCGTAGCCCACGCAGCGGTCATATAGTTCGGCTTACCCTTGACGTTTGCGCCCACGAGCAGGGTAGGCATAACACTCATGTACGGCATCGGGCCGAGCGTGATCTTTTCCATCGTTTTTTCTCCGGAATAAGGTTTGTGGGGGGAGGTGTTTAAGGGTATCTTCGCGGGGAGAGGGTCTCCGACTGAGAAGTGGTGTGGGCGGAGTGCAGGTCTCCAATGACCAGAGCCGTTCCCGCATACATCGGGTGACGGACCGGCGCACACGGGCCCGGGATGCATGCCCGGTTCTGCATCGCCCTTCTTCCGGCATCTGAGGCAAAGCCACCACCGCTCTTCTTTTTATTTCTCGTGATTGTTAACGAATTATTTATATGATGACCTGCAACCCCATTATCGATTGAAAAATGAGAGAAACTTCCGATCTGGTAAATGAAATGCTTACAGAAGCAAAAAAAGCCTGGCTTGTCGCAATTGCTGTCGGGTTTGAGAATGAGACAAAATTTGTATTCAGTTCATGGAGGCATCCCCTTGAAGAATTGAATCAGTTCGTGCAAAAGGGTGGATCTCCCATTGGATTGCTGCGATTTGATAAAGAGAATTCTACAATACAGGGGTCATACCGGCCGTTCGAGGAATATGAGAATGAGGCATGGGTAAAAGGATATCTTGCCGGTCTTTTGGCTCATGCCGGGGATATCATTGCTCTAAGCCAGCACAAGCCTGGTTTCCCTGTTGCTTATTGATAATAATCCCCATTCCCCGAATGGTTTTTCAGATAAATTTTTTTAGAATTTTTTTTATGCTCTCAATCTACACAGCCAACCAATTCCCGCCTTCCTGCACTCCATCCCCGCACCGCCTCTCTTCCCACATCAGAGAGCATTGCCCCCGTTCAGGGAGCGGACGCATGTGCAGTCAGGATTCCTTATTCACGGATTGTAAACATTCTGTTCACGAATCGTGAACCATCGTACTGCACCAGGGCGGAACTCTGTACAGAAAAGCGGTTATATCATGATGAGGGTACAAAGAATTATCAGGAATCTCCATGGGTGCGGCTGAACAGTACGTAATCGATGAGAAGGGAAACAAGGTGGCAAGTATTCTCCCGATCACAGAATACCAGCATCTCAAAGAAGATCTCCATGACCTCGCCATGGTCGCAGAACGGCGGGATGAAGGTACGATGAGTCGTGCCGACCTCAAAAAGCGTGTGCTGTGAGCTGGCCGGATAGGGTCGTATTCTCTTTTCTTCAAACACGGTGTTGAGAAAGATCTCAGGAAAATTCCAAAGGAATTTATTCCCAGCATTTTTGAACATATTGAGAATCTTTCTGCAAATCCAATCCCACCGGATTCCTACAGGATCGCCGGCGCGGAATCCCTGTACCGGATCAGGGTCGGGGAGTACCGGGTAATCTTCCAGGTGCTGCATGATTCCCGGGAAGTGATCGTGTTCTATATCCGGCACCGGAGTACTGCATACCGGGGAATGTAAAATCGCCACTTTGCATCGGTCACCCCCCTCATCACCGTCCCCCGACCCAACCCGACCCCCAAAACCCGCCCTTCCTTTCCCTGCGACCCTCAATGATACGATCGGCCTTTCCAAACGCTGTGCAGATCCTGAAACCCCCCTGCCTCAGGGGAGGTACCCCCACTTTCTGCTCATTGGTTCAGGCTGGGAACCCCTGCAATGGGATCTGAAATAGTGGGGTTTTTCCTGTCCCAATAGTGGTATTCAGTCTTCTGTTGGATCGGCTGTCCAGATAGCTCTAAACAGGCAGGTTTGAAACCGATTCAGTGCCGTATTCTGGTGAAAAATCCGATTGAAACGGAAAATTTAAAAAATAATGTCACAATAATCGCGGAATTAATCACAAAATCCGGAATGTTCAGGTAATTGTTCCGGTACTATTACAAGAGAATAAGAGACCCCATCGTACACTACTAGTCATGAAATATACGATACGCCATGTGAAAAGATTCCTTGAACAGGGAAAGATTGATCCCAATCTCTGGATGGAGCACTTTCCCACGCTCCTGGATACACGGGTGCCGGGCTGCAGGGAGTGTGAAGATTATAAAAAGAAACTCTGTGAGGGCGGCAAAAATCCGGTTGATTGTTTTCTTTCAAAAAAACCTGAACCTGATCAGGAGACCGGGACACCTGCCGGTGATGAGCCCGGAAGAAAAAAACCAAAACCTCCCCAGTGGAGCAGCAAAGCTCATGACAGGAGGAAGCCTCCGGTGGCAAACAAAACATACGACCAGTCAAAGATGTAAAGGCAGAGGAATTCCCTGCTCCTCTGCCATATTTTTTTTAACCTGTCCCCTTTTGTCCCCGGATTTCAAAGAGCAGTCCGGTCTGCTATCCTCCATCATTCCATCAACGCCCATACCTGCAGGCCGGCGCATGTCACATCTCTTTATCAACCGTATCCTGTCAGGTACTTAGAAGAATAAATGGGATCAGGATTAGAAGATTATCAGGTAAATTTGGGGAAGACAAAGCCATTGACCCGGGTGATCTTCTCCGGAGTATTTCCATGACCATGTCCGGCACTGGATCATCAGGCACAACAGAGCGATCGATCGCATCATCAAAGATCCCAGGCGAATGCGATCTACTCGGATCCATGAAGACCCGGGGCGATCTTGGCAAAGCCATCGCCGTCATTGTACTCGCGTACTCCCCGCGGGACCTGCAGCAGATGAAATGGAACTTCTCTGAAAAGATCCGCAATATCAGCCCCGGGTACCGGAAACGGCTCGAAGAGACTATCACCGGAAACCTGCACGGGACATACCAGAACATCCGGCTCATGAACCAGCAGGGAGCGTTCTCTTCATTGCGTGAACCAGTTCCGGATGATGCCAAGGCGTTCTGGAAGATGGTAGCCGCGCAGTGCACGACGGGGGGTGAGGAGGATCGGCTCCGGTTCTTAAAGTTCCTCTTAGACGGGTTCTGCATGTTTGTGCAGGGGCTTCCCGGACATCCTGTCGGCATGCCGTTTCCCGGCGGGGACATGGTGGAGGTCATTGACGGGGTCTATTACTGCCCGGTCCGGACGAAGGCAAACGATGTCGATGCAGCCCTCTGCCCGTTCTGTCCGGCCCTCCAGACACCAGGGATCGGGTACCTCAAACCTCCCGTTAATGCAAGCGAGCACCGGAAACAGGAGTTCATAAAGAACTGCTACGACTTCCACAACTTTAACGGCTGAAATTTTCCCAAAGCCCCGTGGACCTTATTGTAGCAGATTTTCGATCTTCATCCGGAAAACAGGGATTCTTTTCCTTCAGCAGTACTATTGGTTGACCGGCACTGAGAACGCCATCGAAGAACGCTTCGCGTTCTACGCTCTCGCTTTCTTCTCATGCCCTCAACTACCCTTCAGGTAGTTTCTCGCCATCCAAAAGCGTCTGTTAGCGAACATTTTAGAGGTCACTTTCAACTGAATTTTGCCAAACGGACAAAGATTATCGCGTATTCCAAAATCCATGTACCGGAATTCGCCATTTTTTTTACATAATCAGGAAAATCATCCCCCTTATCTGACAGATGAAGGGTATCCTACCGTCGGAGAATCTGGGACTGCCCCGGCCTGAACGGATGCCTTGATTCTCAGGCTGCCCCCGGCTCTCTGCCCGGGTTGTCAGACACCGCAGTTCCGGATCAAGTCTGACACCAGTCGGGTATGACCGGGTAGTCTTACCCTCCTCCCCAAAACAGCAGGTTCAGGGCATCCATGAGGTAATACTGTGCAAACGTCCGGCAGCGGTTCACGTTCGGACCTGAGTTTTTAATGAGGGATTTTAAGAATTTCCGGGCACTGCCCGGAACCATATGTTTATCCTTGATATGGCGGAATTATTCCTGTGTGATACAACATGGCGAAAAAAACCCTTACCACAAACCAGGGTGTTCCGGTCGCTGACAATCAGAGTTCCCTGACGGCAGGGCAGCGCGGCCCGGTCCTTTTAGAGGATGTCCACCTGATCGAGAAACTGGCGCACTTCGACCGGGAGAGAATTCCGGAACGGGTGGTTCACGCAAAAGGGGCGGGTGTGCACGGGTACTTCCAGGTCTATAAAAGCATGGCAGAGTACACGAAGGCAGCATTCCTCCAGGACGTAAAGAAAAAGACACCGGTTTTTGTCCGGTTCTCGACCGTGGTGGGTGCACGGGGCTCCGCGGATTCTGCCCGTGACCCCCGGGGCTTTGCCGTAAAATTCTACACAGACGACGGGAATTATGACCTTGTGGGGAACAACCTGCCGGTCTTCTTTATCCGGGACGCGATCAAGTTTCCGGACATGGTGCACTCGTTCAAACCCGCGCCGGACACCAATATCCCCACCAGCTCATCGGCCAACAGCCGGTTCTGGGATTTCATCTCGCTAACCCCGGAATCCACCCACATGATCACCTGGCTCTTCTCCGATCGCGGCACGATAAAAAGTTACCGGAAGATGGAGGGGTTCGGGGTCAACACCTACATATGGGTGAATGAGAAGGGCAAGGGCGTCTATGTGAAGTACCACTGGAAACCGGCTGCAGGGATCGAGACGATCGACCGCCACGAGTCGACCCGGCTCGCAGGTGAGGACCCGGATGTTGCCACCCGTGACCTCTATGACTGGATTGCGTCAGGAAAGACCGTTGAGTTCGAACTCAACGTCCAGCTGATGGAGTTTGACGATGAATTCAGGCTGGACTTCGATCCCCTTGACGCGACCAAGACATGGCCCGAGGACACATACCCGCTTATGAAAGTAGGCAAAATGGTCCTTGACAAAAACCCTGAGAATTATTTTGCCGAAGTCGAGCAGGCCGCATTCTGCCCTGCCTCGGTCGTCCCCGGGATCGAACCCTCCGCGGACAAACTCCTGCAGGGCAGGTTGTTCTCGTATGCGGATACCCAGCGGCACCGGCTGGGGCCAAACTATCTCCAGATCCCCATCAACCGCCCCATAGTTCCGGTCAATAACAACCAGCGCGACGGGTTTATGCAGTCCGGGATCGGGTTTTACGGCACGGTAAACTATGAACCCAATACCCTTGGGGGAGGATCGCCGCAGCAGTCCGGTGATTCCACATTCGGCGGCCGGCCGATCGAAGGTGCCCAGATGCGCAAAAAAATCGCGCTCACCAACGATTTCCAGCAGGCAGGGGAACGCTACCGTTCACTGTCAAAGAACGACCAGGATCATCTTGTGGATAATATCGTTGACCCGTTAAGTCACGCCAAAAAAGAGATCCGGAAGCGGATGGTCGAGAACCTCACCAGGGCGGACGCGGAGCTCGGGAAGCGCGTGGCACAAGGACTGAAGCTTTAAAGGATGCGGCATGTGTTCCATTGGCGGTCCCGCGAACCTTACCATCGATGAACTTACCTGGTACAAGTACCGGTGCACAAAATGCGGCCACGTCTACAAAAGCACGGGAAAGAAATCCGTCTGTCCCAGGTGCAGGTCTGAGGATATAGAGAAGGTGTAGGGATTTTCTCATGTGTGCAGGCCGGGGGCGTTTGCGTACTGAGGGGGATAGCCGTGCCTGCTCTTGTCAGGGTTCGATGTGGTGCTGGTTCTTGAGAACGTAAGCAGGGTGCGCTGTGGGGTTGTCATCTTCCCTGCGCCATTCGGGCCAAGGTAGCAGAAGATCTCACCACTCTTTACGGTAAGCGAGATGTCGTCAAGGACTTGATTTTTCCCGAATGTTTTTGGAAGATGATTAATGCAAATGGAATCCATTTTACCCCCCGGGTTGTCATTTTTTACAGGTAGACTTAAAAAAAAAAGTCGCTCCTCAATTCTCCCCAAACCCATCGGGCATCCGGCCAGTCTTTGCATAGGAATAGAGGCCGGTGAGTGATATGCCCACAACGGTTGAACCGATTATCGCCAGGATACACCACACGAGCATATACAGGGCGGCACCGGCAATCCATCCCTCCCCCGGATACCAGAAGAGCAGGTTATCGGGTGAAACAACCCCATGGACAATGCGGAAGATAAATGAGGCCAGTGAAATCACGAGTAAAATCAGGCCGAAGATAAGGAAACAGGTAATAATTTCGCCCCAGACCTTTTTAACGAGCGAGATCGATTCTGCGACAGCACCGGGCAGGTGCTTGTTTTCGAGAACAAGGACCGGAACAACAAATAAGGTAAGAATGAAGAAAAAGACGTTGATTATCGTTGCGAAGATCGTGAAGGTGACGGCAGACAATATGTGGTACCCCCCTCCAATCGGGCCGGTGCTGTAAATTTCCGGCAGGAGGATGAAGTTAAAGGGGAACTGGTCTATTATCTGGATTAACGTGAAGTTGAGGTCTCCGAAATACTGGTTCTGTATGACATAGAGTGCGGTTCCGAGGAGGGCCATAACCACAGACCAGCCCAGGAGAGATCGCATATGACTCCTGGCCAACCCTTCACGGAGGGTTACCGCCCGTCCTGTAAGCCCCGAGGAGACACTCAGGATCAGGCATGCCAGCAGGAAGTACATGCAAAATACGCTGATCATCTGGATAGTAATAATCAGGGCAAGCCAGAGGGAGTATTCAATCGGCGGGTACTGGTAAGTTCCGAAAATATGGAGAGAAAATTCTGCCGTGAACATGAACAGCATCACAAGACCGGTCAGGAACGAAAAATACAGCAGCCGTTTATTTCTGATCAGGGTTTTTATGCTTCCCGTGGCAAGCCGGATCCCCCGGTCAATCCGTCCCGATCCCCCGGCTCCGCCATCTGGTTCCAAAGGATGAAGGGTAAAAGGCGGGGTTGTGAGTACCACCGTTGCGGTGCGCATTGTCCCTGCATTCGGACACCAGCCAAGGTGTCGTTTTATGGTTTCAACGACGTACATGATCAGGACTCCTTTGCTAATGAGAGCATCAGGCCATCTGATTGCAGATGGCGTTTTGTCGTTGATTCCCAGATCCAGATAACGAGAAGAAGCCACCAGAACAGAATGAATATGAACCCTCCGGTAATCGAGTTTAACGTCGACATATCGGTACCGGGAATGGCACCAACAGAGACGAACATCGGGATCATGGCTACTAATATGGTAATTGCAATGGTGGTTTTATCATAAAGTGTCACGAGAAACACCGCCCCACTTTCCTGAACCACATTCATCGTCTTCCAGAATCGGATCCCCTGAAAAACAGAGAGCAGCGATCCTGCCACAATACCTATCAAAAACAGTGGGGTGTCAATGCCCCTCATGAATATGGAAAGCAGTATCCCCACAACGGAAAACCAGAGCGCCAGTATGAGAATCTGGTTCCGGAACAGACCAAGCCAGTGTATTGCGCGATCTTTGAACGATCCGCCTGCTGACGGGACGAATGCTTCATCGTCCAGCCGGACTTCCGCTTTCCGTACCCGTGCATGCGCATCCGGACACCAGCCCAGCCACTGGTGAATAACTTCAGAAATGCGTGTCGTCATACGAGCGCCTTTACTTTTGTAAAAAGTTCTTCTGCCATCTTCGTCGGGTCGGCGGTGCGTTTGATCGTAATGCCGAGCTCGTCCGCGTAATCCCAGAGCAGCTCGATGCACCCGGTGTACCTTTGGCATGTGCCGCAGTCGCCGTCATGCTCGTACCAGACCTGCATCCCGTACTTTTCAGATACAAAGATGATTGCCGGCGTGACAAACGGGATAGAGCGCCCGAGCAGGATCCCCCGCTCCGCGTTGATCGTATCGATAGCGATCTGGTTTGCCTGCGCCATCTCCCGGAGTGCCGATTCGATCTTCTCGTCCATGACAAGAAGGGCTTTGGACACAGCCTGCCGGGAGATACCCAACAGGTTGGCAATGGTAATATTGGGGGATCCACTGCGCCGCATCTTCCAGAACGCAAACTGTTTTTCGTTCATGGGCAGAAGCATATGTCAACGTTTGCATATTGACTATATATAATCTCTTGAAAAAAATGAATGCTGATAAAAAATTACCTAAGAACCGGTGTGTGGCGTCGTCCCGTCCTCCACCCCCGTCCCGCATCGCCACTATTCTAAAAATAAAGGCAAAGCAGGCAGGAGCGATAACGAGGGTTTTAACCCGGTGAAATGAATTACCATGTGAGCTGAGTAAATCTGCCCGATCCCGCAATCAACTGATTTTTACGCCAATACCTTCAAACCACCGGGATTCAAAATTCCCTGAGTAATCATATTTAAACCTGATTTCCTTAAAAAAACCTTCAAACTCTTCCTGAGCGAGGGAACTTTCTTTTGCAGTATTTTTTGTGCGGTAAAAATGCGCCAGATAAACAAAACTGGCGCCGTGATCCGGGAAATCCTCCCGCTCTTGTAGTACGCCCAGGGGACGACTCGCTGGCACACGCCCACCCCCACGTCCATCGCCGGACGGATGTCCACGGCGTCGATGACGGCGTCCCTCCCGACGGCGGTAACGCGGATGCGGTACTTGCCAGCCGGCTTGCCGTACATCATGGCGTAGACCGTGCCGCCGCAGGCGATCTGGGCCGCCTCGATGGCCACCGAGCCGCTCCCGGCGCCGATGTCCCAGACGGTGCTCGTCGGGCCCAGGTCGAGCTCGGCCAAGGCCATGCTGCGAAGCTCCGCCGGCGTCAGCAGCCCGCGCTTCGGCCTCGACTGCAAAAACTCCTCGTCGGGGTTGCCGAACAGCCGCCGCCCGATCGACTCGCTCGGCCGGTCGGGCACGTGCGGCTTGCGCACGAGGATCATCACGTTCAGCGAGGCGAACTCCTGGGCGGCGATCTCCGCCAGCTCGCCCCGCGTGACGCGCTCGTCGGGCGCCCCCAGGTTCTCGCACACGTAGGCGGTGAAATAATCGATTCTCTGGTCCAAGAGGGCACGGGCCACGACCGCGGGCGAGTGCTCCTCGCTCGTAAACAGGCCGACCTTCTCCGCCGAGCGGATCTGCTCCAACACGC
>JAPKXY010000001.1 GCA_026394605.1 Methanoregula sp.
GATGCCAAGCTGGTTCATCAGCGTGGATTTTCCGGAACCTGACGGCCCCATGATCGCGACAAATTCGTTCTCCCCGATATCAACCGAGACATGATCGAGCGCGGTGACGTCACCACTCTCCAGATGGTACACTTTCGTGACATCAGAGAGGCGGATGAGGGGAATTTCGCTCATTCCTGTGCCCTCTCACCGCTTCTTTACCTTTGCCGCGATCCACTTCCGCTTCTTCCATAGCACGATGCCGGCGATCAGGAGAATACCTGCGGCAATGACAGGATAAAAGGAACTTATACCCCCGCCCCGGCTGCCGCCGAAGTTAAAGATGCTGCCGCCGCCCGGGGGACCGCCACCGGTCCTTGCTGAAAAACTTCCCGATGTTGTGGTTGCCATGCCGGAACTCGCTCCGCTGCCGGTGTTTGCAGACGCGCTGCCTGAGATGCCTGTCGAACCGGAGCTTGCCCTGAGATCGAGATTCTTTGTCACAGAAAACGAGTTCCCGTCGTTGTCTTTCCAGCTGATGACGAGGGGCACCGAGGAAAGGTCGTTTGCGGTAAAAGTAACCTCAAAACTTGAAAAGTCATCGGATGCAAGGGAGCCGATCGCATAGTCAGAGTACGGCTCCACGGCGTGTGCAGGTGCCCCGATTGACACCACCATGGATTTTGCATCCGTAAGCCCGGCATTGTTGACATCGCCGGTAATGGAGTAGTACGCCCCTGATCGGGTGAGTGCGACGTTGTTGACGATCGGTTTTGCCGCAAATTTATCCTCGCCGAGGGATATGGGAAGGACAACATCTGCAGTGTGCTCGTTATCTCCGTTCCAGTAGCTGACATGGAACGTGAGGTCTGATTCCTGGCGCGGTGTGACGGCAAACGGGAGCTCGATGGAACTGCCGGCGCCCAGTGAACTGATATACTTCACGGACGGGTTTACGTCGATGCCGGTCCCCGCTGGTGTCACCATGATCTTTTTGATCTCTCCGTCACGGGGATTGATGAGGCTTACATTGACCGTATCCTTTGTCGAGAGGGAGAAATTGTCCGGTTTTTCCGAGATGCTTGCCTTGAGTTCTGTTGAATCCACCTTGATGATGAGCGGGTAGTGAATACTTCCGGAACTCTCTGTCCCGACACTAAAGAGCGGGAAATAAGTCCCGTCCGGCGGGTCAGCCTTGATCTGGAATGTATAGGTTATCGTGGATCCCGACCCGATGTAACTGATGGTGTTCCAGGTATTCTTGTTGACAATATGGATCTTATTGTCAAGGATGTCCGGGTTTGAGAGCCCGACAGACTGGTTGCCTGCATTCATCAGCGTGATGGTAACGGTTCCCACTTCATAGGGATAGAATACCGCGGGGTCGATTTTAACGGACGATACATAGACAAGCGATGCCGCGTCCTGCGCAGCGGTCGATGCTGATGAACCGCCTGTGGTTGCCGCATGGGCGGCTGATATCATCAGCACGAGCACGATACAACTGAATATGACGGGTTTTTTCCTCATAGATCCTCCATGGTAGTGTGCACGTTGAGATCTCGTTTTGCCGGGCACTGATCGTGGGATGTACCCGTGTACTCCCACATGGTTCCCTGCACAATCCGGGTGCCGGTAATAATGGTAATCATGATAGTTCAGCCCAAAAAAAGGAAATCTGCCGGGGTATTTTTGTCCTCTATGACTACCGGCCGTTCTTTCCCGCCGGGTGGTTAACGGGGTGACAGGCGACCTTCGCATCTTTATGTGCCTTGAGATAGGCGTCAAGCCAGGCTTTGACTGGTGCCGTATCATGGTTCCGGAGCGCGGCTTTTACTTCAGGTACATCGACACCCTGCTGTTCGAGCCGGTCGATGATCTTTTCTGGTCCGAAGTGCCCGTTTCCCTGTGCCATCGTATTCTTTTGTGTCTGGCGGTATGCCTCAAGCCATGCCTTCACCGCCCCGGTATCCCCGTTCTGGAGGGCGGTTTTTGCCTCGCTTACATCGACTCCGTGCTGTTCAAGGCGCGTGATGATGGCCTCGGGATCCGGAGACGGGCGGACATGAGCCATGGTGCCTTTATGCGCTTCAAAGTACGATATGAGCCATGCCTTCACCGCTGCGGTGTCGCCCTTCTGCAGCGCAGTGAGGGCTTCAGTTACATCAACGCCCTGCTGTTCAAGCCGTTCGATGTTCTTCTGAGGCGCGAACTGCCCTGCCCTGCTTTTGAAATGATCGCCGGTAGCAGGCCGGGTCAGGTCTGCTGCATTGGCCATGCCAATCAACAGCACGACAATGCAGTAGACAACAAGAGCCCCGACAATTATTTTTGGTGTTTTCATTCTGGTGTTCTCCATGGTGGTACTGGTGTGTACATGCTGGCGCGGTAGCGGGCGCACAACGTGTAAAGTATATTTTACATTTTGTAATATAAACTTTTTCATTTAACTGGTATAGGTTCCAATTTGGAAACAACAGGTGATGTCTTGCCCCTCAGTTCATGGAGAGGGGTGTAGGTAACCAGCGTGAGAGAAATCCCCATTATAGACCCAATGCAGGGGGGGCTTTGTCCGGTTCAGAACGTTCCAATAAAAAAATTAAGGATTATTTAGTCGATATCAACGGTGCTGGTCCCTGCATCGTACAGGAAAATTTCCTCAATGGTCACGTTAAAGTGCCGTGTGATTTTAAACGCTAGGTCAAGGGACGGGACATATTTCCCTTTTTCTATGGCAAGGATCGTCTGCCGCGTGACGCCGATTGCCTTTGCAAGGTCCTCCTGCGTGAGGTCGTGCATTGCCCGGAACACTTTGATCCTATTCTTCATCGGTTTCCCATTCCCCGTACTTCCGGGCATAGTAGATCCTGAAACCCACGTACAAAAAGATCATCAGGCAGAGGAGCCCGAGCTGGATAAATCCCATGGATCGTATCGGCAGGATCATGGGGGGAGGCACCGGGGGAGCCTGCCGGGGAAACGAGGGGACATGAAGGATCTGCATGACCGCCCCGATCGAGAACGCACAGAAGACCACCCAGAATACCTGCAGGGTCCTCATCGCCGCCTGTTCGGTAATTTTAGCACTCCGTTCGTCCTCGACAAGATCCGTGACCTTCCGCCGCGCCAGGTACAGCACGGCAGCCGCAGCTATGAATGCAACCTCGATGAGAAGGGATGTATGGATCTCGTCAGAATACCAGAAGAGGGCAACGAGGACGATGGCGATGAACCCGAACAGGAGATAAAATGAATTCTTTTTCATAACAGTCCGTTGTATAGTGAATAGAACATTTTGTCGTATAAAGGTGACTATTTTCGGCATCTTTTTTTTGTGAGCCCTGATCATTGCACATTAATTTCATTGCACCTTAATTTTTAACCGTGACCGGTATTCTTCCAGGATCTCTCACGAAAAATGGCCGTCGTTATAAAAAATAAAAAAACCATAACTACGCCTGCGAGAGGCTATTGCCTATGAGGGATGGATCTCACCGGTTACGGCCGGGTTGAAGAGGATATCCTCCTGACGGTGCGTGAGAATAGCGGGACATATTCCCTCCGATAATAGTTTTCACCCTGCCTCTGTAGCCCCGCAGCCGGGCGGTTCGTCGTCCCGGCCATATACTGCTCCGTCGCCTGCTGCACCGCCCGCATCACGTCTTTTTGCCCCGGCAGTATGTTTATTACGATCATGCACCAGAATGTCCCGCATGGCACTCAAAGAACAGATCCTGGACGTGATCACAGGCCCCCACGTGGCGGCCATCGCCACCCTTGACGGGAAGCAGCCTGCCGTGCGGTTCATGGTGCTTGCCGGTTTCCCTGACATGACTCTTGTCGGCGGGACGATGAAGGCATCCAAGAAAGTGGAACAGCTCAAAAAGAACGCAGATGCGGCACTTGCCATCTGGTCAGGCAAGGAGTTCTCGGACCCCTACGTGGAGATCAAGGCAAAAGGCAAGGTTCACGAAGATGTTGCGACAAAGAAGAAATACTGGAACCCGATGTTTGAGCAGTACTTCAAATCGGCTGACAACACCGATTTTGTCGTGCTCGTTTTTACTGCAGCCGAGATCACGTATCACGGCAAAAATATGTCGAGCCTGGAAGTCTGGAAGCGCTGAGACGTTTCCAGCATTCCTGCCGGGAAACGTTGAAATGTTTCCGGCATACATGTCTGGAAGCGCTAAGGCACTTCCGGAGTAAACTTCTGGAAACGCTGAGACGATTCCAGCGTAAACGCCTCGAAGAGATACGCTCTCAATCGTTCTTCTTCATTTTTTCTACATCCTGGCACAATGAGCAATCGTGCTCATAATCAGCCACCCTTTTGGCATCACATCGCCTTATTGCCACGATTCCGGAATCCGTATTCATGTGAAGATGATGGTTGCTGCGTTCAGCGTGAACCTGTATCAACCGGTTATGCTTGAGAAAACAGGGAATCGTACACGCGGACGCTCTCTTGAATTCATTGAAGAATCAGGTTCGACGAATAAAAAAACAGGTGAGAGTACGTGATCCCCGCCACCCCTATGGTACCCTTACTGTTCAGGGGGGGGAATTATACCATGGTTATCGCAGTACTCTTGAGTTTATCTGGTATAAGGACGACAATCTTCGTATGAATGAATTCAGAAAAAAATGGGGGATGTTTGTCACCGTTTTTGCTCTTGTTGGAGTACTTCTTGTCATCAGGTCGGTTATTGTATACTACCAGTATGACGTGGTCGTCCTGAACACGCAGTTGATCGCGGCATTTATCGGTGCGGTCATCTTCACGATGGTGATCATCTTTACCGGGACATTGCCCGACTTTATCGAGAGTGAGAAGAT
>JAPKXY010000034.1 GCA_026394605.1 Methanoregula sp.
GTACGCACTTTCGCAGGATCTCGCAACCGCCGTGGATACCGGTTCAATCATCGCCGTGGTTGGAAAGCATATCCGCGAGATCTTTGGGTGGGAGAGCACAGTTCTCCTTCCGGATGAAAACAGGACCGTTGTCCATCCTGCAGGTTTCGGGATCAGCCTTGACGCTGATGATATTGCGGTAGCGACCTGGGCATACAAACACGGGGCAGTCGCCGGCTATGATACTGATACGCTGCACGCCTCGCGGTTGCGGTATATCCCTCTCCAGACATCGCGGGGCGTCCTGGGAATCATGGGAGTCAGACCTGACGAACCCGAGGGAATCATCACCCCGGAACAGGCGCGGGTACTGACGTCATTTGCGAACCAGGCCGCACTTGCAATCGAACGGGTAAATCTTGCCAGAAAATGAACAGAACCCGAATCAGTACGTCCAGGAAGCGGGTCCCGGCATTTGATAAAAAATACAACGTCAGACAGGTATCCCGACGTAAATACCGTGCTTTGCCGAAACGACCTTCACCCGCAGGTTGCCCGAGGTTTTCCGGCAGTTGAGGACTGATACAACCCGGTCGCGGGCGACCCCGAGCATTTCGCCGCGGAGCCAGCCGGGCGCCCGGATCTCCACCGTTGATAACGAGTTTGCAGCCAAATTCCTTCTCCCATGGTTTGAGGCTCCGGTTGTAGAACTGCCACCAGCTCTGGACTTTTGCGCCTTTTAGCGTCCTGCCATACTTGTACCGCTCGAACTTCTGGATGCCAAGCGGCGGGAAGCGCTTCCCGGCGCCAATCTCCTGTGCAAACCGGATCAGCTTCGGGATCTCGGTGTCGTTGATCGTTGGCAAATAGACCGGCGCGATGAGCAGGTCGATGGTGCTTGCTGCGACCGCCCGTGCGGCATTGGTGACCTTATCAATATCAAACCACGGGACGCCGGCAAGGTGCTGTGCGATCGCGGGATCGAGGGCATGGATGGAGAGGTTGATCCGGTCGAGCCCCGCAGATTCAAGAGCCGCGATGGTTTTTTCATTGAGCAGCGTGCCGTTGGTCTGCATCGATACAACGCTCACCTCATCGATCGCTTTTATGTCCGCCACAAGTCCGGCGATCTCGGTATAGAGCATCGGCTCGCCGGGCGAATCGATGTGGCACTCGACACCGCTGCCCTTGAACTGCGCTATTTCTCTCACATAGTCGACAAGGTACTCCCGCTCGACTTCGTAGCTTGCCGCACGGGTTGTTGATTCAGGTCCGGCGTCAACCGAGCAGAACGGGCAGTTCAGGTTGCACCCGCAGCCCGGGCGCACCTGTAAAAGGCTCGTCCCGCGGTCTACAACCCCGAAATAGATTGAACCCAGCAGCGGGATGCCGGAATCCCTCGTAATCGTGATGTGTGTCATGGTGGCAGCCGGTGCTCCTGATCAGCGTACGTCAGAAAGGCGGGTCGCACCAGCATTATCATAAGATAACAATCAGGTGCGGTCCGTGCGGATCCGGTATCCCTGCCACACATTGCGTTCGGGGCGCTGCTGCACGCCCATCTTCAGAAGTAAGAACTCAAATGCGGGGCGCTCGACAGCATCCCTGCCCTTGCGGGTGCAGTAGGTTACAAACGCCTCATACATCTGCATATACGGAACCTGTGAACGGGGGTCAGGAGTGAGCATCTCATTGTAAAACTTCCAGATACCTTCGAACTCCTCCTCCTCCCGTATGAGCGGTTTTAAGAGCGACTGGTCGACGTTCTCCTCCGCGTCCTGTTTGTCTTTTACCTTCTCGAGGTCGTTGTCGTAGTCCTGTATGAGGCAGAGCCCCTGCCGGAGGTCAGCAAGTTCTTTTTCGAGAGTCTGGATCTTTTGTTTTTTCTCTTTCTCCTCATCCGCTGGCGCCATCGTTATAGTTCCCACCTTGTGTTTCTGGAAAGATAAAACTCTCGGATACAGGGTGCAAAGTGCCTATGCCCGCTGCCGCAGGAGTATACCGGCATACACGCACTGCCCGAACGAGACGCAGCCATCGCCGAGCGGCTCATCGCGGCTGATCAGGCAGGTGAGCGACGCCTCTGTTATCTCCCGGCAGATGGTCTCGCGGATCATGTGGTTGTACGCGACGCCGCCGCTGAGGGCGACCGTTTTCATGCCATTTTTCTGTGCAGCGTTGATCGCAAGGTGAGCGATCCCGCGTGCAAGGTTGTACTGGAATGAGGCGGCAATATCCTGGACGGCACGACGGTCACCCACCGGTGCTTCCTGCAGGCGTGCGAGAGCAGCTTCCATGAGCGCACGGGAAGAGAGCGTCTCGGCATCCCCCCTGCGGGAGAAGACGAGGTCCCAGAGCCCCGGTTTCCCGCCTGCCGCTGCAGACTCGAGTTTCATCGCAGGTTCGCCGTCATATGTCCGCTCGCGGCAGATGAAAAGGAGCGCTGAAGCTGCATCGAGCACCCTGCCCGTGCTGCTCGTCATTGCAACGTTGAACCCTGTTGCGACCTGTTTTTTGAGCACCCCAACCTCAACCTCCGACAAGCCCCGCGATGCGAGCAGGTCAAGAATATCCGGTTCCGGAAGAATGCCATAGAGCATCCGCTCCGGGAACCGGGTCGCAAGGTCGCCGCCGGGCATCGCCACCGGCTCAAGGTGTGCCACGCGTTTGAGATCCGGCACCTGCCCGCAGAAGATTTCCCCGCCCCATACCGTACCGTCATCGCCATACCCGACGCCGTCGATCGCAATCCCGATGCAGGGCTCCGTGGTCGTTGCAGCAATGTGGGCGCGGTGGTGCTGCACCGGCACGCGTTCCACGTTTGCCTCTTCTGCCAGCTCCTGCGCAAAGCGTGTCGAAAGGAACCGGGGATGGAGGTCGTGGGCGACGATCTCAAAGTGCGCCCCAAGGAGCCGGCGAAGTCGTGCGACAGTTTCTTTGAGGTAATCGAGCGTCGCGGGGTTGCGGACATTGCCCACATGAGGAGAGGTGATGGCGAACCCGTCGCGGTACAGGGTCGCGTTCGCGTTCAGCTCCGGGCCAACGCCAAGGATACATCGTGTCCCGAGGTCGATCGCGGTGCGCTTCGGGGCGATCCCGCGGGAGAGACGGATGATGTAACCATCCCGCACTACTGAATCATCGCACCGGTTCACGATGGTGCGGTTGTGGGTCAAAAAGAAGTCCACGTCGCGGGTAAGCTTCGCCATCGCATGGTCGATATCGGTGATCATCGGGTAGCCGGGCATATTGGCACTTGTCATGATTAAGAGCGGGTGAGCTAGTCGTGAGAAGACCAGGTGGTGAAGCCCGGTGTAGGGGAGCATGCAGCCGATCGTGTGCAGGTTGCTGATCGCTGCATGGGCAGTGGGATCGCGCTTGGCGAGCACGACAATGGGATGAACCGGGCTTTGGAGGAGTGAGTATTCCTCATCAGAAACGCATGCGATCTTCCCGATTTCATCGGGGCGTACCATCACGGCGAATGGCTGCTCGGTCCTCCCGAGCCGCCGTTTCAGTTCATCGGCTGACTCCTCGATGCAGGCAATGTGGAACCCCCCGACGCCCTGCACACCCACAATCCGCCCGGCATCGAGCAGTTCAGCGGTCTCTTTGACCGGATCGCAGCAGTCAACGCGCCTTCCCCGGGCATCGAAGAGCGCGAGCTCAGGTCCGCATAGAGCGCAGGCAATGGTCTGTGCATGGTGGCGCCGTGAGCCGGGGTCGTGGTACTCTGTCGCACACGCGGGGCACATCAAAAAGACCGACATTGAGGTGCGCTCGCGGTCGTACGGGAGCTCGTTAATGATGCTGTACCGCGGACCGCAGTTTGTGCAGGACGTCGCCCAGTACCCCTCGTACCGCCCGCCATTATGGAAGATGTCGGCGATGCAGGAATCGCAGATCGCGACATCCGGCGGGATCATGCCGGTGAGCGCCCCGCTCGCACTCGGCAGGATCGTAAACCCTTCTTTGATGGGCTGAGTGAAGTCAGACACCTGCACCGAATCGATCCGTGCGAGCGGTGGCCCCCGCGAGATCGCGGCGACGAAGTCTTCAAATTGGTCGCCGGAAGCGTTGATCTCAACCTCACTTCCAAGGTTTTTTACGGTGCCGGAGATTCCCAATTCATGCGCTTTTGCATAGACGAACGGGCGGAAACCCACCCCCTGCACGATCCCCCGGACGATAATTCTGCCCTGTCTCGGCATGGTATGCCACAAAACCTTATTGATTTCCGCGGCGATATAGGTATAGGGTTTTTTGTGTGCCGGGCCATATCAGGATAGTTAACGATCCCGTGGAACTTGTTCCGCTTCTCATGACGTTCAACGACCCTTATTTTAAAAAGGTCTATGAACTCCTCAGCAAATCGTGGTTAACCGAAAATGAACTTACCTCCCAGATCGACTCCGACAGCGTGCCGCTCTGCCTCCAGATCCTGAAAAAAGGTAACCTTATCGAGGAACAATGGCGGATGCCAAAACGCGGCGAGAAGCCGCTCAAGGAGTACCGTGCGACATATAATAAGTTCAGGGCGAACTTCCAGTGCAACCTGCAGGATCTCTCAGATATCCTGTACATATCGCTCTCGAATGATGAACACCTCCGCACAACGGTCGAGCGGGTTGAGGAGGAACTGAGCGGTGGTACCACGTCAATCAATGACCTCGCCCGCAAATTCGGTGTCAGTCCTGTCTTTATCAAAGGGCTGGCGAAAAGGATCCCCCATCTCGATGTAAAAGGTCAGGGACTGGTGCGGCTTGATTCCGGGCGGTAAGGACCCCCTGTATACAATCCTGCGCAGCAAACGGGAAGTCACACGGCTCCAGATCCTGGTGGAGATCGCCGAGCACCAGCCAGCGGTTCGGCAGAAGGAGATCGCCGAAAAGCTTGGCGTCACCCCTCAGGCGATCTCGGAGTACATCAGGCAACTCGTTGAGGAGGGGATGGTCGCCGCAAGCGGCAGGGGCAATTACGAGGTGACCCGAGCCGGTGTGGAATGGATCCTCAAAAACGCCGAGTCCCTTGAAACCTACGCCCGTCATATCAGGCGCGACATCATCCAGCAGGTCGCCGTTTGGGCGGCGATTGCAGCCGAGGATCTCTCTGAGGGCGATGAGGTGGGCGTATATATGAAAGGGGGTTGGCTCTACGCCGGAAAAAAGAGACAGGCGGCGTCAGGCACCGTCGTCATGGATGCAAAGAAGGATGAGGACGTTGGCGTCGCCCGCCTCAATGGGATCATCGAACACAAGGAGGGCGCCATCCGTGTCTGCAAGGTGCCGCGGATCCGGCACGGGGGTTCGCGGAAGGTGAGCCGCGGACGACTTCTGGAGGTTATCAAGGGCGCGGATGTTGTCGCTGCGGTCGGGGTGGAGGCATATATCGCGCTGCGTGCAGCTGGCAGGAAACCCGACATGTTTTTCGGTGCACGGGAAGGCGTGATCGAGGCTGCGTTCCACGGGCTCGAGTGCGCGATCGTGATTGTCGATGAAGAGTTCACCGACTTTTTAAAACGACTGGAGGGCGTGGAGCTCAGCTACACGATCCATGACCTCATCGCTCCATGAAGATCATCGTCCAGCCACAAAAAGGCAGTTACAGGATCCTATTTTACGACGGCAAACATGTCCGTGGTGCCGGTATCTGCGAACTTTCCGAAACGCCAAAGGGCCCCCGCCCGACCCGGTACCGGCTCCGGTGGGGCGGGAGAAAAGAGTACAAACACACTCCTTCAAAGGACCTGATCGCCCAGCTGCGGCAGGGCGATGTGGAGCTGACAAAACCCGATCCGTTATTTGCATCGTTTCTTCATGGTTTCCAGATCACGGCGGGAAATGCGAATGCCTGCAGGATGTGCCTGCTTGATGAGCGCTTCACGTCCCTTGATGACAAGACGTCGGTGGTGGCTGGCAAGGGGGAGCGGATCTGCATGGACTGCGCACGCCGGGAACTTCGCAGGGAGGCAGCACAGATCGGGAGGCTCGGGAGAGATGCCATCACCCACCTCGAGGTGCTGCTCGACCAGTTCCGTGATCTCGACCGGGTGCTTGCCACGCTGCAGCCGGACAAGCTCTCATTCTCACAGACGCTCTTTGACCGGCTTGAACCACACCCGGTGCTTGCGACTTCAACGATCACCGTCCTCCCCCTGCCCCCCGAATTTGTGAAGGCTTCCGGTGTCGAGACCCTTATGCCGGTACAACAGCTTGCCGTGGACGCGGGGCTTCTCTTTGGAAAAGACCTGCTGGTTGTCGCGGCAACGGCGAGCGGGAAGACCTTCATCGGTGAGATGGCTGGTGTGAAAAATTACCTGGAGGGCAGGGGGCGGATGCTCTTTTTAGTCCCGCTCGTTGCTCTCGCCAACCAGAAGTACGAACGCTTCAGCCAGCGGTACGGGGCGTTTGCGAAGACCGGGCTCCTCACGGGCATGAGCCGCCTGAACCTTCCCGAGACCCGGAAAGTGGGTGACCGGAACCCGGAGTCCCCGATCATTGTCGGTACCTATGAGGGTGTTGACCACATGATCCGGTGCGGGCAGCGGGTGAAAAATATCGGTACGGTTGTGATCGACGAGGTTCAGATGCTCGAAGACCCTGACCGCGGGCACCGGCTCGACGGGATGATCGCACGGCTCAAGTATCTTGCCCCGCAGGCGCAGTTCCTGTACCTCTCCGCAACGATCGGGTTGCCGAAGATCCTTGCAAAAAAACTCAACTGCACGCTGGTGCGGTACGATGACCGCCCGGTCGGGCTGGAACGGTATCTCCTCTTTGTCGAACGGAAGCAGAAGATCCCGACCATCAAGCACCTGACAACTGAGGAATACAAACGCACCTCATCCAAAGGTTACCGGGGGCAGAGTATTATCTTCACCAATGCCAGGGCACGCTGCCACACGATTGCCGAGGCGCTCGGGATGCGGTCGGCGGCATACCATGCCGGGCTCACATCGCAGGAGCGACGGGACGTGGAGACCAGATTCGCACAGGGCAAGCTGATGGCGGTCGTGACGACGGCGGCGCTCGGTGCCGGTGTGGACTTCCCTGCGTCACAGGTGATCTTTGATGCCCTTGCGATGGGCAGGGAATGGCTGTCGGTGCAGGAGTTCAACCAGATGGGCGGCAGGGCGGGTCGCCCCGACTTCCATGACCTCGGCAGGGTTGTTATCCTCGCCGAACCCGGGGGCAGTTATTCGCGTGAGAGCAAGTTCACCGAAGAGGAGATGGCAATGCGTCTCTTAAAGGGCGCGATGGAGGAGGTCGCCCCCGAGCATGATGAAGAAGGGAGCTCGGAGGAGTATGTGGCAAACGCAGTGGTCTGCAACGGGAAAGAGGCGGAACTTGAACGCATCAACACGACGATGGTGGGGACGATGGAACCGGTGCTTCCCGAGCTGATCCGCCACCGTCTGGTGAAACGGACGGAGAAAGGGACGATCGAACTTACACCGCTCGCCCGCGTGATGGCGGAGCATTTCATTGGGATCAACCGGCTGCTGCGGGTCGTAAAACTTTCAGAAAAGATGGACGATCCTCTTGAGATTATCGCAGAACTCGATTGCGTGGAGGAGGATGAGGAGGTGCAACCCAGGCAGCACCCACCAGACCCCCGGCAACCCGCGCACAGCAAGCACAGGGATCGGCGCCGCTGATGATGAGCGTTTCTTTGTAAAGAATCAATGGGTATTTCATGACCTGCGGGACATACAGACCCACCGGTCATATGTCGGGTCGTGTGGGTTCTCCCGCACCTCAACCGTTCGCTCCATCGCCTCGCCCCACGTGCGGATACGGTCGGCTTCCGCCTGCTTTCCCACCGTAATCAGCGTTTCATCGGTGAGTGCAAACAGTTCAGTAGCGAGCTGCTGCCACAGGTCCTGCGTGAATGAGTTGATATCCCCCATCATGATCCCGATGCCCTTCGGAACGGGATCGAGGTATTCGGCCGCAATGGTTGCATCGATGCACATCGTCTCTTCCGGCATCAGGCGTTGTGTGGAAAGCCCCAGCGAGAGGAGGGAAGCATCATTGTCGCATGACAGCGGGGCATACCCAAGCGTGCGGAGCACCTGTGAACCAACCCCTGAACCGCAGCAGAAGTCAAGACAGGTGCCGCCCGTGCCCCGTCCCCAGACACCTAAGATGACCTCTTCCAGGATTGCTTTCCGTACGGGATTGAGGTCTTCTACTGAAGGCCTGATCTCATGGGTAATCAGCAGGCTGTAATACTCCCTGACTGCCGATGCCCAGACCGCCCTCTCTTCCTGGTAGATATCGCCATTGACATTTTCGAACCGCTCGATCGCAGCAGCGGTGGGCTTCCGGCAGAGGAACGTGCCCGCGGTCCATCCGCTGCTGTCATGGAAGGCGAGGGCAAGCGGGTCTTCATGCTCATCGATCAGCAGCCGGGCATCATCTCCCGGGAACTCAGCAAGCATCGAAGTGAAGGCACTGTCAGTGAGCTCGGCAAAGGAAGGTTCGATGAACCGCAGGGTATCGACACCTAGGATATCAGCCGCTCTCATGTGTCCCGCTCGATCCGCAGCCCGTGAGGTGCTTCGATCGTACCGTCAATCTTTGCATCTTCGTGGAGCCGGATGGTCTTTGCGATCACGTCGCCGAGGATATGGGCGCCCTTCTGCACATAGACTTCCTCACCGCTTTCCACGTTCCCGTGGACTGCCACCCCGCCCGCGACCGCGATACCCCGCTTTGCCCGCAGGCTGCCGAAGATCACGGTGTCCGGCTGGACATCGATCGACCCCGCCCTGATATTGCCATGGAGCCGGCACCCTTTCCCGATCTTCATGGTCGATGGCACCGAGAAGAGCTTCATGTTCAGTTTCGAGCGGGACGGGATCATGAGCGGCATCTCAAACTCCTCATCGTTATCGGAGAACAGGTCGTCAAGGATCCGGTCAACATCCTCCTCCCGCTGGATCCGCAACAGTGTCATGAAATAGATCAGGATGAACATGATCACGGGCATCGGGTTTCTGACTTCGATCGCCCCGGTCGCTTCAAAGCCCTCCCCGATCTCGACCCGCTCACCGATGTCCAGCGTCCCGGCGACTTTGAGCTTGCCGTTGATTTTCGCCCCTTCGCCGATATACGCGTCCTGTTTGGCGACCACATCACTGCCGATCTCGCACCAGTTGCCAATCCGTGCGTCCCCGTTCGCCCAGACATATTCACGGATCGTTGTCGAGTCGCCGACAATCACATCCTCACCCCGCAGGCCGTAATCGATCTGGCAGAACTCGCCGATCACGATGTTCCGGTCGGTCTTGATACTGTGCTCCTGCAGTTCGGTCCCGTCGGGGAGCAGGCAGTGACGGTGCCAGTCTTCCACGCGTTTTTTTGGTTTTTTTGCCTTGGCCACTTATGTCCCCTCACGCGCCGTACTTGCGGGATCTGTTGATCAGGTCAAGCGCAATGAGGAGCAGGGATGATCCCGGAATGCGGTTGAGCCCTCCCTGAGCACAGGAGTTCTCGTCGAACCTGATCACCTCATCGGTACGGACGCCCTCCCCCCAGATCACGACCGGCACCGGGTCCGCACTGTGATCCTTCACGGTGCAGGGAGTGCTGTGATCTGCGCAGATGACGATGATGGTGTCCTGTAATGTACGTAAGGGAGAGATTGCGGCATCAATCTTTTCAATAAACGTTGTTTTCTGTCTGGCAAGCCCGTCGTGACCGGATTCGTCCGCCCCTTTGATGTTGACCAGCACAAAGTCCTGTGAACGAAGTTCCTCCTGTGCTGCGGTGATCTTTCCGGCAAGATTGCTGTCCTGCGAACCGGTGATCCCGTCGACATGGACGCGATGGAGCCCGACAGCGGTGCCGATCCCGGCGATCAGGCTTGCTGCGGAGATGACACTGCCGGAAATCCCGTACTTTGTTGCGAATGGTTCGAAGTGCCCCATCTCGCCGGCGCCCCGCATCAGCACAACATTTGCCGGGCTGAGTCCCTGTTTCACCCGATCCCGGTTGATAGGATGGTCAGCGAGGATCGCGATGGACTGTTTCACGAACTCGGTGCAGATCACAGCAGTTTTTTTATCCTTTTGCGTTTGTTTTACCGCTCTAATGGTAAGGGGCGGCACGCCCTCCTTTTTTGGGTCATTGGAAGAGACGCAGTGCCCCAACCCCTTTCCCCTGAATGCAAGAGCGGCACGGTGCCCCGCACCGGACCTTAAGAAAAACTCCACACCGGATGTTGAGAGGTCGACGCCGCTCTGGATTGCTGCGGAGAGCGCTGTGGTGTCGTGGATCCTTCCTGCCCGCCGGTCGGTGATGCACCCGTCGGTTGATAATGTCGCGTAATTGCACCGGAAACCGATCATGCCCGGTTCCATCCTGATACCGGTACCCTCGCATTCGAGTGGACCCCTGCCGGTATACCAGGTGCGGGGGTCATAGCCGAGCAGCGCAAGGTGGGCGGTGTCAGATCCGGGGCGGACGCCAGGTGCGATGGTATCCATGATACCGCAGACACCTTCGCGGGTAAAGGCATCCAGGTTGGGTTTTTTTGCCGCCTGCAGCGGGGTCTTTCCAGCAAGCTCCGGGCACGGGCGGTCAGAGATTCCGTCGAGAACCAGAAAGAGGATCTTGCGTGCGGTCATTGAGGGATAGGTTTGTAATTGAGAGCTCTTATGCTGAACGGTCAGCAGGGGCATGACCATCCTGTGCAGGCCGCATCATAGAAAAGAGATAAAAAAATAAAATATCGCCATTGATGTTATTCAGTTGAAACCGGTGCTGCCACCGGCTCGACCTTTGACTTGACGATCTCGACCCGGCGGACCGGGTAGAGCGGTTTTACGACTTTGAAGAGGTCGCGGGAGATCTCGCCTGTCACGATGCCGGTGACGAGCGTGTTGAGATCCCATGCCGCTGCCTGCGCCTGCACATTTGCCGTGATCGCATTCCGGATCGCATGCACCTGACCGACGTTTGCCCGCGCGAGCGTGTAGCAGCTGATTGTGAGACGGACTTTTTTCTGGTCTTTGGTCATGATCGGGATGAGGCAGTCAATGCGGGTACTGCGGCGCTTGATCAGTCCGCGCAGATAGTCCCTGGTCACGTCGTGACCGACGAACTCGGTGTATGCCGCGTCACCCGTGACGTTAGCGATCTTAAACTGCATCTTGATGTGCTGTTTTGCATAGTCGTTTGTGATCTCACCAAGGGTCGCCTGCATGATCCTGCCGACAACGCTCCCGGCGTCGTTTGCGATGGTGTCACCGATGTACGCTTTGCCGAGGTTTTCGGGAACGTGCACCTTGAACCAGCTCTTGGCTTTCCAGCCTTCCACTCTTCTTCCAACCTGTTTTTTTGCCATGCTATCACCTACATGAATCTGAATATTTCTTCCGGTTCGCCGACCAGTTGTTTCACCATGTCCGGCCATCCGTCCGAATCAAGCCCTTTCTGGGCTAAAAACGCCGCCGTCCAGCGCTCGAGCCCGACGCCCGAGCAGCCTGACCAGCACGGCTCATTGCTCTGGATCTTGACATTGAACCCTTTCGGGTACTTGTCGCCGTTGATGCTCACATTCTGGAACTCGAGCCAGCTGTCGCTGTACGGCAGGTATGCCTCGTAGTCTGTTGTTCCCACGCGTTCGCCGCACCCGCAGGCGCCGCCCTCTACAGTCTGCGGGGTCTTTCCGGTATCGACCATCCCTTCCTGCGCCATGAACCACGGGGTCACCCGTGCGCACCGCCATTCAAGCTCGAGGATCTCCTCGAATACCTGGTGGTACGCGTCGTGGAGCTTGTCTGCCATGTCGACGGTCTGTTCAGCGGTGCCGAGCCAGACGATCTCGATCCGGTGGAACTCGTCCACCCGCTCAATCCCGTGGATGCCGCCGCTCTCGTACCGGTGGGACGTGCCGCTGCGGTCAAAGACCTTCACCGGCAGGCTCGCAGTCCCGAGCGTCTCGCCCTGTACAAACGGCCAGAACGAGGGGCATTGCGCATAGCACAGCCCGCCGATCGGACCATCAATCTTTTCGCGGATCATCTCTACGGGCACGATGCCGGTTACCTTATAGTAGTCGCCGACGTCCTCCCAGAAGACCGGGTCGCGTGTTTTTGGCGTGCAGACATAGTAGATCTCGGGGTAGACGCCCTTGGCGTGCCCCGATCGCATCCAGACCTCCCACGGTGTGAGCTTGGGGAAGATCATCTCGGCAAAGCCCAGCGGTCGGATGATCCTCTCGAGCACAATCTGCTCGAATGCACGGAAGAGCTGCACCGATTGCGGCCCGTGGATCCACTGGCCGCGGGACGCGCCGTGCCGGATCCAGTTCCGCTTCACCATCTCTTCGGTGGGATCGCGGGTGAACGACCGCGGTTTTTGTGCGCTCGCAAAGACAAGCTCCCAGTGCTCCCCTTTGCCGCCGTAGTTTGTCGCCTGTATCTTCTCTTCGATCAGGTTGAGGATCCGGTCCGGCACCTTGTTCTCAAGGTCTGCGGAGGTGACCTTAAGATCGAGGGTGAGTTCGCCGTCTGCCAGCGTATGGGACTTGATAAATGGCAGGTTCGGGATGCGGACACCATCCGGAACCCCGGCCATCGTGATGTGGAATTTTTTGACATCAATGCCCCGGATACCAAGACGATATGTACCAAGCACAGGGGCAACATGCTTTTTGAACCGGAACAGGGCATCATGAGCCCTCGTGTAGGTTCCACTCTCAAAATTGAGCTCTATTGAGTTTTTAGAGATATGGAACCCTGTTATCTGTCCAACCTCTGTCACATCAACGCCACGTGGAACACCTTTTCTGAAGAGTGTAGTATTTGCCTCTTCTATGGCCTTTTCCACCGCGAGTTTCGTCTCATCTGAAATCTCATTGTTTGTAAAGAGTCCAGCTGTTAACGAGAACCGTACTGACATGTTTCCTCCGCAATTGCAAGGTTCATTAAATAATCGTCCACTGATGCGATTACCGAACGCAGCTGGGTGCCGGCGATTGTGGTTTTTACCCGGTTTTCAGCCACAACCGTCTTCATGGAAGAGAGGTTGTCAGGATAGATTGCCTGTGCCACGCAGGCAGGGTGCCTGTGCACCGTAATGATGACGCCATCGATCTGCATCAAACCGCCACCGCCTCGTGCCATGCCTGCCGGAACGCGTCAAGCCGGGTGCAGGGGATGGTCGCACCTGCCCTGAGCCGGTGTCCTCCACCCGAGCCACCACAGGAACGTGCGATACCGCGGACTACCGTGCCGAGATCCGCATCGGTTCCCTGAGGGCACCGTGCCGAGATCCGGCACGCATCCCCCCTGCGGGCGACGACTGCAACCGGGGTGGTGTGGATAGACATGCAGGCGAGTGCATCTGCGACATCACTTGCCAGCGCTGCATTTTCCACCTCATACACCCCGTCCTGTGCCGGGGGGGCAGTCACTGTCGCACGAATGGCGGCGATCACGTTCAGCCGGTGCACCTTCGCCGTCTTCCATCCAGTCTCTGCATCGCGGGAACACCGCAGGCAGAGCGCTGCACCAAGATCCCCGTGCCCTGATTTCCCGCAGGCTTCAATGACCGATGCCATTGCGTGGGCGTCCGAAATTACCTCGCGATCGAGCGCGTAGGTGTCACCATAGATCCCCTCAATGCAGCCGGCGCCCGAACGGGGGATCACCCGCAGCACAGCGAGCGAGAGGAACCGGTCAATGCGGAGCGCATCGCACCCGCCTGCCTGCGTGATGATTGCATTTACCTCATTCTCGTTTCCGCTGATGCTGTCAAGGTACGGGTTAATCGCCATAATGAACCGTTCTGCCATGTTCCTTCCCGCGAGACGCAGCCCGCGGTTCGGGGCGATGATGCCATTGCCCACTCCCTCATTGGAGATCTCAAGATTTTTTCCTGACAGCACCTGACCGTCGCCCACAACACCCAGCATCGCGAGCCCTGCAAGGTCGCGGTTGTCTCCGAGGTGTTGGGCAACGAAGTACGCCGTCCCGGAAGCCGAGAGCTCGTGCTCGCCGTCAATGCCGGCAAGGCGCGGATTTACATGGAATTCCCCGGTAAAGTGTGCCGGGTGGTGGTCCACCACCATCGTGTTTTTCGGGAGGTCTTCCATACCGGCACCGAGATCGCAGAGCAGGTACGCATGATCGGCGGTGAGCTCGGCTGCCGTGATCTCCTGCCGGATCCTCAACCGGAAGCGGATGCCCGACCGCACCATCGCATGGCAGAGGATGGAGCCCGCGGCGATGCCGTCAGCGTCGTAGTGGGCGATTACCTCCACAAATTCCTGCCTCTTTATCTGCTCTGCGACATGGTTCGCGGCGGTTTCAAGTGACATGGGGATCGGGACTTTTGTTTTTACCGGGACAGCAGAATTTCTGAAGTCTCCGGTTTGTAGCTCCAGCCGGCAGGCAGCCTGCCACTGCCGGTGTAATACTTGACCAGCCTGCGGATCTTGGACTCCATCAGATGGAGCTGACGTTTATTGTGCAGGTCGTTTTTGTTCTCGGAAAGGTGCTTTCGCAACCCGAGCGCCTTTATCATGAGATCGCGCAGGTCCTCGGGGATCTCTGTCTCCAGCTTGTACGCCCTGAGAATGTCGCCGATGCGCTTTCCTCCGGTCACGAGTTTGATGTCAGGGACACCATAACGGTCCCGCAGGATCAGCCCGATTTTGCTGCTCGATGCGCCTTCCTTCCGGAGCTCGATTACCACTTTCTCGATCCCCTTGATGTCCGTGTTGGACCACGGGGGCGCCTCCTTCCGGTAGGGGCGGACTGAGCACGATTTGCCCCTTCTGCGGGCATGCATTCTTGCCATAGTAGTACCTCCTGTCGACGTAGGTAAGTCCAAAAGAGCAGCAACTGCTGACTCTCCGTAATCCCAAGCCACGTTGGGCAGTGCACGGGTGTGCACGTCGGACTTACTTCTGCCAGCACTTATTTAAAAGTGCCTAGATGTATTCCTCTCTGGCAATATTAAGGGTATCGATGGAAGTATTAAAAAAAGAAGGGATTAAAAATCAAAAAAACAGATGTGTGTATTATTTTCGCCGCTTCTTTTTTTTTGGGGTATCTTTGACAAACGACAACAAATCGATATTGTACACCCCCTCTTTTCCAACGGAAATGATCCGTTCGTCGCCCTTTGCCATCTTCTCGATGTTTAATTCGTACGTGCCGGGCCCAACGATCCGTATGGTTTCGACCCGGTCGTACATCTCCACCTCTTTTTTAGGCTCGGCTTTTACTTCGAGCACCTGCTCTTTTGACTCCTTTGAGATCTCATCGATGGACTTTCCCTCAAGGACGTCCTTGTGGAGATCCTCCTCCTTCACGTAGAGGAACTTCTTGCCACCGCAGCTCGCACAGCCCTTGAGGATCTCGGTCGACCCGTCCTTGTATTCCCGCCCGCACTTGGTACATTTGTGTGGCATTGTGTTTACCTCACCAGCGAATACCTACCCGAACCGATCGATCATCATCTCGTAGAGCTCTTCGACATTCTTGCCGTCAAGTGAAGATATGGAAATAACAGGGTGCTGGGGGAATGCACTGCGGATCCGTGCAGGAGAGGCTTCGGGCAGGTCGATCTTGTTTGCCACAATGAGGACCGGCAGCTTGCGGCTCTCGATGATGCCCACCATCATGATGTTCACCTGCATAAAGGGGTCGATTGTGGCGTCGAGCATGTAGATGACGCCGTCAATGTCCTCGCGGAGCCAGTGCATCGCCTCGGCAACACCCTCCGTCGCCTCGCGGGCGCGGATGACCGCCTCGTCCTTGTCAAGCCCGAACTCTAAAAACTCGTGGTAATCGATCTTGGTCGTCACGCCCGGAGTATCGACAATATCGATCGTAACCGTCGCACCATTAGCACCGGAGATGATGATATCCTCTTTTTTTCGCGCCCGCCGGGTCTCGTGCGGGATCTCACTGACCGGACCGACCGCATCCCCCGTCCAGTCGCGGGCAATACGGTTGGCAAGTGTTGTTTTTCCTGCATTCGGGGGACCGTAAATGCCGATCCGTGTCCGCTTCTTTTTAAAAAAACGGGAGAGGAAGTTGGAAAACCTTTTTTTGACTTTGCTGTATGTCTGATAAAATATCTTCATTCATCACCTCGGGGTATACTCCACCGATCGGAAAAGGTGGCGCCTGCAATTCGTAATTAATGTATTGAATGCGCCCTTTATTAGGTTTCTTCTGCCTAAAACAACCGCACCGGAGCCCCTTATAAATATCCCCGGCGTGATCCTGCTGCCATGTATTACTGCCCCTCATGGTTGCCTGTCACTGCCCAATCCTTTATATCAGAGTTGGTGAGTATTGGTAAATTGTAATCATCAGACAAAAAAGCACAAGGAGGTGATCTCATGAAAAAGACAGACAATGGAATTCGCTTCGAGACCCATGTTTCCTTGAATGAGGTGATGCAGCGAAATCCGACGACCATCAGCTCAGGTGCCAATGTGGCAAAAGCCGCGGCGGCGATGTGCCATGATGACGTTGGCAGCTGCATCGTTCTCCAGAGAAACCTTCCCGTCGGGATCGTGACCGAGCAGGACATCAACTGCAAGGTGGTTGCACGGGATCTCAAGCCGAGCACTGTACATGTGAACGAGATCATGAGCACGCCGCTGATTACGGTGAGTGCTGACAAGACTGTAGGAGACGCCGCCCAGATGATGGTGAAGCACCGGGTGAGGAGGCTGCCGGTTGTCGATGAGAAGAAAAAAGTCATCGGCATTGTGACCGTGCGGGACCTCCTAACTGTCTCAAACGAACTCAACGAACTGATGGCTGATCTCATCGAGATCAACCGGGAGGAGATCGTTGATATGGGCATGTGCAACCGCTGCAGTCAGATGTCTGATGACCTCAAGCGGATGGACAATGTCATGCTCTGTCCCCGCTGCCGTGAGGAGGAAAACATCACATGAAAGTTGCACAGGATTTCCTCATTGAGATCCCTGTGCTCCGGTTCAGTGACCAGATAACAAAGGCACGGCAGATCTTGCGAGACGACCGGTTCCGCGAAGTGTACATCGTCGACGATGTAAAAAAACTCCTCGGCTATATTGATCTGACTGACGGGCTTCGGGTGACCGCGACCAAATCGAATGTCACGGTTGAGGGGTATGTCAAGGACGCCCCTGAAGTCCACGCAGCGGACGCGATAGAACAGGTTGCACGGGAGATTAAAAAATTCCGGACTGACAGCGCTGCGGTGGTTGACAGCAGGCGCCATATCACGGGTGGTGTCCTGCTCTCTGACCTCTTCCCGGTCATCATCTCAAGGCATGAGCTTCTGGGGAGCGTCGCTGACCATATGTCCCGCAACGTCGTGGTTGCAGACACCACAGACACGGTTCAGCACATCCTGACCCTGATCGTGGAGAGCGGTTTCTCCGCATTCCCCGTGCAAAAAAAGAAAAAGCTGGTCGGGATCGTTTCGCGGATCGACCTCCTGCGGGGCGGGCGCGTGCGGGCGGCGCTTGCCCATGCGGCGCAAACCCCGGTTGAGAAGATTATGACCAAGGATGTCATCTCGATCGGTCCTGAAGAAAAGATCAGCACCGCTGCGGATCTGCTCGTGCGCCACGATGTGAGCCGGTTGCCCGTTATCGACAAAGGGTCCATCGTGGGCATCGTAGACCGGCACGATGTCCTTGCCGGACTCCGGTAACGCACCATAAAAACTGCGTCAGTGCCTGATATCTGAACATCAACACGATATTAAAAGTAAAATCCGCCACCCTGTTGCAGGGTGAAGATGGATTGTACCAGATAAGGAGGGATACCATGGGCAGGAATGATCGCGGCATCAAGCAGGGAGACAAACTACTCAAGATGCACGGCAAATTCGACAGGGGCCCTGTCGATTTCAAGTCACACATCGTACAGCAGAACGGCGAGATCATGACGATCGCCACCCGCGACGTCGTGTCGGTTCCGCCAACCACCACCATCCTTGGGGCGGTGGAAACGATGACAAAGTGCAGATTCCGCCGGCTGCCTGTAACCGATGCAGGGACAGGAAAAATCCGTGGGATTATCACATCGGGGGATGTGATCAATTTCATGGGCGGAGGTGACAAGTACCGGCTCGTGCAGGTGAAGCATGGCGGCAACCTGATCGCTGCCGTGAACGAGAGCGTACGGGCAATCATGACCCGGCAGCTTGAAACGCTCCCGGACAGTGCGCGGATCGCTGACGCAGTGGGCATCATCGTGAATAAAAAGATTGGCGGGCTCCCCATCGTGAATGATGACGGGGTGCTCGCAGGAATCATCACGGAACGCGACGTAATGCGGGTGCTTGCGGCAAAGAAGAGCACGCTTGCAGTGGAGAACGTGATGACGGCGTCGCTGCGGGTCACGCAGCCGGATTGCCCGATTGCTGAGGTCACCCGCGACATGACGCAGCACAGGTTCCGACGGCTTCCCGTGGTAAGCGACGAGGTCCTGTACGGCATCATCACCGCAACCGATATCATGCGCTATCTCGGGAGCCGCGAGGTCTTTTCCCGCCTCTCGACCGGTGATATCGCAGAGGTTATGGGGCTGCCCGTACGCACGCTCATCGCAGGTGATCTCTTCACCACCACACCGGAAAAGAGCATCAACGAGGTAGCCCGCCAGATGCTGGAGAAAGACATCGGGGCCCTGCCGGTCATCGAAGACACCCGCCTGATCGGGCTCGTCACCGAGTTTGACCTGGTACGGGCATTTGCGCGGGGGTGATGCCCGTGAAAGCATCCGATGTGATGTCCTCACCGGTCCACGTGATCGCCCCTTCGGAGACTGTGGCACACGCCCGACGCCTGATGGTCAGGTATCATATCTCCCGCCTGCTTGTCATGGAAGGTGAAGCTCTCTATGGCATCATCACGAAAAAGGACCTCGCGTACCGGCTCCGTCAGAGCGAGCCCGCATGGAGACGGCGCCCGATCGACCAGATACCTGTGAGCATCCTTGCGGTGCGCGATCCGATCGTGGTCGCGCCAGCGACCGGCATACGGAAGATTGCTGCATATTTTGTCGAGAACGGCATCAGCAGCGTACCGGTAGTTGACGGTGATACAGTCGTCGGGATCGTGACAAAGTCAGACCTCATGGAATCCGCTCTCATTAAAAGGCTTGCCTGTCCGGTCAGTGACATGATGGAGGATGTGGCAACGATAAGCCGTTACCACTCGCTCGACCACGTAATTGATGTGATGCGCGAACGAAATGATAAGGTGGTGGTCACCAATAACGATGGATCTATTGCAGGAATCATAACCGAGACGAACCTTGTGTTCTTTAACAATGACATAAAGATCGGTGGGATGGTGGAAAAGGACACCACGGCAAGGCGAAGGAACCAGCAGCGGGGCACCCGCGGGAAGGGAGCGCATTTTATCGCGCCCGTGATAGCAGAGGACATCATGACCTCGCCCGTGATCACGACCCCGCCACAAACCCCTGTGAACCAGGCCGTGATGACCATGAACAGGCACCGGATCAACAGCCTCGTGGTCGTGGAAGAAAGCGATATCGCAGGCATCATAAAACGGGATGATATCATCAGGGAAGTGGCGAAATGACAAAAGAACTGTGTATCAGGGACGTAATGGTAAAACCAATAAGCATCGCAAAATCTGCAAAGATCACCGAAGCGCTCGATAAAATGCTGGCCGAGAACATCGACCCGCTCATCGCGACGCACAACGCAAGCGTCGCCGGCACGGTCTCGCGCAAGGCAATCGCTGACAAGCTCGGGAGCAAACAGAACTCTGGTATCGCTCCCACCGCCATCCATGTCTCAAGCGTTGTTGCAGAGGATTTCACGAGCGTATATCCCGATGAAAGCATCAATGTGCTCATACCGCTGCTCCAGCATTACAAGCTGGTGGTGGTGTATGACAGCGACCACAAGCTCATCGGGCAGGTGAGTGCGGGTGACCTGTTGAAAAAGATCCAGCCTGATGGGGCACTCGATGGCGCGATGGAGAGGGGGGTCACCATTGAAGCTGACGAGCGCGTAGTCCACCTCCGCAGGCGGATGCTGGATGACAACCTCACCCGTTTTGTGGTAACCGAGAACGACAGCATTATCGGGATCGTCACCGAGACAGATGTTGCGATCGCGCTGCGCAAGTTCCGCGAAGCGGTGACGGACAGGCACCAGGATCACCGGATTCGCAACCTGCTTGTCAAGGATATCATGAGTGCCCCGATCCTGACGGTCGACCGCCATGCCAAAGTCTCTACGATCGTCGACCTTATGCTTAAAAAGAACATCAGCTCGCTGCCGGTCACGGATAGGGGAAAACTCGTTGGCATGGTGACACGCCGTTCTCTGGTGAACGCGCTCTGATCCGTCATGGTTCCGGATAAACCGATACATGGTCAATCAGCGGGATGATAATGACACATCAGCTTTTTGTTCGGGATATTATAGCAAAGCCTGTGACGATTGCCAAATCACAGGCAATCACTGAAGCGCTTGACAAGATGATTGACGAGGGAATCGACCCCCTCATCACCATGTCAGGCCATGACGTTGTCGGGACAGTATCGCGCAAATCCATTGCAGACAAGCTGGGCGCCAGGCAGAAGGTGCCGATCTCAACAGCAAAGATCCATGTTGCAGGTTCGGTGGAACTGGATTTCACAACGGTCTATCCCGATCAGGAAATCAGCGAGCTTGTCCCCCTCCTCAAGCGCTTTAAGCTGGTGGTCGTCTATGACAAGAACCACCGGTTAATCGGGCAGGTAGGGTATGGAGAGCTGATCAGTGTACTGCAGCCGAAAGGGAGCGTGGATACGGTGATGGAACCAGCGCACACGATCGGGGTGAACGAACGCGTCCAGCACCTCCAGCACCGCATGGCGGAGGAGGGTATCAGCCGGTTCGTTGTAACCGATAGCAGCAAACCCGTGGGCATTGTCACCGAGACCGATGTGGCAGTCTCAGTGCGGAAGTTCCGGGAGAAGGTTGAGGGCCGTCATCAGGATTTTCACCTCCACAATCTGCTTGTACGGGCAATTATGACATCCCCACTCATCAGCGTCGACCGGAGCGCAAAAGTTGCCGAAATTGTCGACCTCATGCTCAAGAAGAAGATCAGCTCGCTGCCAATCATGGACAAAGGAAAGCTCGTTGGCATGGTGACACGCCGTTCTCTGGTAAACGCCCTGTAAACTCTCAGGAGAGTATACCCTCCTTTTTTGCATTTCAGGAGAGCACGGGCTGTAGGGAGTTGCTCACCCATTATCATCATCAACGCAAAAATTGAGCTGGTCCTTTTCTAAAGCCGCTACTTGACAATTTATTAATGCAGGAGTGTAATATTTCCGCGTTGAGACATGTCCATGATCCGGGTCCTCTACGTTGATGATGAGCCGGATCTGCTCGATGTCGGGAAATTGTTCATCGAGCAGTTCAAGGACATCTCTGTTGACACTGCGATCTCTGCACATCAGGCGCTCGACAGGTTACAACAGGCATCGTACGATGCGATCGTCTCTGACTACATGATGCCTGAGATGGACGGGATCGCATTCCTCAAGACCATCCGCCATATCAATCGCACCATCCCCTTCATCCTTTTCACCGGCAAGGGAAGGGAAGAAGTGGTTATCGAGGCGCTCAACTGCGGTGCGGATTTTTACCTCCAGAAAGGGGGCTTGCCGCGCGTGCAGTATACCGAACTCGTGCACAAGATCCGGCAGGCTGTGCAGCGTCGGAGGGCAGAAGAGGCACTCCGGGAGAGCGAAAAGCGCTACCGGGATGTTGTCGAGGACCAGACCGAGTTCATATCCCGGTTTGCCCCTGACGGGACGCATCTGTTCGCGAACGACGCGTACTGCCGGTACTTCAACAAACAACGCGAGGAGATCATCGGGAATGTATTTGTCCCCCAACTCTTCACAGAGGACCAGGCGCGGGTGAGTGAGCACTTTCTGGCGCTCACGCAGGATCATCCTGTGGGGTTGATCGAACACCGCATCATCATGCCAGACGGGCAGATACGGTGGCAGCGGTGGAGCGACCGGGCAGTATTCGACAGCAGGGGCACTATTGTCGAGTACCAGTCGGTTGGGCAGGATATTACCGAGCAGAAGAATGTTGAGGATGCACTGAGGAAAAGCGAGACGCTCTTTCGCTCAATCGTCCAGAATTCATCCGATATTTTTTCCTTTCTGGATGCTGGCGGAGTCATCACGTACGAGAGCCCTGCAACCGAGCGGGTGCTGGGATACGGGGTGGGGGAACGGGTGGGTAACAATGTCTTCGATTTCGTCCACCCCGATGACATCCCGGCGATAAAAGAGGCATTTGTGCAGTTAATCTATACGCCGGGAGCGGCCATCCCTCCGCAGTTCCGGTGCCGCCACAAAGACGGGTCGTGGGTATGGCTCGAAGCGGTCGGCTCCAACTATCTCGATGACCCCGCCATAGGGGCGATCATTGTCAGTTCCCGTGACATCACCCTGCGCAGGGATGCAGCTAAGGCTCTGCAGGAGAGCGAGGAGCGGTACCGCGCGATGATCCAGGCAATGAACAGTGGGATCGCTGTGTACCAACCGGTGGATCTCGGGTTAGATTTTGTCTTCAAGGACTTCAATCCGGCTGCGGAGCGGATCACTCATGCCACAAGGGAGCAGGTTCTTGGCAGGCGGATGCTCGAGGTGTTCCCGGACATGGACAAATTCGGGCTTCTTGCCTCTCTCCAGCGCGTATATCGGACCGGAGCACCGGAATATCTCCCTGCCGCTTACTACAAAGACCAGCACCGTGAAGGATGGCGGGAGAATTTTATCTACCGGCTCCCGTCCGGTGATATTGTTGTCATATTCAACGATGTAACAGAACGGAAGGAGGCAGAAGAGGCGCTGCGGGAGAGTGAGGAGTTCAACCGGAGCCTCGTCGAGAACCTCCCCGATTATATCATGGTCTATGACAAAAAGGGCACTATCGTCTATATGAATTCTTCAGCCGCCCGGGTAATGGGGTGTCCTGCTGAGGATCTGATCGGCACTTCGGTTCTATCTGTAGTTGCACCCTATCACCGCGAGATGGCAGAAGGCAATATCAGGAAGCGACTCGCCGGTCATGAGCTGGAACCATATGAGATTGACGCGCTCACAAAACACGGGCAGGTTATTACTGCGATGCTGCGGGCGCAGCCGATCATGTATCACCATGAATGGGGGGTCCTCCTCCTTCTTACCGATATAACCGAACGCAAGCAGGCAGAGCAGCAGATCCGGGAAAGCCAGAGGGTGTATACCACCCTGATACAAAACCTCCCGGGCATTGCCTACCGGTGCCACAATGACCCGAAAAGGACGATGGAATTTATCAGCAACGGGTGCCTTGAGCTCACCGGATATCCCCCCGCAGACCTCCTCCAGAATAAAAAACTCGCCTTTAACGATCTCATCCTGCCGGATCACCAGCAGCGGATCTGGAACAAATGGCAGAGCGTGCTTGCCCAGAAAATACCGTTTGAAGAAGAATACCCGATACTCACCTCACAGGAAGATGTCAAGTGGGTCTGGGAGAAAGGCTGCGGGGTGTTTTCCCCACCAGGAGAATTGCTGTACCTGGAGGGGTTCATCAGCGACATCACCGATCGCAGGCGGGTGGAGGATGCACTCAAACAGGTGAATAAAAAACTCAATATCCTCTCGAGCATCACCCGCCATGACATCCTGAACAAAGTCACTGTTATGCGGGGGTATGTCGAGATTGCCCGCGACAGCCCCTCCTCCCCCCTGCTGCCCGAATATCTCAAACGGATTGACGAGGCAGCGAAAGTCATACGGGAACAGATTGCATTCACAAAGGATTACCAGAACCTCGGTATCGCGATACCTGGCTGGCAGGAACTGGACGGGGCATTTAACAAGGCAGTATCGGGGTTCGATCTGGCACAAAAAACCGTCATCATTGAAACAAACGGTTTCGAGGTCTATGCCGATCCTCTGCTCGAGCGGGTCTTTTACAACCTCATCGACAACAGCCTCACGCACGGTGCAACGACAACCCGGATTATCTTCAAAGCCCACGAATCCGACAACCATCTCATCATTAGCATCACGATCCAGGAAACCGGAGAACCGAACAAGGGTGTGCGGTTTACGTTAACGGTTCCTAAAGGGGCATTCAGGATCAAAGAGAAGGGTGCGGCAGGGTGATGAGCAGACTTGATAGCCGGACAACAACGCAACCCGGAGGTTCAGGTACGTGAATCTCCTACAGGAATTACCCTGTTCTATGAAGATAATGGCAAGGGTATTCCCGCCGACCAGAAAGAAAAAATTTTTTTAAAACGCCACTACGGAACCACAAAAGGGCTTGCACTCTTCCTCCTGCGTGAAATCCTTTCCATCACGGGTATCACCATCACCGAGAGCGGTGAACCGGGGAAAGGCATGCGCTTTGAGATCCACATACCAAAGGGAGCCTTCCGGCATCCCTCCGCATCCCATGACGACACGAGTTAAGCACAAGGGTTTTATTAGTACCTGTCAGCACTATTGTATCCGGATTCCCTATGGCTGTCCCGTCAATTGACCGGTTGCGATCTCACCCCTCCATACCGCTGCTCCTCGTTCTCTCTGCAGCGATCGGGTCATGCGCAATCAACCTCTATTGTCTTCTTATCGGCATCACCATAGTTGTCTCCCACCTCCTCTACATCCCGATCATCCTTGCAGCATTCTACTACCCGAAGCGGGGGGTGCCGTTTGCTATCGGGATCGCCGCACTCTATTTTGCGATGGTTGCTACAACCCGCTCCGCATATCCCACGGATCTGGTCTCGGCTGCGGCGAGGTGCGTTGTTTTTGTCCTGATTGCGTCTGTGGTTTCATACCTGTCACTGCGTCTCAACGAGGAACAGCGGCGCCATATCATGGCACGGGAGGAGTGGGAGCGGACGTTTGATGCCGTACCCGACCTGATCGCACTCATCGACTTCAAATACCGCATACTGCGGGTAAACAGGTCAATGGCGAAGAAGCTGGGGGTATCTGCCGAACAGGCGATCGGACTCCTCTGCTATGAAGTGGTGCATTGTACACACGAACCGCCGGATTTTTGCCCGCATACCAAGCTTATGCTCGATGGAAAGGAGCATACGAGTGAAGTACGCGAAGGCTGTCTTGGGGGTGATTATCTGGTTACCGTCTCTCCGTTTTACGATGACCACGGGAACCCGATCGGCAGCGTGCATATTGCCCGTGACATCACGGAACGACGGGCAATGCAACAGAAGGCTGAGTTTCATACAAACGAGCTGGAGCGTTATAATGAAGCGCTGAAGCAGGCAAACCAGAAACTCAATATCCTTTCACAGATCACCCGTCATGATATCTTAAATAAAATTACTGCGGTATTGGCATATCTTGAACTCTCGCAGGAACTCACAAAAGACCCTTCGCTGCTTGACTACATTCAAAGGGAGATCGAAACCGTCCGGGCGATTGAACGCCAGATCGATTTTACGCATTATTACCAGGATATCGGGGTTCATGCCCCGGAATGGCAGGACGTGGCATCGACCGTCCGGCGGGCAGCCGCGCAGCTGCCGCTTGCTGATATCTCTCTGAAGGTGCAGTTTGATGGCATCTCCATCTATGCAGACCCCTTAATCGAGAAAGTATTTTACAACCTCATGGAGAACACGGTCCGGCATGGGGAGCATGTGACCGAAATACTATTCTTGGCAGAAAAAACTAATGATGTTCTTTTTATCCTGTATGAAGATAACGGCGTCGGTATTGCCCCCGAAATTAAGGAAAAGATCTTCATCCGGGGATTCGGCAAACATACAGGGCTTGGGCTGTTTTTGATCCGCGAGATCCTCTCCATCACCGGCATCACGATTGCCGAAACGGGCGAGTACGGGAAGGGTGTACGGTTCGAGATCCGCGTGCCGAACGACAGGTACCGGCGGTCAGTGCCATCGACCGATGTACAATAACGGGTGAGGTAACGGTTCCCGGCGGGCTTATTTCGCACTCGAAGATTTTCTGATGGAAATCTTCTCCAGCTCCTCCTTCCTTGCGGGAAGGAGTCGCTCACTCGAAGAAATCCTTTGGATTTCTTCTCTAAGTTCATCCCTCATTACACTCGGGATTCATATAACACAAACAGTTATAACCCCCCCACAACCATAGTATAGCGCACCATTCATGGAGCGGCGGATCTCCGCCGCGAGTGTCGAAAGATGCGAGATTCTCTGTTGAGGTAGCCAAGCCTGGTATGGCGCAGGTTTGCTAAACCTGTGTCCCCCTGGGACTCGAGGGTTCAAATCCCTCCCTCAGCGCTCAAGAGGTAATCTCACAATCGGGGGAATTGGATGGCTTCAGAAGAAGATATAAAATACTTTGTACGGATTGGGACGACGGATCTGGACGGCACTAAGTCTGTGCGTGTCGCCCTCACCGGCATTAAGGGTGTGGGCAGGCACACGTCCAGCGTGATCGCCCGCATGGCAAAGGTCAATGAATACACGACCCTCGGTCGTCTCGATGAGGGCGGGATCAACCGGCTCCGTGCCGTTGTCGACCAGTACGGTACGAAAGTGCCGTCATGGATGACGAACCGTCCCAAGGACGTGTACACCGGTGAATCAAAACACCTGTTGGGTCCCGATGTGACTATGGTCAGGGACGATGACATCAACATGATGAGAAAGATCCGCTGCTACAAGGGTATCCGCCACGAGACGGGACAGAAGGTCCGCGGGCAGCGCACCAAGTCCACCGGAAGGACCGGATCTACCGTCGGTGTGAGCAAGAAG
>JAPKXY010000036.1 GCA_026394605.1 Methanoregula sp.
TCATCGATTCCATCCACCGCTTGCGCAAACTCGTTGTGGTCGAGGAGGATGACCGGTTTGTGCACATCGGAAAGGAGCGTTGTCCGTGTCACGATGCCGCGGAGTGTCCCGTCTTTTTCCACCACGCAGGCAGAACGAAACTTGGAGCTGTACACGGTCTGCTTCGCCTGCGCGACAGGGTCAGAAAGCGCGAGCCGGGGGATGTCTGTCTCCATCACCATGCGTGCCGGGAGCGAAAGATTGATCATCGTCCCGACCCCGAACGCATCGAGGCCGGTGGCGAGAAGCGAGACCCCCTGCACCTGTGCCTCGCGGTTCACCCGGTCACCCACCGGCGCCCCGTCAGCGATGATGAGCGCCGCAATGCCGGACGCAATCAGTGCGAGCTGCACCGGTTCGTTGTCGCCGACCACCGCGATGTCTTTTTCTGTCAGCTTCTTTCCAATGATATCGGGGGCGTCAATCGCAATAGTGACCCTGCCCCCGAGTGTTTCCGTTGCTCTTATCACCACACGGGCAGAGAGGATCCGGGCGAGGGTGTCAAGGGGGAGCGGAGTGATGGCAAGCTCGCCAATCTTCAGCCGGTGGACGTACGCGCGGGCGAGCCCGTGCTCACCCACCACACCGACGAGTCTCCCCTGTTCATCAGTGACCGGCACGTTCCGGACATCGTGCGTGTCCATGAGCGCGGCAACATCGACGGCGGGGACGTCCTGTGTTACGCTGATCCGCGCAATCTTTAAATCGGAGACATGGGGCGCCAGGGTGTCGATAAGGATGGGGGGTTGTATATCAAATGTCTCAAGCGCAAAGCACGTCTCCGCATTCAGCTCCCCACAGCGGGCGGCAAGGTACCTGCCCGGCTCAGCGTGGTTTTTGAATGCCGCGTACCCGATCACGCTCGCGATACAGTCAGTATCCGGCTGCCGGTGACCGATAATCAGGACTTTATCCAGAACCATTCCCCCGTCATGGTATTCTTTTTCACTAGTATTGCGGGGCGGTGAATAAATAGTGTCGCGGCAGGTGAGCGGCAGGAACATCGAACGTTTCGATCATATGCATGCCACGAAATATATCTCTATAAAGTCCCCCATCGATTGGTACAGCGCAAAAGCTATGAAAAATATCAGCATCAGGGGTGCACGCCAGCACAACTTAAAAAATATCAGTGTCGAGATCCCGCGCGACAAGCTCATCGTGATCACCGGTGTCTCCGGTTCCGGGAAATCGACGCTCGCGTTCGACACGCTGTATGCCGAGGGGCAGCGGCGGTACGTTGAGTCGCTTTCCACCTATGCCCGCCAGTTTTTAGGGCTCATGCACAAACCTGACGTGGACAGCATTGAGGGGTTGTCGCCGGCAATCTCAATCGAGCAGAAAACAACGAGCAAGAACCCCCGTTCGACCGTGGGGACGACGACGGAAATATACGATTACCTCCGGTTGCTCTTTGCCCGTATCGGGACGCCGTACTGTCCGGACCACAACATCCCCATCACCTCCCGGACCCCCGACAGGATCGCCGACCAGATCGCGGCAGAGCACCCGGGCATGATCACGGTCCTCTCCCCGGTTGTCCGGCAGAAAAAGGGCACCTACCAGCAGCTGCTCCGCGACCTGAACAAGGAGGGGTACGCCCGCGTGCGGGTGAACAGGGAGATCATCCGCACCGATGAGGAGATCAATCTCGAACGGTACAAAAAGCAGGACATCGAGATCGTGATCGACCGGTGCGAAAGTTCCGACCGCTCGCGCCTTGCCGAAGCAGTTGAGAACGCGCTCAAAAAGTCCGAGGGGCTCGTACTTGTTGCCGATGAACAGGGGAAAGAGTCTACCTATTCCTCGCTCATGGCGTGTCCGGTCTGCGGCATGGCATTTGAAGAGCTCCAGCCGAGGATGTTCTCGTTCAACAGCCCGTTCGGCGCCTGCGAGGAGTGCCATGGCCTCGGGGTGAAGATGGAGTTCGATCCTGATCTGATCATCCCGGACAAGCGCCGGTGCATCGCGGACGGCGCCGTCGCCCCGTACCGCAACCCGATGGACGGGTTCCGGGGGCAGTACCTCGCGACGGTGGCAAAGCACTTCGGCTTTGATGTGCTCACACCAATCAAGGATCTGACGGAGGAACAGTATAACGCGCTGATGTACGGTTCATCTGAGCGGATGCAGTTCTCGATGAGTATGAAGAACGGGGATGCCCACTGGTCGCATGTCGGTGAATGGGAAGGGCTCCTCCCGCAGACAACGCGGCTGTATACCCAGACCCAGTCCGAGTACCGGAAGCGCGAGCTCGAGAGCTATATGCGGGTCTTTGACTGCCCGACCTGCAAGGGCAGACGGCTCAAGAAAAAGGTGCTCGCGGTCCGGATCAGCGGCAAGTCTATCATCGATTTAACCGACCTTTCGGTCAGCGGGTGCATCGGGTTCTTTGAACAGCTCAACCTGACTAAAAAAGAATCTGAGATCGCAAAGCAGATCATCAAGGAAATCCGGAGCCGGGTGGACTTTTTAGAAAAAGTCGGGCTGGGCTACCTCACGCTCTCACGCACTGCCGGTACGCTCTCGGGCGGGGAAGCCCAGCGGATCCGGCTCGCCACCCAGATCGGCTCGAATCTCATGGGCGTCCTCTACGTGCTGGACGAACCCTCGATCGGGCTCCACCAGCGGGACAACCGGAAGCTGATCGGCACCCTGCGGACACTCCGTGATCTCGGCAACACCCTGATCGTCGTAGAGCATGATGAGGACATGATCCGCTCCGCAGACCACGTGATCGATATGGGGCCCGGTGCCGGGCTCCATGGCGGTGAGGTGGTGGCAGAAGGTACGCCACAACAGATCGCGCAGAACAAGCGGTCACTGACCGGGCAGTACCTCGCAGGAACAAAGCAGATCGGTGTGCCGGAGAAGCGCCGGACGGGCGACCGCTTCATTACCGTTACGGGCTGCCGGGAGAATAACTTAAAGAACATCGAAGCAAAGTTCCCGATCGGCCTTTTGACCCTTATCACCGGGGTCTCCGGGAGCGGGAAGTCCACCCTTGTGTACGAGACGCTCTACAAGGGCATGATGCGGATCCTTCACGAATCCCGGGAGCCTGTGGGCGCCCACGAGGGGATCAGCTTCGATTCCACGATCGACAAGGTGATCGTGATCGACCAGTCGCCAATCGGCAGGACACCGCGCAGCAATCCGGCGACGTACACGAAGGTCTTCGATGACATCCGCAGGATCTTCGCCGAAACAAAAGAGGCAAAGATGCGAGGTTTTTCTCCCGGGCGTTTCTCGTTTAACCTGCGGGGCGGGCGGTGTGAGGCGTGTCAGGGTGACGGGCTGATCCGGATCGAGATGAACTTTTTACCCGATGTCTACATCGAATGCGAGGAGTGCAAGGGAAAGCGGTACAACCGCGAGACGCTGGAAGTTAAATATAAAGGCAAATCGATCGCCGATGTGCTGGACATGAGCGTCGAGGAAGCGCTCGCCCTCTTTGCCAACATTCCGTCTATCCGGAGCAAGCTGGAGATGCTTACGCGGGTCGGGCTCGATTACATCAGGCTCGGGCAGAGCGCAACGACGCTCTCTGGGGGCGAGGCGCAGCGGATCAAGCTGACCCGCGAACTGGCAAAAAGGGCGACCGGAAAGACGCTGTACCTGCTCGATGAGCCGACAACCGGACTCCACTTTGATGACACAAAGAAGCTGATCAAGGTGTTGGACGATCTTGTCGCCAAGGGCAACACTGTGGTCGTGATCGAGCACAACCTCGACGTGATCAAGTCTGCCGACCACATCATCGACATTGGGCCTGAGGGCGGGGATGCCGGGGGGGAGATTGTTGCCACCGGCAGCCCGGAAGAAGTGGCAGAAAACCTGAAAAGCTATACCGGACAGTTCCTGAAACGGATGCTTTCGGGTCATGGCTAAAAACCACTCCATCCCCACCGCTTATGTCCTCATACTTTGAATAAAATGTATCTGATGATCTCCCTTGCTTCCCTACCGAATGCCCCCGGCTGCTACCTCTTTTCTGACGAGAACGGCACGATCATCTATGTCGGCAAGGCTAAGGATGTAAAAAAGCGGGTTGCCAGCTACTTCACAAAGACCGATCACGACACAAAGACAACAAACCTGATCACCCGGATTGCGTCCGTGGATTATGTCATGACAATGAGCGAGGCAGAAGCGCTCCTTTTGGAGAACAACTTAATCAAAAAGCATCAGCCGCGGTACAACATTGACTTAAAGGACGCAAAACGGTTCGCGTACATCGAGCTCTCCCTTGACGAGTTCCCGCGGATCGGCATCGCACGGCGCACGACAAAAGGAGAGGGTACCTATTTCGGCCCGTTCGTATCCGCTGCGCAGCGCGACCAGGTACTCCGTGTTGTTAAGAAGGTCTTCCGCCTGCGGTCATGTACAAAGCTGCCGAAAAGGGCGTGCCTCCGGTACCACCTGCAGTCGTGCAGCGCCCCCTGCATTGGCACTATCAGCGCAGATGAGTACCGTACACAGGTGGAGCGGGCAGCCGCCCTGCTCAAAGGAAAGGGGACCGATCTGCTCAAATCCCTGAAGGCAGAGATGGCGGAGCGCTCGGTTGCACAGGAGTTTGAGAAGGCGCTTGCACTGCGCAACCAGATCACCGCGATCGAGCGCCTTGCCGAACGCCAGCATGTCGAGCGCCCGAAGGACACCGACCAGGACGTGATCGCGTATACGGTTGTAGATAGTACGGTCTTTCTGATGATTTTTTCTGTACAAAAGGGGCTGCTCCTGGGTAAACAGGAATACACCTTCGATGCATCCGGGGATTTCTTTGAGGAGTTTTGTGTGCAGTACTACGCCGACCGTCCCCCGCCCGCCGAGATTATCCTGCCGCATGAGGTCGATCCGGCGCTCATTGAATACCTGTCGCAGCGAAGAGGGTCTGCCGTGCAGGTGACCGTGCCCAAAATCGGCGAGAAGAAGAAGATGCTCGAGCTGGTGAACACAAACATCGAGCATGCGTTTCTCCGCGATGAGGTGAAGGTAAAGGAGCTCCAGGCAGCCTTTGACTTTCCCGTTCCCCCCGTGGTCATCGAGTGCTTCGACATTTCGCACCTCTCAGGTACTTCAATGGTTGGGTCGATGGTTCAGTTCAGGAACGGGAAACCGGACAAAAGCAACTACCGCCGTTTTCGGATCCGAACGGTTGACGGCATCGATGACATCGCATCGATCGGCGAGGTTGTGAAGCGGCGCTACAGCCGGCTCGCAAACGAGGGCGCTAACCTGCCCGACCTTATCATCATAGACGGCGGGAAGGGGCAGCTTTCCGGTGCGCTCAATGCACTGGCGGCGATCGGTGCCGATATTCCGGTGATCGCGATAGCAAAACGGGAGGATGTGATCTATATGCCGGGCAGGATGCTCCCTCTCCGGCTTGACAGGAAGGGGATTGCGCTGCGGTACATTCAGGAGATCCGAAACGAGGCGCACCGGTTTGCGGTGACCTATCACCGGCTGCTGAGAAAGAAGAAGGTGGTGGGGGAGGATGAAAAATTAAAAAAAAGAGCAGCGGATGATTACTTCCGGTGATCAACGTACAATCGTCTGAGCGTACCACGGGCATATCACAGCAATTTTGTCTCCTCTGTCGGTTTCGGCACCTTCACGACAAGTACCCGGAATACAGCACTGCTCTCATTTGTCCAGCGATGCGGGATACGTGCCGGACTCTCCACCAGCATATCCTTTCCCACAACCTGCTTCTCGCTGCCAATCTCAATAACCCCCGTCCCTTCAAGGACATAAAAGAACACATCAACGGGCGTGATGTGTTTCTTGAGTGCTTCCCCGGGCTGGAGTGTGATGACAATCGCCATCGCGTGCGGCGATTCGTAGATCTTCCGTGCATCAACGTGGTGAGGGTTTGGCCCTGAAACCACTTGTGCTACTTCAGTAATTTTCACGATCTGTCCACCTTCTCAACCGGTCTGTACGGGAGTATTCTACGCAGCTCGGATTTCAGCGTTTCGATGCCGATGCGTTCCATGATCCGGGTAAACTTTTAGAACAGCAACAGGTTTATTCATTCGATCGGCAATGATCCATGTGGGAAATCCTATGAAGAGATTGGGTACTGTCATGCTGATCGGGCTGCTGTGCGCCCTGATGGTTGCAGCAGGTTGTACAGGAATTCCGAAAACATCAACGGCTCCTTCGGCCGCACCGACCGGTATACCCGGACCATCCTGGGCCGGGACATGGAAGACGACATGGGTCGGCGGTGAGGCCAATGTGAATATGGTGCTCGTCCAGTCCGGCAGTTCGGTGACCGGTACCTATGAGTATAGCGATGGAAAGATCGTGGGCACAGTGCAGGGCACAAGCCTGGTCGGTACCTGGGATGAGAATAATGGGGGTAGTACAGGGCCGTTTGAGTTTGTCATAACTCCGGATGGGAAATCCTTCAACGGCTGGTGGGTCCATACAGGTGAAGATCTGACCGCTGATAAGAACAATCCACCACACTGGAACGGTATCCGGGTATCCTGATCCGGTCTGGTTTCCGTCCCGGGCTTATCACAGGTGCACTCCAGAAAAGAAGAGTACGGGAGTGCATCTCTCTTTTCTTGTATATGGTTGTCAGGGAAACAGTGTTGATGAGATCACGGTTTGCCGCCTGGATACGAGGTAAGCCTTACAAAAAAAGAGCCGGAGGACTGACGGACAAACCTATGCGGGAGAACGACCATGGTACAATATATACGATGATGCGGGAGCGGGATCGATGAAGGCAACGGTATGTATCAGCATTCTTGTCATCACCCTTGCATGCTGTGCAGGATGTACCGGCATCACGGTGCGGGACAGTCCGCAGGGAGATCTTCGTGCGCATTACGAATGTGCAAAAAGCTGGTCACCGGCCATTGGCTGCTATGACCAGGTCTCCGGTTATGTGTACAACGCGGGAACCATAACGGTAGACAATGTGGTGCTGCACTTCAATCTGGTGAACACAAAGACCGCAACCATCCGGGACTCAAAATCCGTCTTTGCCGGTTCCATCGGGCCGGGAGATTCAAAGACCTATGAAACGGCACTTGACGGTGAATGCATGGAAGATTACCGGGTTGATTTCTCGTTCGGGACATGAGAGTGGACAAAGAAAAAAAATATCCTGAAG
>JAPKXY010000028.1 GCA_026394605.1 Methanoregula sp.
CGGAGATATGGAGCTTGATGAGGTCCTGTATAACCGTGATGTGATCAACACCAAGCTCCGCGACATCCTTGACCGGGAGACCGACCAGTGGGGTGTCAAGGTCGAGCGTGTCGAGATAAAAGAGGTTGACCCGGTCGAAGCAGTCAAGAGCGCAATGACCGAACAGACCGCGGCGGAGCGTGCACGGCGTGCAGCGATCCTGCGTGCTGATGGTGAGAAACGGTCCGCGATCCTGAAGGCGGAAGGATTGCGACAGAGCATGATTCTCGAAGCCGAAGGGGAGCGGCAGAGCAAGGTGCTCCGTGCCGAGGGTGAGCGGCTCTCCCGGATCCTGCAGGCGCAGGGAGAGGCACAGGGGCTCCGGATTCTCTCGGTCGGTGCTGCACCCCTTGACAAACGGGCAATCACGGTCCTCTCGCTGGACGCATTAAAAGCAATGGCAAACGGGCAGGCAACGAAGATCATCTTCCCGTATGAGATTTCACAGCTGATCCGTCAGGGGGCAAAGTTCCTCGGTGCAACCGAAGAGACTGCAGAAGAGGTCGCAGGACGCCCGGTGATGGACGAGAGCATCCTTGGAGATATCCCGAAACAGGAAGCGGTGGATGCAATCTTAAAAGAGATACAGGACGCGGTACCGAAGGTCTCTGAGGATGAGCTGAAGGACACGAGCAAGCGCAGGCTGCCGATCGATAAGGAGCCGTCCAATCAGCCTGCACCGCAATAAGACCGATCAACTTTTTTTTTTAATTTCATTAAAATCCTCGTAGTGTCGGCATATGCCATCATGGATGGGAACAGATGACGTAATAATCGAGTACTAACATTCGTTTCGCAGAGTAATCCCACCAGCCGGGCACATTGATAATAGGAAAATGTAATCCCGAATGTTATTTTTATGATTTTTTTTAAAAAAGTGGATCTTTTCGTGGGCCGGAGACATCAATGGTGTGATAGGGCGGACTGAGCCGGGCCTGAATTGGAGGTACGTATCTTTGTTTCCTGGTTTTTATTAAGAAACCGGCAATATACGTATAGACTGGTGAAAATTCAGCATGACAACAGGTGTTGAAAAACAGTTCAGTGACGAACTTACAAGCTTCTTTGTCCTGATCCTCCTGAATATAGCATTCGGTGCATTGGTCATGGCGTTTGGGCTGCAGGTCATCATCACGTCCGCACTGGCAGTGGCAGGAGGGCAAACCTCCGATGTGCTTCCGGTAATCCGGGTTGCGGTCGGTGTGGCCGGTGTGGTGCTCGGAATCTCGTGGCTCCGCTCGAGCATAAAGATTATGCGAGGGTTAAAAGGGATCCGCAGGGAGTACAGGAATCGTGCAGCGCCTGTATCTGATGAGACTGTTACCGGGTGGATTGTCGAAATGATGGCACACTACCGGGAGAACCGGAGTACGATCCGGTGGATGACCGTTATCTGTTCGATCGGTGGCTGCATCTATCTCGCTCTGGGTATCGTAAACATCGTCCAAGGCATCTCTACAGGAGCATCGCCCGGAGGCATGGTGATGCTGGGCATCTCCCTCCTCGCCGCAGGGATCAACCTGACCATCGGGATCGTGACCCTCCACTTCTCCACGTGGTTCCGCAGATATTCCGCATTGTGGGACCGCAGGCTGGCGGAAGCGTTGCAGTCAGAGGATTCCCTTCGAAGTGCCATGGAGCAGGGGTGACTATGACCGGCAGGAGGAGCACCTATGAGATCTACTGGGAGATCCTTGTCTTCTGTAAAACCCCCAAATTGTTTACCGGTATCATCAGCCGCTGCGATCTCAATTCGAAGACCGGGCAGGGATATCTCGGGTTCCTGGCAGGCAAAGGATACCTTTTGTAATAAAGGATGAGGAAAGGACGACGTATATCGCGACAGAAAAGGTTGCTGAATATATCGCGCTCTTTTCCCGGCTGTTCCGGTCGCTGTTTGATGAAATACCGGGATTTAAGTTGTGGGGCGGCGCGGACAGCAGATACTGATAGAAATAGGGAGAACGGGGCGGCATAACGGCACGGTGATTTTGAAAGTCAACTCCATACATACTGCAGAACTGTTGTCGATTTTGAAAAACTTTCTATGAATCCCCCGATAGATATTTTTTGCATTAATTCGCAGTTAACACTGTATTATTTAAAAAAATTACGCCAGTGAAAGCCCAGTTCTCGATTTTACTGGATACGTTACGATTTCTCATGATTTCCAACTTTAATGTAATGCCGTAGTGTTGTGAATATTGTAAATGAAACAAAGATCACGGAGTTTATAGGGGGACAAATCATTCTAAAAGTAAGGTGAGGTATGGTCGAACAGATCATTAACGGATTGAGGTATGACACGGAAAAATCCACGTTGATTGCGTCATCAAAAGACGGCGCGAAACATCTCTACCAGACAAAGAAAAGACGATTCTTCCTATACTTCGAACGCCCAGGTCAAAGTACTGTCGCACCCTATCTTGAGGCAATATCTGCGGCGAGGGCAAAAAAGGAGTATGGGTCAATGCCGAAACAGATTGTTCCTTGGAACAAAGTGTTCGGTGGCAAAATAGAGGATGCGTAATCAGATGGAAATCGCTCCGCACTCCGCCATTCTCGATTGCACGCCGTTTATTCAACCTTATACCCGCAATTGAGACTGCGCCGAATGTGAATCTGTTTTTCCCGTATCACTATCCTGTGCCATTTTCCGAACAATCAACGCACGCTGGGACTGTGCCGCTTTATCTCGTGGATTCAACTTGAGGACTTTATCGAGGGCGCGGAGTGCCTCGGTATCTTTTCCGAGATGCACGAGTGCCAGACTCTTATTGAACCATGCATTTGTGAATTCAGGATTGATGTCGGTTGCCTGACCGAATGGGTTCAGTGCCTCGCGGTATTCTCCTTGCCTGAATCGGATGATCCCGATATTATTCCAGACAATGGCATTGTTGGAATCGGTTTTAAGAAGTGCGTGGAATATATCGAGTGCCTCGTCCAATTGACCCTGTTCCACAAGTTCAATTGCCTCACTGAACAAGTCGGGGGCGTCGGGTATATTGAGAGTGTTGTGGGAGAGGGAGAATGAACATTGTGATTGGGTGGAATATAACGAGAAAATGAGAATGGGGAATTGAACTAAAAAACACACAGTCAACACTGTATTATTTAAAAAAAAAGGCGCTGTCCCGCTTGTTGTGCTGGGGGCGAAACATCATTATGCACCCTGCAAGATAAACGGAGATAACAGTGCGAGGCGATGTAATGGCCAACAACCATCAAATCCGGGTTCCACTTGACGTACCGCCTGAAACACGGGCTGTGTTTGAACAGAATTTCAGGAGCATGACTCACGGCACCGGGCGCCTGATGCTTTTTGCTGGCGACCAGAAGGTAGAGCACCTCAACGACGACTTTTCCGGTCCCGGTATCCACCCTGATGACAGCGACCCGGAACACCTTTTCCGCATCGCATCGCAGGCAAGGATTGGAGTCTTTGCCACCCAGCTCGGGCTCATCGCGCGGTATGGAGAGGAGTACCCGGCCATACCGTACCTTGTCAAACTGAACGGGAAAACCAACCTCATTGCTCCTGAGCAGCAAGACCCCCTCAGCACCTGCTGGTATTCCGTGCCTGAAATAGTTGCGTTCCAAAAACGGTCCCATCTTTCAATTCATGGCGTCGGCTACACGGTTTATCCAGGCAGCGTATACGAGCACAAGATGCTCCGTGAGGCGGCGCAGATCGTCTTGCAGGCACACGAACACGGGCTTGTAGCCGTACTCTGGATGTATCCCCGGGGAAAGTACGTGAAGAACGAGAAAGATCCCCACCTTAGTGCCGGCGCCTGCGGGATTGCCGCATGCCTCGGGAGCGATTTTGTAAAAATAAATGCTCCAAAACAAGCAGGAGGGTCGTCTGCCATGCTGCTCAAAGAGGCAGTGCTTGCCGCAGGACTGACAGGGGTAATCTGCGCGGGGGGAACAGCTATGGACCCTGTCACATTCCTGCATGAACTCCATGAGCAGATTCACATTGGAGGAGCATCGGGAAATGCCACCGGGCGGAACATTCATCAGAGAGCCCTGCCAGAAGCGATCCGGTTGTGCAACGCGATTTCGGCACTGACATTTGATAACGCAGATATGAAATCTGCACTCGAGATCTTTTTGGGGAAACGGGCATGAAAAAAACGATCGGTGTTCTCACCGGAGGCGGGGACTGCCCGGGACTCAATGCGGTGATCAGGGCCGTTGTGCGCTGTGGGTTGCGGTACGGGTTCAAGACAAAGGGCATCCGCAACGGGTGGCAGGGACTCATAGAAGGTGAAGTTGAAACGCTTACGGATTTTTCCGTTTCCGGTATCATTTCCCGGGGGGGCACTGTTCTTGGCACCTCGCGGACGGATCCGCTTAAGAACCCTGCGGATTTTGAGAAGATCCGCAATACGATGAAACGATTTAACATCGATGCTCTCGTGGTTGTTGGCGGCAATGGGACGCTTGCCGCGGCGCACGATATCGCCACTCTCGGCATTCCCCTTGTCGGGGTTCCCAAGACCATTGACAATGATATCCCGGAAACCGACATGACAATCGGGTTTGACACCGCTGTATCGATCGTGACCGAGGCGATCGACCGGCTCCATACCACCGCAGAATCCCACCACCGTATCATGGTCGTCCAGGTAATGGGTCGTCAGGTCGGCTGGATCGCGCTCAAGGCCGGGATTGCCGGCGGGGCAGATGAGATCCTGATCCCGGAAGTGCATGTTACGATCGATGACGTGTGCCTGAATCTTAAAGCGCGCTATGCGGCAGGGAAAAAATTCTCCATCGTGGTCATTGCCGAGGGGACGCCGCTTCAGGATATCGGGGATTATCCGGTTCCTGAATGTGACCGTGACGAGTGCGGGCACGAGAAATTTGTTGGTGCGGGGAACCTCCTTGGCAGGGAACTGGAGCGACGGCTTGGTATTGAAACGAGGGTGACGAATCTGGGCCACGTCCAGCGCGGCGGGACACCAACGGCATTCGACCGGGTTCTTGCCACCCGGTTTGGAGTTGCCGCTGTTGAACAGATCAGGATGGGCAACTTCGGCACCATGGTGGCATTGCAGAGCGCTCAAATTGTAACAGTCCCGCTGGAATCCATTGTTCACCGGTTGAAGCTGGTGGAACCTGAACTCTATACGGTCGCAAAGACGGTGATAGGTGGCAAACGATAACCAGTGTGCAAAAAAGGTATTCTCATGCACAATGCATCCTGTGAAACAGTGGGATCCGGGTTTTTTTAGCTATGCAATAAAAGCGGCAGGGTAAAAACCGTTACAAGCACAAAGAGCACCAGGAAACTTACCGCACTCACCACATGGCTAGCATATTTTGAAAGCCCCCCTCGCTCCATTAACCGGTCCACACCTTCCTTGAGGATATAACCCCCGTCAAGAGGTACCATGGGCAGTGCGTTGCACAGGCCAACTCCGATATTGAACCAGGCGCACCAGAACAGGATCTGGACGAAAAACCAGTATTGCGGGAACGGGACATTCCACGAAACCATATCGGTGGTGTCGTTGATCAGGATGATGAAATGCTGCCACTGGAGCGGGTTGATGATAATCTCGATGGGGATCGCCATCATAAAAAGAATACCCCATGGATTTCCAATGCGGTCAAAAACACCCTTTACTGCCGGTGCATCATAGTACGCCACACCCATAAACCCACTGGTTCTGGTTTGTGCACCGGGTGATTCCGGCCAGCGGCTTAAGGTAAGAGCAAAGATTGATCTTTTCTGGTCTTTTTCGATCTCCAGTGTGACGGTATCCCCGGGTTTTGTATTGTTGAGAACCGTGGAAACCTGATCCCGTGTCGTTACTTCAATGCCATTAACGCTGCGGATGATAGAGTCAGAAGGGATGCCTGCAGTGGCAGCAGGGTAATCCTTGTATATAGATTTTATTAAGGGGAGCTGTACAGGCCCCGCCATGCCAAGCAGGAAAAACAAGAGTCCGAAACATATCAGTCCGACAACAATATTGTTGGTGATCCCTGCCCCCAGCATTCGGATTTTAGCCACTCCTTTTGTTTTCTCAAAATCCTCTTCATCAGGTTCGACAAACGCACCGATGGGGATGACAAGGAAAAGAATGCCGATGAATTTTACCCTTATGTTCTCTACCCGCGAAAGAATGGCATGGCCGAATTCATGGATGATGAGTGTCAGTATAAAGGCAAACCATACAGCAAATGTAAACGGGATAAACTGGTTGACTCCGGGGATGGCAAGGACATTCCGGAGCTCATTTACTGCTGTTGGCGGCGGTTGTTCAACAATATTGTACTGCAGTGAAAACAGGAGCATGCCCACCATCGCAACGGATACCAGAACGACGATGACAGCCCCGAGCGTACCGTACATCCGGAGAAATGTGCGGATGCGGGTGAACCTGTCAAAAACTCCCACTCTCCGGCATCTGATCGCCATGATCGGACCGTAAAAAATGATATGATCTTCCCAGAGATTCTTTTTGTAGATATACAATGCTATGATGCCGTACAGGGCGGCAAGGACAAGCAGGAGGAGGATCCAGTCCATTCATAATTCATGGCATGGGGGATCAGATAAAGCAATGGCTCAGTGCAGTCCGACATTAAAAACAGGCATATTTTAGAAGAATTCCGTAAGGCTGCTCTGCGCTTTGGTAACGAGCATCGCGCTCACCGTTTTCCAGCTCTTCCGGGCAATGGATGGAGGGTCGTTGTGGGATTTTATATAGGCGGAGAGAAACGCGATGGTGACAGGATCAGCGGGGTAGCCGCTCCCGATGTCGCCGAACTGTTTTGACAGGTTCTTGATCTCGCGATCGCGGGTAACCTTTGCAATGATGCTTGCGGCGGAAACGACCTTGAATGTCTGATCCGCATGATGTTCCGACACGACCTCGCAGGAACTATCAAGGTGGTTTTTAACCATTTCGGCATAGCGGGACGGGTTCACATCGCAGGCATCGACATACGCAATGTCGGGTGCGATCTTATTGATGACCTCTGCATGCGCCCTGGCGACGCACTCGTTCATCGTCATTTCCTTTCGCACTGCGTCGATCGCCTGAGCGTCCAGGATGACAGTTGCCACCCTGCACCGCTTCCTGATGATGGCCGCGAGACGCTCCCGCTCCTTGGGCGACAGGAGTTTTGAGTCCTTAACATTCATATCTGAAAAAATGTCTTCAGAACGGGCGCCCACCGCTGCAACCACCATCGGACCCAGCACCGAGCCTTTGCCCGCTTCGTCGACTCCGCAGATCACACTCAGATGTTCATGCGCAAATTATTTCAATGGCAATGGAAGTAACCAGTAGTTATGTACATAGTCATCGTGGGTCTGGGCGGAATCGGAAGGAGTCTCATTGGGCAGGCAGTCGAACACGGCAGCAATGTCGTCGTCATCGATCAGGATGAAATGCGCTGCAGTGATATTCTTGAACACCACGATGTGCTGGCAATTACGGGCAATGCGACGGACAAATCAGTTCTCGAAGAGGCTGGGATCGATCGTGCCGATGCATTTGTCGCGACAACGAGTGACGATTCCGTCAACCTGATGGCATGCTGGCTGGCAAAAAAGTTCCGGGTACCGCGGGTCGTTGCGATCGTCAACCAGAAAACCCACTCGGATTTTTTCAAGGAGGTGGGTGTCCATATCAGCGAGAACCCCGATGAACTCGTGGCTTCACGGCTCTATTACTGGGCAGAGAACCCGCATCTCCAGCAGCTCGCCCAGATCCCTGGTGGCACCATCTTTGAGATCGTCGCCGAACAGGGGGCGCCCATTGTTGGTCATGAGATCCGCGAGCTCAAGGTCAAGGACTTTGTTTTCATCGCGATCCGCAGGGCAGACGCCGAACTTATCATCCCGAGCGGCAATATCACGATCCATGCTGGTGACATCTTCACCGTATTCACCAAAAAAGAAGCGGAAGATGACTGCCTGCGGCTATTGAACAAACAGCTCAAACCGTCAACGTAGCGAGGCGGCGAGCGCACCCAGCTCGACAACCAGCCTCGGGTTCACCTTCATCAGTTCCTTAATAAGCGTGAGCGTTGAAAACTCGGTGAGATTTAACTTTGTAACCGAGTGAATGATTGCATTCAGTTTCTCATCAGATAGTTTGATTAAATATTCCTTGATATGGTAGTTGCGTTCGATAGATTTTCCCATCTTTGACGCGCGCCATCCTGCATCGTACGCCATCAGCGCTTTTTTCCCCGTATTACCTTGTGCGATGCAGTCAGCAGCGACCTGGGCGGCGAGGCGGCCGGTAAACATCGCGTTGTAGATCCCGCCACCGGTGAGAGGATCGACCACCCGTGCCGCGTCGCCGGTGATGATCAGCCCGTCAGCCACCGTGCACTCGAGCGGGCGGCAGACCGAAACACCCCCAACAATAAACTCGATCGGTTTGCCATTCGAAAATGTTTTCTGTACAAATCTGTCAAGGTAATCTTTTGCCCGGTGACCGCTCCCGCTCTTCTTCCCGGAAATCCCGATACCGACGTTTGCCGACCGATCCCCTTTGGGAAAAATCCAGAGATAACCTTCGGGCGCGACCTCGTTGCCTAAATAGAAGATGGTAGAGTGCGGGTCGATGTCGATGTCGGTGAGCACATACTGCGCCCCACTCATGATCTCGCGGACCGGCACCGTGGTGTCGATCCCGCACCAGCGGGCAAACTTTGACTCAACGCCATCAGCCGCAATGACAACATCAGCGGTGACCCTGGACTCCTTCCCGCAGTACTCAAGTTTCGCCCCCTTCACCACGCCATCTTCCATGATAGGCGCCGCCGCACGGGTCTTGACCGCAACGTCAGAGCCCGCCTCTGCCGCCTGCCAGACAAGTTCGCGGTCAAAGACCTTCCGGTCAAGGATATAGCCAACCTTGTTGCCTGCAAAAGCTGACTCGAGTTTCATCATCGTGCCGTCTGGCGCAACAATGGCCGCCCCTTTCATCTCAGCCGAAATCCACCGCTCATCGGGTTTGACAAACTCGGTGAGCGCTTCCCGCCCGATCCCTTCCGCACACCTCACGGGAGCGCCAATCGCCGATCGCTTCTCCACAATACAGGAAGAGAGCCCTTTTTGTGCTGCTGTCCGCGCTGCGATTGCTCCTGCCGGGCCCCCACCGACGATGAGAAGGTTATAGTGGCTTTTCATCCACGACCTCCAGCGCTCCCAGCGGGCAGACCTTGGCGCAGATACCGCAGCTGGTGCAGTTCTTCTCGACGCAGAGATACGCATCGATCAGTTCGAGAGCGCCTTCCGGACAGACCGAGACGCAACACCCGCAATACCCGCAAATATTCCGATGTACGTTGAGCATTGAGTACTCATGTTGGAGCGCAATTTCATTAACCTTTACGCATTGAGAAGAGAATCGTCGTCAGCGCCAGGTCCCTTCAGTACGAAAACGTGCCATACCGTCCGCCACCGCCGGGATGCAATGTCACCCTGCCACTCCGCAGGGCATCAACCGCGTCTGCCACCTTCGGGTGCACACAGCGGATTTCCGGAATTGGTGTACTGACAAGGAGATCAATTTCGTTTCCGAACGTGGTGATGAACGAGTCGTAAACTGCCCGGCACTTCTTTGTGTATGGCGACGATGCCCCTTCCACAGTTTGGATGATCTGCCCGAGCGGGACGATATGGAGATACGGAGGACGGGGGCGGGCTTCACCGGTTGAGAGTTCCCGTGCCCGGTCGTACACCCCCTTCTTGATGATCCCGCCGTCATTGGGGCACCGCCATTTCGAGCGGACAGCTTCATTTTGGGAATACTGGGAAAAACAGCGGACGCAGGAGGTGCGGTTATACTTTCCCTCCTCAGGGAAAAACCCGGCATTCATCTCGATCGCTCCCTTCCTTATGCTCGAAAGCACGCTTTTGACGGTGAGGGATTCCAGCCGGAGACGGTTAAACTCCCGCCCGCACTTTTCCGGCACAGGGCTGTGTGCATCGGAATTCGTAAGGAACGGGACGGTGTATAGATCGGGGATGCCGGCACCGTACGAGCTGTCCGCCGAGAGCCCGAGCTCAAGGAAATCGATCGGTTCGCTCCCGTAACAGTCTGCGACGTGATTAAAATACGCATACATCGCAGTCCATGGCGTGAACGCATGCGCCGGTCCGATCAGGGCGCCTGATTCATGGACGATCCGGGCGATCGCTTGGCCGGAAAGATAGACATGAGGCCTACCGACCGATGTCAGGCTCCTGCTGTGGGCTGCGAAACGTTCCCGGAGCTCGTCGAACTGCGAAAAGTCCCCGGCGAGGATCAGGTGATGCACCCGGGACTGGTCTTCCACCTCAGCGGTTGGCACGACCACGATACCGGCATCGTTCTCTAAAAACGGGCGCCATGCCTGCTGCCATGCGGGGTGCAACGCGTCGCCGGTTCCCAGCACGGAGATCCCCTTTGTCACGCAGGCCGGGATCAGGTGCTCCGGCACCATCGAGCGGGATACCGCGATCGCGTACGGGGAGTGGATGTGCAGGTCGGCATTGGCGAGCATTGGTACATCAGATTGCATCTCGCAGGATATAATTAGCATTATCCGGGTCCGGTCGGCGAGGCTTTGATGGGGTGGGGGGTCGCACCCAGATCATGAGGTACCCCCGCCCGGTAGGTAGAGGTGTTTCCGTGGATTCGGGGATTTCCGGGCACCTGGAAAAGGGGGGGGGTTCCGGTCGGTCACGCACTGCAGGTCATCGCAGGAATTATCCTGCGTCCAAAAGGGTCTAAAAGGGTCCTTTTTCTGCCGTTATACAGGGCGGGTTTACCAAAAGGACGGATAATGACTGGATTTTGAAAATTACAGGCCCGCATTTTCCCGAATTAGTCCCGTGCGATCACCGGATCAGGGCAACCAGAGCCCGTATTGAACCCGGATTGACCTCAGAGCTCCCTGGGTATGGGAGGTGTAATTATGGGTTACTCCCGCACTGACCCGCAACGGGTCGGAGACCTGCGCAGACCAGCTACCGCTTATGATAAAATAAGGATGTGGTCAGGTCGTTCCTTACGGTTTCTGCATGGTGACATTTGTCACCGTGACATTCGGCATAACCGTGACCGTGGGACTTGCCGCTTTCAGTTCAATCTGGATGTTGACCTCACCCTCCGGGGTCGTGGTCGTGCCGCCCGGGATCAGCGCACCGTTTTGGTAAATATCAACGGTGAGCAGATCTCCGGATCCATCCAGCTTTTGGATTATTGCTTTGACTATGCCGGTTTTCGTCGCCATGTTATAGAAGCGATCACCGGTACCTGTTACCGGCCGAAAATTCCCCCCCTCACCAATTAACCCTGTAAAATTCCCGGGATACTGCACGCGTACCCAGACCCCGGTCTGGGGAATGAGGACCTGCGGGGACGACGGCATTGGCGATACGGTTTCCACAGGGGTTTCCGGAGGGGCGGTAGGCGACGGTGTCATGGGAACCGGGGTGGGGACTGTTGTAATTATAGCAGGTATCATAGGGGCAGGTGCAGCAGGTCCGGTAGGCAGGGCGGTTTTTTGCTGCAGGTACTGCAGAGAAACAAACGCTATGGCTATCACCGCGAGTATGACGAGGACGAGCGCTGCAACAGCTACGAATTTCCGCCGCGGGGCTGGAGCCGGAGATTCCGGAAGCTCAGATTCCGAAAACCTGGGCAAAGAAGGAAATGCCAGCCCCGTTGGCCGGTCATGTTTTGCGAGGAACTCCCGGGGCGATGATGCTGCCATGGGGGTGCTTACCGTTCCAGGCGGTTTTGCGCTTTTCCCAACGACCGCACGCGCGGGGGGAACAGTCCCGACAGGAGATACAGGTCCCGCTGCGGGCTCCTTGACCGGCTCCTTTGGAGACAGAGGTCGCCTGAAAAGGGTTCCCTCGCCAAAGGGGGGCACGATCTGCTCGCTCAGTTTCTTTGCCCACTCCCTGCACTCTTCTTTTCTCTGTTTCCCGTGCTGTTGTAAGAACCTGAGGGTCTCCTGCCGTATCTCACCATTGTCGGTGACATACGAGAGCGAAAGGACCGGGTCCGGCACAGCATGTTCGTCGACCTCTGCTGAACGCAGTTTTGAGAGCGGGATCTCCTCTGCAGAAAGATCTTCGCCATCGATCTGGATGAGGAGGATGCGTTTATTGGTCAGGACCAGTGCCGGTAGCGACACGGACCTGAAGATCATGTTGTCCGTTGCAAGGATCACGGACTCATCCTTTGAAAAATAAGGTTCAGCCATACTACCTACCACATTCTTTTTGGAATGTGCGTTATATACGGCAATAAACTTTTATCGGGAGATTAAGTCATCTGAACGTCTGCTTCTTTTTTACGTTTGAAAAATCATAACAACAGGAATTCAACCAATGAAAATTTCACAAATGTTACCCGATATAACTCAGCTCCTCATCGTGCTGCATCCGTTCGCCCTCGATCAACCCCTCAATCACCCGCTCCATCTCCGCGGCGCGGGCGTTGAGCTGGGTGGGATCGACGGTGACATTCAGCAGAGTTGAAAGTATTGAGAGGACACTTGCTGCGCTCCGTGGGTCGACAAGATAGCCGCTTGTCTCGCCCATCAGGCAGACAGCGTCAATATTACGGGAAGCAGAAAGCCCGAGCATGAGCCCTGCCGTGCCCACAATCCCGCCGCCCGGTTCGTCGCGTTCGAAGACAACGCCAGCCGCCTCGATCTCGGGGCGCAGCCCGTCCCGGTTCACCGCACCGAGCACCCGGGGAGTTTCCACGAGGTGCCCGACACCAAACCCGCCGAGCGTGTAAATGCGCCCGACCCCCAGTTCCGCCGCGATGTCAAGGTAGCAGTCGGTGAGGAGGTAGTGCCCCTCGTTGGAAGTGCTCTGGTAATCCCCGACAAGGAATACGATCTGCCGGTGATCTGACTCAAAAAGATATAACTCGTTTCGCACCAGCCGTGCAACGCCGTTCTCCTCAATGATCACATGGGGCGGGAAGTAGATGGAGTGGATCTCGGCAACTTTTTTTGCGCCGAGCATGTGGATCATGTATTCGGCGACAAGCTTGCCCACCTGCCCGATGCCGGGAAGCCCCTCGACCATGATGGGGGAAACGAGGGTTCTGTCCTTGTAATTATCAAGAAAAGTGACGCTGATGTCTTCGATCACCGCACCATCCTCCGGTACTTTCCATAGGTATCCTGGGGCGAGAAGCGTGCGGGATGCGCTGTTTCGGTCGGTGCATTACAAACCGGACATGAGAGCGAGAGTGTATAGGTCCGGTCGTACCGGCAGCGGCGAATCCGACCCGTCATTGGCTCTTCCCTGACTTCGGTTTCTTGACGAGCTTTCCTTCACCGCCCGATTTTTCCACAACCGCAATCGCGGCGTTGGCGGCCTTCTCGAGCGCTTTTTCCGCATTCTTGTAATCCGGTGCAGTCACCTTGATCCGGTAGGTCGGGGCGCCGAGGTAGAGGAGTTCGATATCGACACCGGCAATCTTTGGTTCAGCGCTTTTGAGCGCTTTTTTAATTACGGATATTCCATCGGGCTGTATGCAGGTAAGGATCAGGTGCCCGGTCACTTCGACCCTCGGGACTTTTACATTCTCCTGCGCGACGTGCATCAGTGCATCGCTCGCTCTTTTTGAGAGCCCGAGTTTTTTTATCACTGGTTCGCCTTCGATGACAATATCTTCAAAAACGGGGTAGAAGGCACCGTACTTGTCAAGGATCGCATCCTCGATTAAAGATACAGGTTCATCTGCAGCTTTTGCAACAAACCCGATCCACTTTCTGGCTTTGGATTCGTTCTTCCACTCGCGGATCTTCTCACGCCGCTGGTGCTCGTTGACATCTTTTAAGGAAAGGTCGATATGCCCCCGGCTCCGGTCAACGTTGAGCACCTTGCAGACGATCTTCTGCCCCTCGCGGATGTGGTCGCGGATATACTTGATCCAGCCGGTTGCGATCTCAGAGATGGGGATGAGCCCCTGCCGTCCATTATACTCATCCAGCGAAACGAACGCAACAAAATCCTTTACGTTCACGACCGTGCAGACGACAAGTTCCGAATCCTGCGGCCATTCTCTGTCCTGCATACCGATCTGATCACTTGACATCGGCAACGATCTCAGCTTTTAGGTTCGCCTTGCCGCCTGTGGGGGTGGCAAGCTCCTTGCCGCAGACGACGCAGTTCACAACGGTGCTCGCTTTCTCAAAAACCATCTGCTCATTCTCGCAGTCCGGACACTTCACTTTAAAAAACCTGCTCCGGTTCTCCCGAATCTCGCGTACCATATTTTTCACTCCGTCAGCTCGAACTTGGCAACCCGGAACCCCTTGCGAAGGTGGGCTTTTCCACATTTGACACAGCGGTACCGCACGTTGATCTTTTTTGTGGGTTTATCGCCACCGGGCACCTTGGAGAACTTGCCCATGTTGCCCACCGTTCACCTGCGCGATTTCTGCAGGTCAATCCAGTGGTTTCCTGTCGTCTTGCCCTTCTTTACCTTCTCAACTTCATGCAGCTGGTGGTTCCGGCAATAAGGGCAGTACGTCTTGAATTTCGCTGGCATTTTCACAAAAATTACCCCGTTTTCTATCTCGAATACCAATACTATTTGCAAAGATTCATATTTAATGCTATGTTGCGCTCGACAAGGACTTCGGCGTTCCGCTCTGGCAGCGTCACGATGTCGCCCTGAGTAAGTGTATAGATCTTGCCATCGACTCCCATGAACGCATCCATATCGGCAAGCACCCGTACAAGGGTATATGTAGGAGACAATGCCGGTAATCCTCGTGCTGCGGTTGTACCATCCTGCGGGAACGGATGAACCTGGGCAACCGCAGGGGTATCTTCGTGCTCCACGGGGAGCACCTGCTGGATCGTGGTAAGGACCGCATTCTGACAGGTTCCAATCGCACCGGCAATCCTTTCAAACATCTCGCGCTCAGGCGGCATCATCTTCTTTGTCTCCTCGCGGTCGATGTATTGTCCCTGCGCCTGACTCTCAGCGAGCACGAGGATCTTTTTTGCGCGGATACTAAAGATGTCGCTTGCAGTCTCCCTGATGCTCATCGTCTCTTCGATAAGCGTGCGGGCTTCGGGTGAAAGCGGGTCTTCGATTGCATACACTTTCGTGATCAGGGCAGAAACGGCAGCGTGGGCCCTGTCAAAAAGATCCTGCGGTATCTGGGTCAGCCTTCCTGTCTCACGCTCTGACAGGAGCACCTTGCGCAGGTCATCGAGCCCCACCATACAGAATCCTCACGCGATATCTGCCATCCCGCGGCAGCAGAGGAAAACCGCTGCCATTTCGGGTACTGTAGTGATCCCCTTTGCAAGCTGATAAGTGCTTCCGAGCATTGACATCGTGACAGGTGCCCGCATATCAACTCTGACGTCGCGTGTCCCGAACACCACTGCATCGGTGAGCGGGTCGAATGCAGCAAGATTCCGCGCCTCGATCTGCTGCACCCGCATGCCGCTCCCGCCATGCAGTGATGTGGGCATCCGGATCAGGCGCTTGGTGTCAGTGGTGACCGGTTCATCGGCAAGCGCTGCCCTTTCAAGGAGACGTTTTTTAAATTCCCCTTCCTCTGCCGAAACGATCAGGGCGAGGCCGCGGTACTTCCTCAGCAATGTTGCGGTGGGACTGTGGGTGAGCTCGGCAACGATGACCTCCCGCTGCTCGAGCAGGTCTTCGGCAGTGATCTTACCGATACCCGGAATTGCAGAGAGATGGGTGATAGCGTCTTTTTTCGGTACTGTTCCCAGCCACTGGAGGTAATCGATCAGCGTATCACGGTACCGCACCTGCCACCCGGGATGGGAAAGCGCCGTTTTTACAAGCATCGCTGCCGGGTCGATTCCGATCCCGCAGACATAGTCAATCAATTCGCGGCGCTCAGCGCTGCCCCATGAGCGAAACGCTATGTCTTTTACATGGATATGATACCCGCGACCACCGGAAAATACAATATCGATGGTCTTGAGATCAATGCCAAATTCCCCGGTGAGGATCGCGAGAAGTTTTTCGGTCTCCTCCTTTACCCTGGCGAGCATAATATCGTACGGTCCCCGCATGATATGGTCAGCGTCAAGATCGAAGATCAGGTCCGCCCCCAGCCAGCGCTTGTCCTTCATGGTCGGCGCATCGGGCTGCTCGTAGTAAGCGCTGGAGTAATACACATGGGCGGGCACGAGATTTTTCAGGTACTCGAAAAGCTCGTCCCTGCTGGAAAACCCGATGTGCCGGTGCATGTGGATCTCGGGGTAGCCGGGCGAGAACAGGACAAAACCCCACTCACGCTGCTCGATTGACGAGGGAGCGATAAGAACGGTCTTTTTATAGTACTCGGTAAAGCGCTGCCTGATGAATTCGAGCGTCGCGGGCTTCATTTCAGCTCCTTTGCCATGTATGGTCCTGCCCGTTCATATCCCTGCCTCCGGTAGTAAGGCCGGACACCGATCCCGCTCATGATCGCAAGCCTGCGGTACCCTGCAGCGCGTGCGATCTCCTCAACGCGGGCGAGGAGCGCCTTTCCGTGGCTGCGGTGCTGGTATTCCTCATCATCCGCATTCCTGCCCAGCGGGACGATGCTCCCGTACACATGCAGCTCACGCATCAGCGCTGCCTGTTCCAGTTCCACAGAGAAGACAGCAGAAGGGAACCGCAGGCGGGCAAACCCGATCAACGAATCGCCGGATACCGCTGAAACGAAGTACTCCTCACCACCGCAGCAATCATAGGAAAGCCCCCGTATTTCCACATCAGCAAGCGAAGGCTGGCGCCCGATCTCGCGGCACCTGATGCAGCGACAGCGTTTTCCCGTCTCGCGCAACCGGTTCTGGGCAAGCTGCCGGAAGTTGGAGTGGTGCGATCCTGCGACGATCAATTTTGCGGGAATGTCGCGCTGGATCCGCTGGAGCCGTGTGTATTCAGGGATCAATGATTTTGCATATGCGACAAGGTCAATAAGCTCTTCTTCAGTGTACGGGGCATATTCTCCCCGCTGCCAGAGCGATTCGATCCCGGAGCCGGGAGTGACGAGCGTCGGGTAAATCTTGAGAAAGTCCGGTCGGAAGCGGGGATCAGAAAAGATATCCTCAAACATCGCACGGTCGGATGCAAGGTCGGCGCCCGGCAGGTTTGGCATCATGTGGAACCCCACCTTGAGCCCTGCGTCCCTGAGCAGCCTGTTTGCTGCTACCGTGTCCGCCACCGTGCAGCCCCGTCGGTTCAGCGCAAGGATGCGGTCATCCATATGCTGGACACCCAGCTCGACCTTGGTTACACCGAGACCCAGCATCCGTTCGATATGCCCGCGCCGGCACCAGTCCGGGCGGGTCTCGAACGTGATCGCAACACACCGGACACCTGATTGTTCGTTGGCAGCACTGACCGCTTCAAAATCAGGGGAGAGCACGGTCATCGCGGGGGAACGTGGATAGTCATTCATCGCCTCAACGCAGCGGGAGACAAACTCCTGCTGGTACTCCGGTGTGCGTGCAGTCATCGTGCCACCCATCACGATCAACTCTACCTTATCCACGCGGTGACCGAGCAACTCAAACTGCGCAAGGCGCGCCTGCACCTGCCGGTACGGGTCGTACTCGTGGTCGCGGGCGCGCAGTGCCGCGGGCTCCTCACCCGTGTAGCTCTGCGGGGATTTGAAGGGGTGGTCGGGACCACCGGGGCAGGGCAGGCACTTGCCGTGCGGGCAGGGAGCCGGTGAGGTCATCACTGCAACAGGCGCTACGCCGGAAAGCGTCCGGGTTGGCTTGACAAGGAGCAACCGGCGCAGACGTTCCCGTTCCTCAGGGAGCGCTGCGCCAAGAAGTGCGGAGTTCCTTGGCACGGCGGACAGCCCGTACTTCCTGCAGATGTCAATCTTTTCACGAACGACCCGTTCATCACCGGGTTCGAGGGAGATGATGCGGGAGATGATCTCCCGGTACGCCTTCACCTCGTCCATAAAAGGTTAATGTTCGGCTGCAACCCGCGTCGATGCAGCAAGGGAAGAATAGGCCACCACAGGCATGCGGTGCCCATGGATGTGGGTGACAATTTCGTCGCCCAGCACAAGGAGGGCTTCTTTATGGGCTTTCTTGTCCTTGTGAATATGAACAGGAGAGATTGCAAGGGATTTATATCGGTTGGTCGGGATTTCATCACTGGTGATGCCTTCATAGTACTTTTTGATGTGAATCATCAGCATATGTAAATGGAGTAACTCTTCTTTCTGCACACAATCACCTTCCGCAAAAAATTACATATCCCTGTCTGCTGATATAGCTTTTTGGTGACCTTTATATCATATCACGTACGGGCTTGTGCAACAGTCATTGGGCTCGCAATTGGGGACGCTTTGGGCGCGCCCCTGGAAGGATCACCGGCACCCCGCACGTGGGTAACCGACATGCTTCCGAATGGCAGGCATCCAAGGGGGGTGGGAGAAGTTACAGATGATACCCTGCAGGCGCTGGCAGTTGCCGCATCGCTTATCGCATGCCGCGGGTTTGACCCGGACGACCTGATGGCGCGCCTCGTTATCGTGTACAGCAATAACCAGCAGTGGTTTGGTCCGACCTCTTCCGCAGTCTTTAACCTTGTGCTTCAGGGCATCCTCCCACAACAAGCCGCCGCAATCGCTCACAGGAAGCTCGATGCGACCCGGAGCAACGGGAGCGTGATGAGGGGGTTTCCGGTTGGCGTGTTCTTTGCGCCGGCGTCGGTGCCCGACACAAGCATTGCCTGCTCGCAGCTGACACACCACGATATCGTCGCCGCGCACAGCTCCGCATGGCTGAACCTGATGACCAGTATGATGTGCCGCGGCAGTTCAAGAAAAGATGCATTCCAGTACGCACAATCACGGTGTAAGAACCTTGAGGTTTTTGACCGGCTCGTTAATTACCAGCGATTCGCGCCGGAACCTTCCCTCGATGCGCTGCTCTGTGCCCATGCTGCCCTGTTCTGCTTCATGAACGCCCGTTCATTTAAAGACGCGCTGCTCTCGGCGATCAACCTTGGCGGGGACGCGGACACGGTGGGTGCCTGCTGCGGTGCGCTTGCAGGATCGTTCTGGGGCATGGACGCGATCCCCGAACGCTGGCAACAGGATCTTGACGGGTATGCCGGTATTCTGAGCGTGGCACGCGATCTTGCGTTTGCCGCAGAGCCCTGAAAAGACAAAATAAAAATTACACGCCCCGCAGTTCCACCAGCTTGAGTGCCCGCCCCTTGTCACAGATGTCCGGAGCGTTGCCAAGCACATCGGCAACCACGTATTTGTCGCCTTCCACAATCCCATCGGGGTGGCAGAGCGTAAAGCTCCGGCATTCCGCCTTGTTGCAGGACACCTCAAACTTAATCTTGGAATTGACCATCGCCATGTCAGCACTGATCAGCGCTGTGACCGGTGCCTCTGTTACCTCCACTGCCGTAGCACCATTCAGATGCACGCTGCATTCATGGTGCGTGGTGCGGACGGTGATAATCCGGTATTTTCTGCCTTTCTGCAGATTATGGCATGCTTTTTTCACTTTGCAGTTGTCACAGGCTGACACCTCGCCCTCGTACACAAACTCGACGCCCTGTCGTGCGTGTACCGTACCAATCAGCGTTACCTTGGTTTTTGCTTCCGCCATGCAGCTACTCCTTATAGAGCATCCGGATCAGTTTTTCCGCAGACTCTTTTGTGAGCCCCATATCCAGGATTGTAAAGCGTTCCGGACGGATAGTTTTTGCCAAAAGGAGCGCTTCGACCGCCGTCCCATCGTCGATGCCGATCTCGGCAGGTGTTACAGGGGCACCGATCGTTTTAAGGGATGCCCGGATCCCCTTCCAGTCGCCACCGTGCAGGTACATCGTGATGATCGTTCCAATGCCGCAGCTCTCGCCATGCAGCGCTTTGCCCGGTGCAAGCCGGTCGAGTGCATGGGAGAATTTGTGTTCTCCCCCGCTCCCTGGTCGCGAGGAGCCTGCAATGCTCATCGCAACACCGCTTGACACGAGGGCTTTTGTCACAAACCATGCTGACTGCTCGGTGTGCGGCTTGATAACGTGGGCATTCTTCACAAGGATCTCGGCGGTCATCTTCGAAAGTGCCATCGCGTACTCACTCATCGGTTCTCCCTTGACCCTGTGGGCGAGCTCCCAGTCGAGTATTGCCGTATAGTTGGAGATGATATCCGCACACCCCGCCGCGAGAAGCCGGTGCGGGGCGGCAGCGATGATCCCTGTGTCAGCGACGATCGCGATTGGCGGGTGGGCTTCAAGCGATGCATGCCCCTCGATTGTGGGTACCGAGGCGCGGGCGGAAGCGATCCCGTCATGGGATGCGGCAGTGGGAATGGAGATAAACTGGCGGTCGGTGTTATATGAGACGATCTTTGCAGTATCGATCACCCTTCCACCTCCCACGCCGACAACGAAGTCCACGCTGGCTGCGGCAGCCTCACCCTCCCTGATGATGGCAGGGGTGATCGTCTCTGTGGTAAACGTGGTGACGGTAAAGTGATCGTTTAAAAGCCCACGGACGCGATCCCCGGCAATATGTATCGTGCTTTTTCCTGAAATGATAAGTGCAGAACTGCCGAGCTGAAGGTCCTCACAGACGGCGGGGATCTGGGGGAGCACATCGTGACCGATCACCACATCGCGGGGAAGCTGCATCCACCGCGATTTGTCGAACGGTTTTAGTTTAAGTAATTTTATAGGTTCTGCGCTCATTGAGATCAGAAATGATTAGTGAGTTCATCTACAAATACTACATCGATCCCATACGGTACGGTCAGACGTATAACGTTGTGGACACCCTTACCTACGCGTTCATCCTCGTTGCCGGTGTTTATCTCCTGTATAGGTGGATGTCAAAATCAACATGGCTAGCCGATATCGGGTTCCGTATCGACTCATCCTTCATCCTTGCAACCCTTCCGTATGTCGTGCTGGGAGGCATCCTGCGGGTCGTTCAGGATACCGGTATGGTACAGGGCAATATCCAGTTCCTGCTGGTAACCCCGCTCATCTATTTCGTCCTCTTCTTTTACACGCTGGGTATGCTTTTTCTCGCCCGGTATCTTGAGATCCAGGGGCTTGTAAAAAAATATGTCGCCTTCTACGCATGTGCCGGCGCGATGACGGCCTTTACCGTTATTCTCGCTCTCATCGCATGGGGCATCACCCATACAAGGATCAATATATCCATCCTCTTTATTATCCTGACACTTGCAGTTGTCACAACCGGTGCAGTCTGGGCATTCATGAGGTATATCCTGAAGTGGGTCTGTGTTTCTGAACCCCTCTACCTGACGCTCATCTTCGGCCACATGCTGGATGCAAGCGCGACCAGTTACGGGATCGACTTCCACCCGCTTGCCTATATCGAGCAGCACGTTGTCGGTTCAACCCTGATCGGATGGACCGGAACCGCCTTTGCCATGTTCCCCTTAAAGCTGCTGGTACTCTTCCCGGGTATTTACATCATGGAACTGTATCGCAGGGAGGCAAATTTTGCTTTCTGGCACCTAGTCCTGCTCGCGATGATTGTCGTGGGACTTGCACCGGGTATCCGGGATATGATGCGGATGGTGCTCTATGTCTGACCATGGCGCCATGAAACGCGCGGTCATCGTCACCTCCCTGCTCTTTTTTACAACGCTTTTAATCGGCTGGGTGGGGACTGCACAGCACCCTGAGATCGGTGAACAGTTCATGCGGCTGTTCGAAAAAGAGGTCGCCGGCCAGGTGATGGGGGGCAGTTCGCTGGATATCGGGGCCAAGATCTTTGCCAACAACCTCGAAGCCTGCATCCTGCTCTTCCTGGGAGGCGCATCGTTCGGTATCCTCACGATTCTCATCATGAGCCTCAATGGCATCGTGATCGGCGCCATCATGGAGCTTGTACATAAACAGCACAGCAGTACCTTTGTCGCTGCAGCAATCCTCCCGCACGGTATTTTCGAGATCCCCGGCTTCGTAATTGCCGGTGCGCTGGGAATCATGCTCGCCCAGTCACTCGTCAACGAGTACTACGGTGCGGGTGATGCCGCAGCGGATGCCAAAAAGCTCTCACGCTCCTTTGTATTCCTTGTCCTACCCCTGATTGCCGTTGCAGCGGTTGTCGAGGCTTTTATTACACCTCAGATCATACAATTGGTGATTTAGGGTTATTTCATGGATGATGATGCGGGCGCACTGCCACCAAAACACCAGTTTTCTGAATGGTATAATGACATTCTCTGGCGTGCAGAAATTATGGACGTCCGCTACCCGGTCAAGGGGACCTATGTCTGGTACCCCTATGGGTTTGCATTCAGAAAACACGTGTACCAGCGCCTCCGCGACCTTCTCGATCGCGACCACCAGGAAGCGCTCTTTCCTCTGCTGATCCCCGAACAGGAATTCATGAAGGAGTCAGAGCACATCAAGGGGTTCGAAGACGAGGTGTACTGGGTGACGCACGGCGGTACAACCCCTCTTGATGTCAAACTCGCCCTGCGCCCGACAAGTGAGACCGCGATCTACCCGATGTACGCGCTCTGGGTCCGCTCTCACGCAGATCTCCCGATCAGGATCTACCAGATTGTCAATACGTTCCGGTACGAGACCAAACATACCCGCCCGCTGATCCGGCTCCGGGAGATCACATCGTTCAAGGAAGCCCACACCGTCCATGCGACATGGGACGAAGCGCAGGCGCAGGTGGAGGACGCGATTGTCCGGTACCGTGAGTTTTACGATGGGTTGTGTATCCCAACCCTTGTTTCCCGCCGCCCCGATTGGGACAAGTTCCCCGGCGCGGACTACACGATTGCTGTCGATACGATCATGCCGGATGGGAAAACGCTCCAGATCGGTACTGTGCATCATCTCGGCGACCATTTCTCAAAAACCTTTGAAATAAAGTACGAGGACATCAACGGCGAACAGCAATACGCCTACCAGACCTGCTACGGGATTTCAGAACGCTCGATCGCCGCGTTAATCAGCCTGCATGGTGACGATAAGGGGCTTGTCTTCATGCCAGCGGTCGCCCCAATACAGATAATAGTTGTCCCGATCACAATCGGCAAGCGGCACGAGGACGTGATCGCGTCTGCACAATCGCTTGAGGTGGCGCTGCGCAAAGCAGGGTTCCGCACGAAACTCGACACCCGTGAGACGCGTCCCGGCGCGAAATACTACTGGTGGGAGCTCCGTGGTGTCCCGCTCCGGCTCGAACTCGGTCCGCGGGACATCGATGCGGGCACCGTGGTGGCGGTGAAACGTACAGGAGGCAAGGTCATCCTCAACCGTGCTGATATCAATTCGGGTGTTGCCTGCGTGCTTGCCGAGATTTCGGATGCAATGCGGGCAAAAGCAGAGGAGCATACGAAAAGCCGGCTCTGCACCGCCAGTTCGATCAATGCACTCATCGCAGTACTCAACGAGGGAAAGGTCGCGGTCGTGCACTGGTGCGGTGAGCGAGTGTGCGGGGATGCCATTGAGGAAAAAACAAACGCAAGCGTTCTCGGCACTGAGGTCCGTTCCCCGTATGTTTCAGATATTGAAGGTGCCTGCATCATCTGCGGGAAGCTGGGCAAGGTGACGTTGATCGGCTGGGCGTATTAAAAAAAACTACCCATAAAAAAAAAGGATTGATTTCAAAAGGATTATTCAGCCTTTTTCTCCGGGCACCTGCCACATACGAACCTTTCCACAACCTGCGTCCGTCGCATATCGCCTTCAATAAACTTCTTTCCACCGGACAAAAACCATGTTCCGCACTTCGCGCACTGCTTCGGTCTGATCCGGTCCCACCTGTCCATCGGAAGTTCAAGCGCAAACCCGGTCTTTGTCCAGTCCTCCACCGGTTTGTCCGCGTTTTCCTCGTATCCGGCGACAAACTCCATGATTTGCTGCGCAGGGACGCCGAGCTCCACGAACTGCTTGAAGACAAAGTAGTTGAAGATAAGCCACGAGAGGTCTGAGCGCTCGATGATCCCGTCCAATTCACCGAATGACTCTTCAAACTCCTCGAGTGAACACCCGCACAGCGGGCACTTGCCACCTACGAGTTCGTCCAGAAAAACTTCTTCGTGGCAGCCGGGGCACGTTGTGTGCGGTGCGTGCATGCGTGATGTCATGGGAGCTCCATTGAATGCATGAAGGTGGATTGTTCAAAAGGTTTGAGATTGAATAATTCAATAATGTTTCTAATCGTTCTGATAATTGGTACTAAAATATTTGACGGTGAGGCACTTATACATATCACCCGTGCACATTCCATGGTTTTAACGCCGTAAAATTGAGGTAAAAAGACCGTCATTCCCGACCATCAGCAATTCAGTCAGCGGCAAATTCCTCGCGCTCCATAACCAGTGTGCCAAAGACCACTTTTTCGAGCACCTGCGCGATGTACTTGATCTGCATCGCCTTTTCCAGATCCTCATTGCGGTGGATGTCAGCATAGAGCTGGAGGCGCACCAGTGCGAACCGAAACCGGTCGAGCGTATCATCATCAAGGTTCATCGCCTCGCGGTAGATCGGTTCGATCAGGTCGGGGGAAGCCAGCGGGTTTTCGAGGCAGGCGATCACGCCCTTGTAGATAGCGAGCGGCTTTTCCCTGCCGCAGAGAACCCGCATAAAGTCCATTGTTTAGCCCTCGACCTCTTTGATGAGCGCTTCCATTACTGCGTCAACGCTTGCCCAGCTGGCGCTGCTGTCCTTGCGCCGTATGATGAACGGGCGCCCCTCGTCACCGGCTTTACGCATCTCAATGTCAATAGGGATAGCGCCGAGGAACGGGACATTCAGCTCTTCGGCAACTTTCCTGCCGCCGCCTTTCCCGAACAGGTCGATCTCCGTGCCGCAGTGAGGGCAGACCATCCCGCTCATGTTCTCAATAACACCGAGCACGGGTAGCCCCAGCTTCTCTACAAACTTCACCGATTTCCGGGCATCGAGCGTCGCCACGTCCTGCGGTGTCGTGACAATGACCGCCCCTTTTACATTGGGGGCAAGCTGGGCGATCGTGAGCGCCTCGTCACCAGTGCCCGGCGGGAGATCGACCACAATATAATCGAGCGCGCCCCAGTTCACGTCTTCAAGGAACTGCTGGATCGCCACCATCTTCATCGGTCCGCGCCAGATGAGAGGGGTGCTCGTGTCAGGGAGTACAAACGCGATCGAGACGACTGAAAGCGTCCCCGTAACATGCACCGGTTCGATCTTGTTCCCCATCATGGCAAACTTCTGGTCCTCGATACCCAGCATCTTGGGGATGTTGGGTCCGTGCATGTCGAGATCAAGCAGGCCGACGTGATACCCGTGGTTTGCGAGCGCGAACGCGAGGTTCACGGACACGGTGGACTTGCCCACGCCGCCCTTTCCTGACAGGACGAGGACAACATGCTTGACATCGATATTTGCCTTTGGCGGGAGCCCCCCTCCGGATTTTGCCTCTGCACAGGTACTTGCGCTCGGGCAGTCCGTGCATTCATGGGAGCACTCTTCCGATGCCTGCTGGTCTGTATTGTTCTTTGCCATTGATTGCCTCCAAAAATTCAAGCACTCTATTCTCATTTGATCTGCTTCAGGAACCATAAAGATGTATCAATGGATGCAAGAACAGGGTCAGGTGAGAGCCCATAAGGGTCCGTGCGATCCCCGATCTTCAACCGGGATTTACCATGGTACGGGCTCTTTGCTGTGGATCGGGAGCACGTATTGCAATAGTGCGAGCCCGAATCTGTCGGCACGTGTCAAGGGTGAGTTTTTTGTAGCTGTTTTTCGTGAGCGGGTGCAGGCTGCGCCCTCGCTTAGCGCTCGTTTTTGGTGATCGGTTTACGCTGTTTGTCAGGTACACAATCGATACCGCGGGAAAATGGCTTGATGTCGAGCACCAGGGTTCCATCGATCACGTCAAGCCCCCGCACGCGAAGTGTTCTCCCGTTGCGTTTGATGAGATCCACCACACACAACCCGATCGGGTTGGGGCGGTGGGGCGAGCGCGTCGCAAACACACCATGCTCCCGGTGGTGCAGATCATGGGGAGGGATGGCAGTAAGCGTGTTCCGCTCCGCACGGTCAAGCCAGCTGAGCACGATCAGGTGCGGGTGGTGTTCGATATCCGTCAACCCGATACGATACGCTTCGTCGATGATGATCTCGGATTCCTGATCCGAGAACCGCCCCTGATGAGGGGCATCCGCCATCGTTGCATAGGGCGACCTTATGATGCCGATCGGTTTGAGATCCATGGGCGTTGCAGGCATTATTACCCTCACATCCTGATGAGATTAAGAGACTCGCAGGATAAGAGCATGATGGATCATGCCCGTTTGAGTGCTCAAAGGATAGCAATGAACTTTTAAAAAACAACCCGTTTTGTGATGAGATTTATTTCTCGAACTCCAGGCAGTCACCTATTTGGGAACATCGTTCGGACATTGGCTCGCGCCGGCTGGAAAAATGCTGGCAGGTAAAGGAAAATTCTTTTTATTAAACAGATATCGTCTAGTATGGCGAAAAGATTGCAGTTCTTCGCACCGCTCGTGGTACTGGCTCTTTCCTGCTATGCACAGTTCCTGTGTCTGCGCAACAGGCACCGTTTTCCTTCATGGTCTCTCCCACCTCGGCTGCAGGCAAACCCGGTGATACGATTACCTATTACGTCACGATCAATGGAAATCCGGGGTTCAATGCACCCATCGACTTTACGATGGATATCGGGTCGATGGGATACAGCCAGAGCCTGACCCTTGGAAGATATCAGTGCCCCTACCCCCGATCGTTCACCTACGTTCTGACAATCCCCCAGAATATTTCTACCGGTATTACAGCCGATGTTACGGTCAACGGGAGGAGCGGGCAATACATCTCCACACAGATCCTTACCCTCAAAATCAAGGGGCAGGGAGGACCGATCGAGGATATCATCAGCACCGTCACCGAGCTGATTAATACTTCAATCAGGGGGATATCCCGTCTCACAGGCGGAAAATGAGGTAAGGAGGCTGTATTCTAAAAATACCTCCCATTAGATTGAATCATTCTCATTTTTTTTTTAGAATTGTCCCGCATGATATCCACCTGATACTCGGTACGGTTCGCCAGCCTTAATACGTTGAAGGTCAGATTCACCAGCACGATGCACCGGCACCGTAACGTCCGGCACAGGATCGATAATGCGTTCGAGTCCTCTATCCGCAGCTATATTGATCAACACGAAGCCCTGCTTTCACCGCTCGCTGCTACAAGTGCCGATGCAGTGCGCCGGAACAACCGGAAAGAACGGGATATCCGCTCGCCCTTCTCACGCGATGCGGACCGGATCATCCACACAAGGGCGTACACCCGGTACATCGACAAGACGCAGGTATTTTATCTCGTAGAAAATGACCACATCACCCACCGCGTGATCCACGTCCAGCTCGTGTCCAAGATCGCCCGCACTATCGGGCGCTCTCTAAAGTTAAACGAAGATCTCATTGAAGCCATCGCACTCGGGCATGATATCGGGCATATCCCGTACGGGCACTTCGGCGAAAACTGCCTTTCTTTTCTCTGTGAGCAACACGGGATCGGCAGGTTCTTCCACAACGTCCAGAGTGTGCACTTCCTCGACCGGATCGAGGACTGTGATCTCACCATGCAGGTGCTGGACGGTATCCTCTGCCATAATGGTGAGGCAGACGATGTACGGATCGCTCCGGAGTCATGTGGAAGCTGGGCATCGTTTGACAAGAAGGTACAGGACAATATCGACGGCAGGCGCAACCGACCACCCATGACGCTTGAAGGATGCGTCGTAAAATTTGCCGACACCATCGCGTATATAGGCAGAGACCTGCAGGACGCCCGCGAAGTCGGGCTGCTGGACACAACCACCCCCATCCCCGCAAAATGCCGCGAGGTGCTGGGTGATACCAACGCCGAAATCATCAACACCTTAATCTACGACCTGCTCGCAAACAGCGACTGTGAGAATCAGGGTTTCATCTCATACAGCCATGATATAGAGCAGGCACTCATCCGGCTTCGCGAGTTTTCCCGCGAGCACATCTACGACAACCCGAAGCTTGTGTCGGAACGCCCGAAGATCGAGACGATGTACAGATCACTCTTCGAATCCTGTCTTGCCGATCTTGCCAATCGCCGGACATCCTCGCGGATCTATACCGATTTCATCGGGACTGACTGGATCAGTGAGCGGTACCGCGCCGCTGCAACAAGCGCCGAGCTAGTCCGCGATTTTATCGCTGGCATGACTGACCGGTACTTTGCCAAACGGTTTGAGGAGTGCATGATCCCGCGAAAAGTGGAAGGACGGTTTTCCTGACTGATCGGACTACTCAATCGTACTTCCCCTTCATACCCGCCCAGCCGGTGAACCCGCAGTAGATACACCCGATACCTTCGCAGTGGGGGCAGATCCGTCTTGGCGCGGAAACGAGCACACACCCCAAACGATCGCAGTAGCAGCACCCTAATCCCCCGCAGTGGGCGCAGGGTGCTCTTTCATACCGCCTGTCTTCTTCCGGCATCAGCATTTCCCGCACAAGCAACGGGATTGAGTGCTCATGGCCTATCCTCATCAAGATAACCGGAAAGTGCATCGAGAAGTTCGCCGGCTGACTGGTAGCGTTCTGCCGGATCCTTTTTTAAGCACCGTAAAATGATCCGGTCCACTGCCGCTGCCTCATGGTTATACTCTGACGGCGGGATTGGCAATTCGCGCATGATCGCGTTGCCTACCTCCATGATGCTCTCGCCGCCAAAGGGGAGCGATCCCGTAACCAGTTCGTAGAACACAACACCCAGCTGGTAGATGTCGGTGTGCACATCTGTCCTGCCAAACTCAGCGGGCGAAACCTGTTCCGGCGCTGCGTAGGAGAGCGAGAAACCAGCGATACTTGATTTCTTTGTGTCCGCAGAAAGCACTTTGCTCATCCCCCAGTCGGTGATCTTCGGGGTCAGGTCATCAGTCACGAGGATGTTGTGCGGTTTTATATCACGGTGGATAATCCCGAGTGAGTGGGCATAGCGCAGGGCATCGGCGATCCCGCGGACGATGTACACCGCCTTCCAGACAGGGATAGGTTTTGCGATCATTTCAAGGGAATCAGGGACATACTCCATCTCAACATAGGGAACGGGGAGGATGTTCACTGCAGATACCTCAACGATGTTGGGGTGACGAAGCATCTCCCATGCCTTGATCTCGTTTAAAAAGGACTTGCCTGTCATCTCATCGAAGCTGATCGGGAGCTTGACTGCCACCTTCTTACCATCAGACTTCCGGTTCGCTGCATACACCCACGCGATCCCACCCCTGCCTATATTGACGATATCGTAGTACTTGTTCTCCAGTTCCCGCGGGAAGTAGAATTTCTGTTCAACGGGAGGCTGATGGACATTATTCTGGTCCGGGATCTTCGTCGTGCTGACTGGCCGCATGATGACCGGTGTCGTACCAGAAAGCGGAAGCGATGTCGCTTCCTGTGCGACTGCTGGCGGGATTGGCTTTGCCTGGAATTGTTTCCGGTACTCCCAGACAGGAATCAAAGCCGAGAGTGCAAGCACAAGAATGAAAGCAAAGAGCGCTGGTTCCCGCCGATCGGGAGCATAGATCATAAAGAGCGCAAAGACCGGGACGGCGAGTGCGGAGAGGATGCCATGCAGGGTGCTGATCGCAGGGTAGGACTCGGATTTCAGGACGCCATAAAAAAGAGCGAATGATGAGGCGGAAAGGTAAATGCAGAGCGCGCACAGCAGCCAGGCGCCGGAGATCACCGGATTGCTCGGTGGAATGCCGGCAAGCATAATCATGAAGCTTACGGAAAGAAGCGCAAGCGCAGCACCGAGAATACCATACGTCCCCATTACAACGGTGGCATGCTGTGGTGGAACGTACAAGACCCTTGTTTGAGAGTCGGCCAGATCTCTTCTGCGGAGGAGTGAGAGTCCCCCATATGCGATACCGAAAACCACAACAAAGACAAGCAATGCGGAGAACGCGGGGGATAAATTTGTAAACGTTCTGAGTAGAAACGAAAGGGGGGTTGGACTGGAGCCACTAATTTGATTCGCGGAATCTGATGCCAGGAGGGCTGGTGCGGTGGTTGCAGGCACCGGTGCAGTCGTTTCTGCTGGATTAGGGGCTGTGCTTATGTCGGCATAGTATTCCTTTGGATCCATCAACGGATAGGCATCGACAATGTCCCGGTTAATCGCGAGCACTGCCTTTTTATTGACGCCAATCAGCACGATATACGGGGTGTCCCCGATGCCGTCCCCGTTGGCGTCCTTGCCGCGGTAATCACTCCAGTAGTTACCAATCAGGTTCGTTCGATCCCTGCCAAGATAGCGGTACGGGATCGGTGTGGCGGAGTCCCAAGTCGAAGTCGAACTTTTCGTTGCCACGTTCATGGCATTATTAATAGTATTCCGGAAAAACTGGTTTGAGAGAGAAAATTCATCCACCATGATACCGATAGCATTTTTTGCGATTGTATTGTTCTCGATCTGATTGGTGCTCGAACCTTCCAAAGTGATACCGGTCCTTGAATTCCGGATGATGCTATTGGCAGTGATGAGGTTATTGCTTACGGATGCAAGCAGGATTCCCTGTGCACAGTCTCTCACCGTGTTCTGGCTGATGGTATTGCGGTCAGAGGAGATGTGGATACCGGAGAGCAGGGTTGCATTCTGGATGATAAAACCGGAGAATGTGCATCCATCGCTCGTGATTTCAACGGCATTTTCCATCTGTCCGGGATCGATTATCGGGGTTCCGTTACCGGTATCAACACCGCGAATGGTGAGTCGCTTATCGATCCGAACCTGCTCCTGATAGGTCCCGCTCTGGACAAGGATCGTATCTCCCGGCGCTGCGTGACTGATCGCCACCTGTATGCTGATAAATCCTCCTCCTGTAGGGGATACTATATATTCGGCGGCAGTGGCAGGGAACACTACGAGCATGAGAAGCAGCACCGCAAGTGCACTGTAGACCACAAAGCGCGTGCCGTTGTTCAGGTGCATCACCTTAAGCAGGGGATCATGATCTGAACAGGAGTTGACGGATCCCAATCGTGTAATAGAATAAAATAGGGGCGCGGGTTAATAATTCGTTTCTCATGGGGTCTGGGGAATGATCATCAATAGTTTAACACCGGATACCCCTTTGGAGAACTCGAGAAGATCACCGTCATGCACCTGCACCCGCGTATTCTTTTCGATCCGACGGTTATTCAGTGAAGTGCCCCCCGTACTCCCGCAATCTTCGATATACCATGTCCCGCTGTCACGAATAAACCTGCCATGCGGCCGGGATACGCGCGTCACCGCGGAATATTCATCAGATAATACAACATCATCGGAGGTGTTGTATCGCATCGTATTCTCGGCATCGATCCTGCCGATATTGACCAGGTCTTTTTTTAACAGGAATACTTTCCCATCCATTTTGCCGCCAAGCACGATAGACGCGGGCATGTTCCCCAAAAATTCCCTGGATAGCGTGCCCTTCACCGAGGCGAGCCGGCTGTGGATCTCACCCTCTATGACCTGAACTTTTTTGTTGGAAAAGAGCCCGAGGTTCCGGATGATCGCCTCAAGACCGCCCGGAACAATCGAGTATTCCCATACCGGGTGAATGCCCTTGGATGTGGGTGAACCGAGCCCTGCTTCCTTCTTAATCACACCGATGGAGAGCAGTTTGTCCAGGTGCTTTTTTGTGTTTTCGTAGCTCGTCTCAATCTCTTTGGAGATCGAACGGGCGTCTCTGGGTTTCTTTTCTAAAAACTTCAGGATCTTGAGCCGTGCGCTGCTTGAGAGTACATCGAGATACTCTGAGAGTTCGTCCAGCGAATCTGTGGACTCGCCGACAATCAGGGTTGGGGATTTGTCTTCGGGATTCATACCGACCCTGTAATTACAATCTCCCGCGAAACCTTTAACCCTATGCACGGTTTTTTATGCCGATGAGCGGGGTGGGTTGTGGCGGGACTGAACCTGTTGAACCTGAAAGTTCAATGATTGAACCTGAAGGTTCAATGCTCCAACCCGCAGCATTTGGGGAATTTATCTCTCGCTCGCATGATTGTATATGTAAGGTGATATTCCATAGGTTGGCATATCACCGGTCAACGCACACCAAAAGCACACAGGAGAACATGATCAACGCAGGTAAGGTATTGATCGGAATGGCGCTGCTTGTCATATCGGTTGCCCTGATCATCACACCATCCGGGGCAGCCCCGCAGGATGCATTCCCACCGGTTGGGGGCGTGGATGCATACCATGCAGGATCAAAAGGGGACTTCCCGTCATCATACACATCCGCATACGGTACAGGATACCGTGGGGAGTTCGTATCTGCCATCAGTCACCCTCACGCACACTTGACGAGCATGCTCTCATTCCGCACCTTGCACCACGTCCCCTGCCTGCTGTTCGATCGATTGGGTATGTGCCCCTGTACCGGCAACGGAGGGGTGTGTCAGTGAACACGACAGTACATCAGAACCATACGTATGCAGATCCGCTGCTGCATCCTGTCCGAAGCTGCCTTCAAAAACGTGATCAACCGCCACGGACGGTCGGGATCACATCCCGTAAGCACAAGTCATCCACTCTGGTGATCAATGACCCGCACTGGGAAGAGCGGGCATCGGTCGCCCTGGATGTCTTTGACGGGAGCATCAGGAGAGCAGAAGCGCTTGTTGCAGAGTTACACCGGAACGGTTATGACACCACGGTTGTGTCGACCAGACTGCGGGATATCCAGCGCAGCCGGGGGAGCATTGCGCACGCATTATCGACGCATAGAACCGACCTGCTGGTACAGTTCCGGTGCGAGCTGTGCATGAGCATGTATGATCTCTGTTACGACATACTGACACTGAAACGCCATACCCGCACGCACCCGCAAGAAAATGCTTGTGTATCCATCAAGCAAAAAGAGATTCCGCTCGTCTGGATCGACGGGGATCTCCACAACCGCTCGCTCTCACCGCAGAAATGCGTCGCGGAGAGGTTACCAGCCTGAAACGCCTCCAGAACACATACATCACAACCACGACAACCTTTACTCCACTATTTTTCCTTTTTTTTAAAAAAAAAAAGTGTCTTGGTTACTGGTTTTTACGGAGCTTGTAACACAAGATAGCAACGCTGGTAATGCCGAGTGCTGCACACGGGATCAGAGCAGATGATGGAGATGCCGGTGTCGGGGTGGACATGGGCATTTCTGTCGTCGTCCTCGTTGTTGGGCGCGTGGTAAAAGTAACCGGCGCTGTGGTTGGCTGAATTGTTACACCGGTGGTTGCGGGAGTTACAGGCACATCTGCAGAGAGTCGGACATTGTAAATATAACCCTCCGCGGTTCTGCTCCCCTCAGGTACTCGGTAATCCCCTACCGAACCTAAATAGATCCGGTTCATACCGGTGAGCGATGTCTCAATATTGACATAGTAACTCCAGATCTCCTTTCCTGTCGTCTTTTCGTTTACCCGCATGGCGACGGTTTTTTGTTCATCCTCATATCTCAGTACGACATGGTAGGTCCGGTTATCCTCAAATCTGACGGTGGGGCCGCCATATGTGGGGGTCATTTCATCGCCTTGGCCGGATGCAACAGAGACCAGTTTGTTGCTTTGGGTAATCACCCGGAGGTACATCAGTTTTCCATTCTTTCCATTCGTAAATTCAGAAAGAACAACGGTGCCTCTGCTCCGGTCCATCTCTGTGCTGCCAACCCCAAACCTGAAGGTGGCAGTCTCATCGGTCTTTGTTGGCATGAAATCATATTCAAGCGTGAATGAACCCCGATCATAATCAACAGGGATATAGGCATAACCGCCCGTACCCGCCTCAATAGTATAGTGATACTGTCCCGCAGGATCCCAGTAATTACGGGACGGGTTATTGGTCTGCCAGTTGGGATTTGTGGTGAACCCCGTCTGGTAGATGACATTCTGCCCGGTCAGCATCTGTGCCTGGATCGGTTGGATCACTGCAACAAGGCTGATGGCAACAACGACAACAGCTATCATGTGATGTAACTTCATACGAAACGTCTCCTCATTCCTGAAACCATACTCGTTATTCCTCGTGGTTTGTGGATCGATTTTAATGTGGATTCAAGAAATTGATTTTCAACGAGGTGTCGCAACTCCTGCACTAGTTTCCTGTCAGAGATCCGGTCTGCAGGTTTTACACAAGGGTATTGTGCGGGGATTGATAATAATATCGAACGTGCAATAGAGAAATAAGGTAGATTTATCTTTAAAATCACGCAATATGATAAAAAGCATCAAAAAGGATCAAACGCGATAGTAGTCTAGCGGCAGGACAGGAGCTTCCCAAGCTTCTAACCCGGGTTCGATCCCCGGCTATCGCATCACGACTATGGAAACAGAACCAGAACGCTGTGCAATGCGGATCATCGCCGAGAACCGCAAAGGTGTCCTGCGGGACATTGCGACAGTGATGGCCGCCCATGAAGCAAACATAATGATGATCAGCCAGGAATTGTTCGACTCCGGACCCTTTGCCGGAATGGCGGAGCTCTATTTTGAATATGAGCCGGGTCCCGATGATGACCGCGACAGACTTAATGCCGAGCTGAATGATATCCCCTCCGTTCACGAGGTAAAGGGGTACCAGCCGTTCGGCGATATTTTCGGTTCGCGGGTGATCATCATTGGGGGGGGTGCCCAGGTCGCGCAGGTCGCGGTTGGCGCGGTGAATGAAGCGGACCGGCATAATATCCGCGGTGAGCGGATCTCGGTGGATACGATCCCGCTTGTCGGGGAGCGAACGCTCGCCCTTGCCGTGGACGCAGTCGCCCGGTTGCCGCGGGCATCGATCCTCGTCCTCGCCGGATCAATCATGGGTGGCGAGATTTCCAAAGCAGTAGATCGTGTAAGGGAGGCAGGCATTCCCGTAATCGCACTCAACATGGCAGGCAGCGTCCCTGAACATGCCGACCTTGTCGTCACCGATCCGATCCAGGCTGGAGTGTTTGCGGTCATGCACATAAGCAGCAAGGCAGTGTTCGATATCTACCGTGTCCGCGGGCGAGAATTCTGATGGATATCATCGAACGGGCGGTCTCGGTGCTGATGCATGACGGCACTGTTGTGTATCCCACGGAAACCGTATACGGGCTGGGCGCGGATGCCTTCTCTAATGAGGCAATCCTGAAAGTGTTTGAAGCAAAGAAACGCCCGCTCGGCCAGCCAATTTCAATCGCGGTTTCCGATTTTGACATGCTTGGCGCAGTCGCCTGCGTGGAATCTCATATGCATGGCTTCATCCAGGAATTCCTCCCCGGCCCGGTCACCGTGGTGCTGAGGGCAAAACATTCCCTTCCTGATATACTAACCGGCGGAACCGGGTTGATCGGCGTGCGCATCCCGGCCCATGAAACTGCCCTGCACCTGATCGAACGGTTCGATGCTCCGATCACGGCGACGAGTGCAAACCTTCACGGTGCTAAAGATCCTGCTACACCCGACGAATGCACCGTGCCCCGTGACTTTTTCATCGATGGCGGGCGGCTCGCGGGTATGCCGAGCACGGTTGTCGATCTCGTGAACCTCAGGATCCTCCGCAGAGGTCTCCGGGTTGAACAAATCGAGCACATGCTTGGTTCTTTTGTAAGGTAACACTCCATGACCCCGATCCGCCTGCGGGATTTCATCGTGGATGCTGACGGCTGGATCTATGCGGTCTCCACGTATGACAATACAAAAAAAGTCGGGTGTGTCCTTCGGTACGTGCCGGACGTATCGGGTGAACGGGTCAGCGTCTCGGGCATCCGGTACCGGAAGTTCGATTTCGAGGACGCCTTTGCGTTCATCGCTGACCATAAACCACAGTACCTTGATTCAGTACTTCGTATCCCTGTCAGTGATGTCAGGCAGGTACTCAAGCCGGATCGCGAAATGCCCCGCATCATGGCGCGGAACCGTCATGTGGCACAACTCGCAGATATTCTGAACGTTCAACCCGGCTGGATTGGTTGCACCGGGTCGCTCCTCTGCGGGCTTGAGAATGAGGACTCTGACATCGATCTTGTTGTTTACGGGAAACACTGGTTTACCGCCCAGTGTACATTGCGTGATGCAACCGGTGCCGGAACGATCGAAGGGCTCACCCCCAAGATGTGGCGCAGGGTATATGAAAAGCGGAAGCCGGAGATCCCTTTTGACACGTTCGTTTTGCACGAGGAGCGTAAATGGAACCGCGGTCAGGTTGAGGGCACGTATTTTGATCTGCTCTTTACGCGCTCGTATGATGAACTTGACCGCATCACGGTTGGGTGCGGTGCGGTGCTCGGAAAAACGACGATCGGGGCGCGGGTGACCGATGCGTCATTTGCATTCGACAGCCCGGCTGTCTATGAAATAGAGCACGAGGAGTTCTCCCGTGTGCTCTCGTTCACCCACACCTACTGCGGGCAGGCGCTTGCCGGTGAAATAATCGAAGCGTGCGGGGTTGCCGAGCAGCACGGAACCGAGCGCTGGCTTGTCGTCGGCACAACGCGGGAAGCGCGGGGGGAGTATATCATCTCCCGCACCCTGCTTGGCCGCTAATTACATCAGTTCAGATAACCGTTTCCCGCTGATTTTCCCGCTTCTGTTTTCCGCGCACCGCTCATTCTCATTATACCTGCACCGGGCACAGGGGGCATTGAGCTGCCGGTGCGGGACTTCCCCTTCACGGATCGATCGCACCTTATGCAGGGTTGCCAGCAACTGCCGCCGGTCGCGGGGCTGAACAGTATGAAACCGCGACACACCAGCCGGGATGTATTCCACATATCCGCCGGCGACCTCTTTTCCGGTCATTTCCTGCAGGCAGAGTGCATAGCCTGCGATCCGCAGCCGGTCGGCACTGTAGGTGCCAAATGGGAGTGCATCAGCTGCCCGGATGATTGAGAATGCGCCGTCAGCAACGATCCGGTCCACCATGCCCACGATACCGTACCGTGCGGATACCACCCGCACATCGGTCTGGGTTGCCGGTTTCCAGTCCTTGCCATTGCATGCAGAAATGCAGGAGTCCAGAAACGACCGAAGCATAGGATCGATGCCAGGATGGACTGTGGACACCTCTTTCCAGATTACGTCTGAATCCAAGGGTGTGCCGAGGTGGTATGAGAGCTGTTTGCAGGCGGCATACCGGTCGGATTCAGTGACCGGTTCGCTTCGATCAAAATAGTACCGCACCGGGCACGTATGGCAGTGCACGAGATCCGAAACCGCGACTGCATCCGCTTTGCCCTTCAGGATGATTCCTCATACAGCATGGGAAACCAATCGGATTATACTTATTGTACCGTATTTTATTGAAGCAGAGCAGGAACCTTTTAAAAAAACCACTGACCAACGTTTTCTTACCCGGATGAAAATGTAACCAACGTTTTCATACCTGCACGGCAAACCTACTCTGCATGACCGGACAGGAAATTTCCGTAAATATCCCGCAGACCCTCGATCCCGTGTACAGCAACATGATCCAGATCGCGTACAAGGAGGACGAATTCACGTTCGTCTTTTTGCACCAGATCCCTGCTGTCAACCAGGCACGGGCAAAGGCGATCGTCTCCATCACACCCACGCATGCAAAGAACCTTCTTGCCGTCCTTCAGAAGACGGTGACTGACTACGAAGAGAAGTTCGGGAAGATCACGGCACCCATAGAAAAACAGGGAAACGGGAGCGTCACCACCCTCCGCGGATACTCCTGAACAGACATTTTATTATCGCAAAAGGTCGATATTGTGAGGTATTGCGCCGCCGTGGCTTAGCGGCATAGCGGCTGATTCGTAATCAGCAGGTCGGGGGTTCAAGTCCCCCCGGCGGCTTCATCACCAAAAGTTCAAAAATGTTACTCACCGCCATTTTTCTCTCCATCCCTCATCGGGTCTGCGAAGTACCGTAAGCAGAATCAGAAAGTCGGTGGCGGCATTCGATCGAGCCGCTTATCTTGCTTCCATGCCTATATTGAATACCTGATGACGGACATTCCAATTCCGAAACCGCCAAGGCTTGCCTTACATGCCATCTTCACGATCCTCTGCCTTGTAATGGCGCCGCTTGCCATCGCAGAAATGGCAGGAATCCCATTGCTCCACATGATTTCATTTATCGGTGCGATCCTGATTTTCCAGCCGTTCGCAGCATCCGTCGGGCTTGTCCTAGGTATTGTCCCATGGGCAATCTTTGCTATCATGGTTTCAGTTGGGATCGGGGCAGTCATCGGTATCCTTGCGCTCTGCGACGTTTTTGCCCGGCGCTCGCACAGGCTCAATAGGATGATCCAGAAAGTACACGAGCGGACACAGCAATCAACCGGATTCCAGAAGTACGGGATGCTGATGTTTATACCGTTCATCTGGGTGCCGGGGCTCGGGCTCTATGGCTGCACGCTCATCGCATGGTTGTTTGAGTGGCGGCGTTCGTATCACATCGCTGTTCTGGTCTCATCATGGATTGTTGCCGTGGCCATCGTCCTTACTGCGTCACTGGGAATTGCAATCGCCATATCTTGATGAGTATCCTTGTGGAATTGGGCAGGCAGGTGCCCATACCTCTGAAATGTGGTGTGAGGCAAAAAAATAAAAATACGAGAGAGGTTATATGATAATTATTAATTGTTGCCCCAGGGTTTTGGTATATGGACGAAGAGATGAAAAAAATAATCAAAGATGTCTTTTGCGAGAAAATTGAATCCGGGGAATTGGATGAGATGAACAATAAAAAGTTAAAGAACATTATATCAGATATCCTTACAGAAAAGTTAATTTCTCAATTAAAAAAAGATCCTGAACTCAAATAAAAAATGGACGTGGGTAATATTTTTCTTCATACTCTTCTTGTGCGGGTCACAAACAACGGGCAGGTATCAAAGGCGATTTTTTCGGGTTTTCTGGATCAATGCATAATTATGAAAGCGGCGAAATCCCGTAATCAATGACTCTGGAGATAAATCAGCAACCTGCATTTTCCTTCAGCTGCATGGGTAACCGGATATGCTTCAATAGGATGTGACATATAGTGCAGGCACTTTTCTCCGATACATTCCTTTTCACCACGCGCATTTGCCATAGAAATCGGACAGACCCTCATTACAGTATCTTGATTCTCATGGTCGAATTGTATTTTGATAGTCCGCATTCCAGGAAGACAAGCGCGATTCGTACCTGCACAAAATTTCGACAAATACGTCATTTCTCAAGCAGCTCTGATCCGCCAGCGGTTAATCATCGCACGCAAACACGTATCATTTCAGACTCCCAATCACTTTTGAGCCGATGAATACCCGCGAGATCGTCTCCACGGCAACATATCTTGCATCTACCAAGCCAGCCTTTCTCCTTTCGGAGCTCTGCACGTATCTCACGGGTGATGTCCCGGTCACTGAATTGTACCGTTCACTCTCCCCCCATCTCCACCGGCTCGGTCTGGCAGCCACCGAAGTTGACGGCGATTACAAGATCTCACGGATACAGAAACCGGCGGTGTACTTGCTCAATACTGATGAACGTAAACGGATTGACGCTTTTTTTGCCGCCTGCAAGATCCCCGCTATTCTTGAACGCGCAATCGAAGAGTATATTACAAAAAAAGTAGGCAAATCGTGGGATGACCCCGTCATACTCGAACGGCTCCGCAGAGCGGTCGTTGCCCAGAAAGACGATTACTGGAAGCCATCACAGCGGAGAAGATTACAGTATACGAAAGGGTACAGAGTACTCAGTTATCTTGCCTACCACTTCCCGGTCTACTTTATGCAGACCGGACACCTGCTTGCCATGCTCGCCCGCGACGGGCTGTTGAAAAAAACCATGACGGTGCTGGATGCCGGCACCGGGCCGGGGGTCGTCCCGCTCGCGATCGCGGAGTTCTATTCACGGCTGGATGATGCAACCGCAACGGTGTATTCGGTAGAACGTTCGGAGGAGCACATCGAGGCGTTCATGTTCCTGCGGGAGCAGTGCACACACAAGGGAGCAACCGCCAGTATCAAACCCCCGATCAGGGCGGATATCACCACCTTTGACCCTGCACAAATTCCGCAGCAGGTCGACCTGCTGGTCTTTTCCAATGTCCTTAACGAACTGATTGACCTTTCACTGGAACAGCGTGCGGATCTCGTCATGAGATTTGCAGAACGGCTCTCACCGGACGGATCGATTCTCATTGTTGAACCCGCTGAAGAGGCAACATCAACTCAGATGCGGATGCTGTCGCTCACCTTAAAAAAGCGGGGACTTTCCCTCCACAGCCCCTGTTCGTTTGTCTGGGGTACCAACTGTACACCGGACCGATGCTGGAGTTTTGTGACCGCACCATCCATCATGCCTACACGTCTGATGGAGACACTTGCAGCATGCAACGAGCCGTTCCGGTACGTAAACACCGATATCAAATACAGTTACGTGGTGCTCCGGAAGGATGGGAAAACAAAGGAAAAGTACCGTGTGCCATCAGGATCACAGGTTTTACGATTGTCACAGATCCACCGCCATGTGGATAAACGGGTCAATATCATTGCCGCAAAGATGTCAGAGGAACTCGGCAATGCAAAGACCCACATGTTCCGGCTCTGCGATGGTTCTGCAGAAAAACCGGTGTATGCGGTGGCGCCCTCTTACCATATCACAATAGGGAATGAGGGAATTGTTTCTGCACCGTATGGATCAATCCTTGAACTGGACAATGTGCTGGTGAGGTACAATCCGAAGCACGATGCGTATAATGTGCTGGTGAACCGGAAGACGCGGATACGGCAACATGACTGACCGATCTGAATGTTGATTTGTGCGGTTCAATGGTCGTTATCACCATTGTCGGAATCTTAAAAAGGAAGACCGGGTCACTCCAGAATCGTGTAACCGTTTGGCAGAGTGCCATACAGGGCGTCCGTGTTGGTCACCCGTACATCAGTCACCCCGACTACGACAGCTTCCGGAATATTAAACGATGTAGTGATCTGGGTGGATGTGACGGTACCAGCCGGGGCTGTATATATCAGGGTGGCTCCCCGGTATAACCTGACCTGTGCTCCCGTCAGGAAATTTGTTCCGGTCACTACTACCGGGCTAATAACCATACCATCCCTGCCTTGGACCGGACTGATCGCGGTAACGGTTGGCGGGGGATTTGTAATTGCGAACCTGCCAGTCCGTACCCCCGTACTCCCATCAGTATTTTTCACGCTGACACCATACGAGCCGGCAGGCGCACTGGAGGGGATATTAAGTGTACCGGTTATCTGGGTGGATGAAACCACATTAACACCGGTCAGGTTGATCCTGGTGCCACTGAGGTAATAATCCACGAGTGCTCCCGGCTGAAATCCAGTTCCCGCAAGGTTTGTGATACTCACGGATGTATCCCTGACACCAGTTGCTGGGGTGCTCGTCGAGATGCTAGGTGTCGGGCTGTTGACTGTAAAGTAAGCCGCTCGTACCGCTCCCCTTCCATCAGGGATGGTCACGGCAAGGTTCCATGAGCCTACCTGTGCATTGAGAAGATCAAAGGTGCAGGTGATCTGTGTGGGTGACACAACAACGACACTGGTTCCGAATATATCAGGATAACCCGTCCGGTTAAGTTTGACGGTTGAACCGCTGACAAAATTTGTGCCGGTAATGGTCATGCTGACTGGCCAGCCGCGGTTTCCGGCAGTCGGTGAACGTGCGGTTATTGTCGGAGTGGTGCTGATTACCGTGAACCTGCCAGTCTGTACTCCCGTTATACCGTCAGTATTTTTCACGCTGACACCATACGAGCCGGCCGGGGCTGTGAGAGGAATGGTTAGCGTACCGGTTATCTGAGTGGGAGAGACCACATTGACACCAGTCAGGTTGATTCTGGTGCCCCCCAGATAATAATCCACGAGCGCTCCGGGCTGGAAATAATTGCCTGCCAGGTTTATGATGGTGATCGTTGCACCCTGGGCACCAGTCGCCGGAGTACTCGTCGAGATGGTAGGTGTCGGGCTGCTTAAAGTAAAGTAATTTGCCCGCATGCCCGATCGTCCGTCGGGGTTGGTCACCACGACATTATAGTTTGGTGGGCTTGCAGCCTTTGAAAGAAGGTCATAGGTACAGATCAACTGGGTGGAAGAGACATAGGTGCAGGTTGTCGCAGGGATATCAGGAGATCCGGTCCTGTTCAGTTTTGATGTTGATCCGCTGAAAAAGTTAGTGCCCGTGATTCTCTCAATCACCGGCCAGCCACGGTATCCGGTTGTATTGGTGATGCTGATAACCGTTGGTAGGGGGTAGGGAGATCCGCTTTCAGCCGTACTCCAGTTTGCAATGAGGACGTGTGATGATTCATCGATAAGCCGTACACTGATCGGGCCTGGATGGAGCGGCTGGGCAGTTGTGGACGCGATGTCGGTATTTTTATTGGTAATATTGAAGCCACCCGTGCGGTTATAGTATACAAAAAGGGTAGTACCCGGGCTAAATGTATCGACCCCGCGAAGTGGTAGTGCACGATAGCTGCCTGAAGTGTTGTCGATCCAGACACTCATCATATATTGTCCCTGACTGGCCGTGTTCAGGTACGCAGTGTCACCGGCCTTGTTGAACAAAACGATTACATTTTTAGTATTAATCGTCTGGGTGCTGATATCCACTGCGATGTAGGCGGATTTTTCGGTCAGGTTGATGAAGCCGCCTAAAAGGCCACCGATAATTGCAACCAGTATCACCACTAGCACGATGATCAGGGTTGTTGCGATAATTTCGCTTAATGCACGGTCGCTTTTCATGATATTGACTAAGAGAACAATTCCCCTGAAATCTATATAAAATAATGGGAGTTTGGTAAACCGTTGCTGGGCGTGCGTGATGATTTATCGAGCGAGATGAGTCGTTTCAGTACTATCCTTACGTTGGGTGGATGTGCTGGTGCGATATAATCCGAAGCATGATGCGTATAACCTGCTGGTGACAAGGGATACACGGGTTTCATTCCCGAAACTGGGGGACTATTATAAAAAAGCGAACATTTGAATTTCCCGAATCCTCTTATCAGGATCCCTGTATTCGGGTTTGCCATTGTTTCGTCACTATTACGTGCCCATGATAGCATACTTCCAATTCTCTGCCCTGCAGGAATGGTCAGTACAAGGTTATCTGCATTGCCTCATTTGGGTGATTTTCATGAACCGGCCAAAATAATAATGAGGGGGAGATCCCATCTGGCAATCAGCACGTCCACTGCTTCCGCTTGCGGTTTAGACTGTTATTTCGCTTCCGATACTGGTTGTGGGTTCGGTTGCAGAATATTTACGAACACGAACATCATCGAAGTTAGTATAACTCCCGTAATGGTTTTGAAGGGCGATTTCTCCGGCACTGGCATATGTATTGTCGGTAACGGTCCCTTTAAAGTTGCCATCATCATAAAGATCTATAACGTTTCCATGCACGACTAATTTTCCTTGATACCAAGTACCAGCAGTAATCCATTTCGGCACTGCACTGCCAAGATTTGCCCAACCAGAATACGGTGGCATTAAAAATACCTGCTCACTGCCAGTCCTTGCATCCCATCTTCCTTTATATCCACGATTAATTGCAAAATTCCCTCTAAACGCAACTTCGCCAATTCCCTCTGTAGAATGCTGATGTTTAAATTCTACTATGCCATCTTGAAATCCGTTATACGAAGCAGATGAACCTAATGAGGTGTGACCGTAAGGATCAGATGTGGTACCTCCACCAGCAACAAGATACCCGCTTTCAATACGGGGGTATACCCCAGATGTTTTTTCTACAGTCCATTTACTCAAATCTATTGAGAAGTCATCGAAAAAGTCGAATGTCTTTGTTCCATCACTTGTTGTTGTCTGTGATGAATTACCGTAATACATTCTGAAAGTTGTCGTACTGGCAGTCGGAACTTTAACCCAGAACACCGCACTTGTACCATCGGTTTTCTTTTCCATCCAATAGTCATAAGCGGTAGTGCCGTCAGTCCCGATAAAACGTATATCCCCGAAATCTGTTTTCATATGTGCATCATAAGGTACATTTACTCTCATCTGGTAATTGGCAATTGCCGGGCTGTTTGTAACAGTAATATCACGGTAATACGACCACGGACTGAATATCCGACTGACGTTGATAAACGTCACCTGACTGCTCATATTGAACCCTCCGGAATTACTGGCATTCAATACGATGGAATAATTCCCTACGCCGAATGTCATCACTGGATTTTGAAGTGTTGAAAACTCTATTACGGTATTGTTACCTGGAGTAATATTCCTGAAACTCCATTTCCAGCCCGTTGGGATGTTCGTTGATGTGTCAATGAACGTAACGGGGAGAGGTGCGGTGCCTGACAGGGGTGTGCCAGTAAAGGCCGCAACAGGTGCAGGTACGTTCACGGTTATATAGTTGGTTCGGGTTATTGTGCTGCTGCCACCGGCATTACTTGCCACCAGGGTGACGGTATATGTCCCGGCACTCGTATAAGTATGCGAGGGGTTTTGAGACGTTGAGGTGTTTACTCCACCAATATCGCCAAAGGTCCAGTTCCAACCTGTTGGTGAACCGGTTGAGGCGTCCGTGAATGAAACAGGGAGTGGTACCGTACCCATCAGAGGATTTGCGGTGAAATTTGCAGCTGGTGGAGGCACGGGAGTTGTCGTTGTCGGGGTTGCTGTACCAGTTCCGGAGGGTTGAGTGCCGAAATATGCCGATGACAATACCAGAGCCCCGTTCCCTCCAATGTATACAATCTGAACCCTGTCTGGCGGAATACACGGGGGAGGAGGGTCATACACAAGCGTCTCACCAATCGCCCATGATGTCCAGGCACCCGGTGTGCCTGTCTTGGTGAATTGGGAAGTGCAGTCATCAGTGCCGACGTAGATTTTGAATAACTGTTGTTCAAGCACATCCCCGCCATTGTGGGTCAGGATTACCTTGCAGCTCTGGTTTGCGATGCCGGCACTGAGTACCGGGATCTTCTCGGGTGGCGGCTGCGACCAGAGCACGACACCGACAATCGATATCGCGATGACGACGATACTGATCAGCATAACCGACCCGATGACCTCTGAAACGGCGCCCTCGTTTCCAGCATAAAAAGTATATTCGCGACGGGTCAGTGTCATGACAATAAAACCTTTTATCCAGATTTACTCGTGTTCATGCATATATCCTTTGAGTATATCCACCCTGCGCAGAATGAAAAAATCTTTTTCTGTTCAACACTCTCGCGATACAATGGGACAGGGGGGGACGACAGTAAAAAATGAGTAAATAGATGTACTGTTGCTTTACATTTTTATTATATCAGTTTGAGCAGACCAGCACATCGTCAAATGATACCGTTGCATACACAGCACCATTGGACGAGCCCCCGTTCAGTGCAGGGTAGCCGGTACGCCCGCTCCTTGTCCAGGTGTACGGCCAGTTGGTCGGCTCTACGGTTCCGTCCGGCCATATCCTGCCGTACAGGGTTCCGCTGTCCATTTTCATTTTAAACCAGTACCAGTTGCCGTTTGTGAAGGTGAACGGATAGATTGTCGGGTTCCACATCACCTTGTCATCAAGCCATTGCACGGTGTTATGGTTATTGTGGAATACAAGGTTATAGCCCCTGCCATCACCATCGGTGGTACTGGTGAAAAGGCTCACCCCTGCACGAGCCATATCCCCGTCAATCCATGAATCAACCCTCATCTTTGCGGTTATCGTGAGGTTGGATCCAAAGTTCAGCCCGCTGTTGGAGATGATCGCTTTCTTGGGGTCTCCGCTGGCACTCGATGTCTGTGAAAGTACCCCGCCGGATTCTGTCCATGTGCCCCGCATTGTCGTCCAGGCGCTTCCCAGTATGTTATCGTTGAAGTTGTCGCTGAAGCATACGGGAACATAAATATAATTTGTCCTGATCAGGGTATTGCTGCCACCGGCATTGCTTACCGTAAGGTTCACGGAATATGTCCCGGCTGTTGTATAGGCATGGGACGGGTTCTGCACTGTCGAGGTGTTTCCGGCACCAATGTCACCAAATGTCCAGTTCCATCCCGTGGGGGAACCGGTTGATGTGTCCGTGAATACTACCAGAAGCGGCGCAGGTCCTGACGTTGGGGTTCCGGTGAAGTTTGCCACAGGGGGAGTAACAACGGTGATATAATTCGTTTTGATTAGGGTGTTGCTGCCACCGGCATTGCTTACCATAAGGGTCACCGAATAGGTGCCGGCAGTCGTATACGTATGGAACGGGTTCTGCAATGTTGATGTGTTTCCGGCACCGATATCGCCAAATGTCCAGATCCACCCGGTTGGGGAACCGGTTGACGTGTCTGTGAATGATACCGCAAGCAACGGGGCTCCTGAAACAGGGGTCCCGGTAAAGTATGCCACGGGTGCCGGCGGGTTCACCGTGATGTAATTTGCTTTAATCAACGTACTGCTGCCACCGGCATTGCTTACCGTAAGGGTCACCGAGTATGTCCCGGCACTCGTATAGGCATGCGGCGGGTTCTGCACTGTCGAGGTGTTTCCTGCACCAATGTCACCAAATGTCCAGTTCCATGTTGTGGGGGAACCGGTGGATGTATCGGTAAATGACACTGGCAGTGGTACCGTGCCTACTTGCGGATTTGCACTGAAATCTGCAGCTGGTGGCGGGACCGGGGTTGCAGTCGCCGTTACCGTGGGTGTCACACCAGAGGACGAAAACGATCCGAAGAACGCAGTGGTGATAACATACGAACTGGTGCCGTCATCAAATACAATATCCACTCTCTCCGGCATCCTGCTGCATGTCAGGGAATTATAGACCAGCGAATCACCTATCTCCCATGTTGTCCATGCACCTGATGCGCCCCTCTTGGTGAAGTTTTCAGTCTGGTTTATTCCATCAACAAGGATCCGGAATGACTGCCGTTCCAGGAGATCCCCGCCATCATGGTTCACAAATACCGTGCAGCTCTGGTTGGTAATGACAGCCGACAGTGAGGGCAATTTATGAGGGGGTGGCTGCGACCATAGTATAACTCCGATAATAGAGACCGCGGCAACAACGATACCGATCAAAATAAGCGACCCGATGATCTCTGATAGAGCACAATGCCCGCATGAAGCGCCGGAGGAAATGCCGGAAGATGCCCCCGTGTTCTCCTGCCCGGAGAATTTCATGCTTACCCGCCCTGAACCGTTGCACTCAGGTTTGCCCGCAAACCCTCAACATGCACATCGTACTGGGTATCGGTACTATCAGCACCATTGACTTTCAAATATGCCTGCCCACCGGAAAGTCCTTTCTGATAATAGGTATCCGGCACACCCGCCGTGATATTGATCGCATCGGTGAAGTACCGGTACCATACCGCAACCGCCCTGCTGTCATTGGATGTGACGCTTAAATTGATCCATTTGGTGTTGTTGTATGTCTGGGAATAGGGGAGGCTCTGGATGCCGGTAACGTGAGTCCTGACTTGGGCAGGGCTGTTGCCGCCAAGGTTTATAGCATTGGTCTGCTGGAATGGCAGCTCGATGATTTTTACGCTGATGATACCGGTGCGGTTATCATAGGAAAATGTGATCGTCGGGGGGAGCTTGTAAGTACTGTTATCCTGCTGGAGGAAAACCCCCCCGTTCTGGTAGTAATACGTCTGGGGTATCCAGTAGTTGTTACTCGCAGAGTATTCCAGTGCACCAAGAGCAAGCGGGGGATCGGTTACCATATGATCGTATTCATCGGTAATCGAAACGATGCCATAGCCGGAAACAAGTGTGCCGTATCTGGAAAATGTTACAGTCATCGGGTACTGCTGATCCTTCAGATACTTGTTCAGACCATACGCATCATCGAGCAGGTTCACGGTGTAATTGGGCACACTGCTCCGGGGCTGGATATTCTTGTATACCGTGTAATCCTGAAGGATCATCACTCCGTTTTTATAGACATCTATTGTGATATCCGTACCCGTCCACCGGTAATCATCATGGTAGACGAATCCGCTGGTTGTATAATTATAATACGTGGTTCTCGGGTTCACTGTCACATTCACGGACCAGTTCTGCCCCTGTTGCACCAGCACGGAACGTTTTCCTGAACTGTAATCAGACGGTGTGGTATCCGAGATGTTGACAAAAAACTGCTGGGGAGTAGCATTAAAAGGAATTGATCCCGGCGCCGGGGTCTGGTTTGTTATAACCTTACCATCCTTGAGCAGGCCCCTTGACTGTACAGTCAGCACCTCCTGCCGCTGGTTGAGCGCCAGTGTCCCGCCCGAAGGAACGGGGTTCAAGATGGGGATAAAGGAGAAGCTCCCCTGCGTCGCTGTCCCTTGAGTCCCGAGATTGAATGAGGTGCTCATGGCAGTGCCGACCTGGCTGTTGGTCCAGAGCGCATCCACTCCGATCTTATAGGTAACGAACTGATCCCGTACCTCATTCATGTGGAGGATCTCGTTCTCGCGGCCCTGCGCAGGGACAGAATACGTGAGATAGATCGAGAATGCAGTGATTATGACAACGAGGAGCAGGATGAACCCGATCACCTCTGAAAGGGCGTGGTCATTGCGGGCGGCTGTCATAGGGGGTTCCGGAACCATTCGCTTGTTTTTAAATCTTATGTTTCGTCATATGATAATTCTTGGTAAAATACTTCTCTGTTACAGATGGATATATGACAACGGTGAGGGATACCACCATCACCCGGTTGAATGCAAAGCAAAAACGGGTGAAAAATTGAAAAGACGGTAGTAAAAATCCATATTCCAGTGCTGCAATCCTATCGTGTCCCTGCCTTCTCAATAAGAGTTTTCACTTCAAAACACCAAACCTATCCATTACATGGGACAGGCACCAGTACTTTCCTGCATATTTTTATGACGCTCGCCAAAGGTTGTATACTCTGCCATCAGGGCGCAAAGATGGTGCTCTTTGTAACGGGACGCTGCCCCCGGTCATGCTGGTACTGCCCGCTCTCTTCCGATCGCAAGGACAGGGACGTGGTCTATGCAAATGATCGCCGGATTGAAACCCCAGATCAGATCATAAAAGAGGCAGAGATGATGAGCGCCCTTGGCACAGGCATCACCGGGGGCGAACCCCTGCTCCGCCTTGACCGCGTCATTGAGTATTGCCGCTTGTTGAAGGAACATTTCGGTCCGGATCACCAGATACACCTGTATACCGCAAAAGCCCCGACTGATGCCGAACTGGCGCAGATGAAAGGTCTCGTTGATGAGATCCGGCTCCACCCTCCCCACGAATGCTGGGAGACCATTCTCGATTCGGATTTTATGCGTTCAGCACACCATGCAAAGGCACTTGGGTTTGATATTGGTTTTGAGGTGCCGGCGCTCCCGGATCTCGAACACCTTGCCCCCGCTCTCCCGGCATTAGACTTCCTCAACATCAATGAACTGGAGTGGGGAGAGACGAACGCAGACGAGATGCGAAGGCGCGGATATGAACTCGCAGACGGGGTGCACAACGCGATCAAGGGGGCGCAGGCATGGGCTCAAAGTCTCTGCCAGCATAAAAAGGTCCACTGGTGTTCATCTGTGTTCAAGGACTCGGTGCAGCTGCGCGAACGCTTAAAACGCATCGCCGGCAACACAGCGCGCTCGTTCGATGAGATCACAGAGGATGGCACCGTGGTGTACGGCGTACTGGAACCGGATATTGGCGCATCAGCAGCCTGCGCTGACCTCTGCCGGCAGGGACTCGGGGAGGACGGGTATGCCCTGTGCGGCGATCATATCGAGATGGCATGGTGGCTGCTTGTCCATGGTACTGACAAACTCCCTGGCAAAAAATATGTGATCGAACGGTACCCGAACAGGGGAATGGTCGTCGAGGTAACCCCCCTATGATCCTGCGCCCGCTTATTGACCCGCTGTACGAGAGGTACCTCCGGATTCAGTGCCGGCATGTACCCAACCACATCGCCATCATCCAGGACGGTAACCGGCGCTATGCAAAACTATTGGGTATCGATACCGCTGAAGGGCACCGGGCAGGAGCCGACAAGACTGAGGAAATGCTGGACTGGGCGCATGAGCTTGGCATAAGGTATATCACGTTGTATACATTTTCAACGGAAAATTTCTCGAGACAGGAGGATGAGGTTGCACATCTGTTCGCCCTTTTTAAAGAGAAGTTCCTCCATGTGATCCACGATAAGCGCGTAGAGAAGTATAAGATCCGGGTGCAGATGGTCGGAGACCGATTGCTGCTTCCTGAAGATCTGCGGCAGGCAGTGGATGCAGCCGAGAAAGCGACACGGGATCATACCGGCTTTTTCCTCAATATCGCCCTTGCCTATGGGGGGAGAAACGAGATTGTCCTTGCTGCACGCGACATTCTCTCATCAGTGAGGAATGGCGCAATCACGCCCGGTGCGATCAATGTCGAGCTGGTCGAGGCGCACTTGCATGGAGGCAGGGGACTTCCACCGGTTGATCTGATCATCCGTACAGGTAACGAGTACCGCACCTCCAATTTCCTTCCCTGGCTTGCAAACGGCCACGAGTCCGCTGTTTACTTCTGCGCCCCCTATTGGCCACTCTTCCGCAAGATTGATCTCCTGCGGGCAATCCGCGTGTTCGACCAGCGGATGCGATTAAGGCTGTAAGATACTACCACAACTCCCACCTTCACCCCGCATACCGCTGACTATATCTCATGCTCAGGAAGAATAGAACATGGAAACACCATGACCGCTCAGAAAACAGGGGGCGTTGTACGTGCGCAACCTCTGGGTTGCGGAGTTGTACAGTGGCGGCACACATCGGTACTTATCCGTGCCGACATCTTTGCAGCGGCACATGAACGGGGACTCAATTTCAGCCATGAGTGCAACCGTGCACTTGCTGATCTCGTGGATATCGATTATAATCAGCAACAGCTTCCTGAAGAAACCCCTGCTGAGCCGGTTCTTGTCGCACCTGAACAGGGGCCCTCCCATACACTACCAGGTTCTGGAACCGGAAAAATGCCGCTCCCTCCGGTAATAAATGCAGATGATCCTGCAACTCCGATACATGTCCTAAAGTTAAAAAAAGAGCGCATCTCCCGGCATGCCCAAAAGGAACCGGCAGCTGCACCCCGGTCCGCGCACGCTCCTGGGGAGGTTCATGCTCCGCAATTTCCAGAGACATCTGATTCACGGAGGACACGGGAAAAGACCAAAAAACCCGGTCCTGAGAAAAAGAAAAGGGAGATTACAATCAAACGGTTTGTCACCACAAAACTTGCACGTGGTGAAGGGAGCGATGCAGGCGAAAACGTCATCGCAAAGGATGAGATGTACCAGCTCTTTATGAGGTGGTGCAGGATCCACTCAATATCAGCGATCCCTGATAAGCGATCGTTTGGGGTGGCGCTTAAAAACCGGTTTGTCATGCAGGAGGCGGAAGTGAAGGGTTCTCCCTGCTGGATCAATGTAAAAATCCGATGATTTTGATACTGACTATTTTCCGAACCGCCGGGCCCGCGACTGGTAATCCCGGAGGATACGCAGAAAATCCACTTTCCTGAAGTATTTCCAGTTCACGTCAGAGAAAAAGAGCTCGGAATAGACCGATTGCCAGATGAGAAAATCGGTGAGGTGGTCTCCGCCGCTCTTGATCACGATATCGGGAACATATTTGAAGGTCAGGTACGATTCGAGCAGCCGTTCATCGACATCCTCGGGCAGAACCTGTTCCTGAGCCATCTTCCGGATGCAGGTGGTGATCTCCTCCCTTCCGCTCTGACCGATTGCTACGACCACATCAAGACCGGAGCCAAAGACCGTTTCCTTTTCTCCCTCGTGAAGGGTGAGCCGGGCAATATCTCCGATTGCGCGGATTGCAGGCATGTATCGCTCCACTGTCTCCGGTTCGGGTGTGCTGATATGGAATGTCAGCCCCTGGATGGTATGTTTACCAGGCTGCGCCCGTTGTGCGATGTATGCAGATACTTCATTGCACCAGCCTGTGACAAGGACGAGGTTGTCGGGGGCTTGTGCCATATCATCTCCGCTGATCATGAAACAGACCTGTGAAGGAAGCACACAAAGCTGCCGTTTCAGCATCTGTTCATAGAGCCAGTAGATCATCCTTGCATACTATTGCCCGCCACGTCTACATAGCCTTGATGATTCGGCGCCGTACGCCCGCCCCCCATATTAATGAGGATGCCGGCACAAGAATTATGGACGAACGATTATGGAACCCTCCCAGCGTGAAGATGAACTTGAAGCGGTTTTTCTCCTGATAAGGGACTGCCAGCAACAGCCGTCGACCCGTGATCTGGCATCAGTACTCAAAAGACCGGATGAGGAGGTTGCTTCCGACCTGAAAATGCTCGCCCTTGAAGGGGATGTTATGCTGGGTGACGATGGTACGGTGGCGCTGACACCGCAGGGACAGGAACTGGGTATGCGGGTGGCAAAAAAGCACGAGACGCTCCAGTGCTTCCTTTCGGAAATGCTGGGCATGGACCGGTCATCCGCATCAAACGAAGCCTGTTTGCTGGAGCACACTGTATCAGATGAGACAATTGACCGTCTCGGTGTGTATATCAAAGCACCCCGGCAGCACCGTCATCAATGGCGAGGGGGACAGGAGGAGGATCCTTGCATGATACATTGCCCCCTCAGCGCCCTGACTGATTTTAAAGAGGGCGATGATGTGATCGTGAGCATGATTCTCGGGCAGGAGCGTGCCCAGAGGCTCCTCGATCTCGGTGTTGTACCGGGCGAACGCGTGCGGATCAAGCGCAAGCTCGCGAACCAGGCACTCGTTATACAAGTAAAAGGCTGCGATGTGGCACTCAGTCCTGAAGTCGCTGCATCCATCTGCGTGGAGCCTCTGAAATGAAATTTGCCCTGATCGGAAATCCCGGCGTTGGAAAATCCCTGATCTTCAACCAGCTCACGGGGCTGGGTGTGGAGGTCAACCGGTATCCGGGAACGGTGGTGACGCTCGAGCGCGGGAATGTCTGCTTCAAGAAGGAGAAAATTGAGGTCATCGATCTTCCCGGCATCTACTCGCTGGACGGCAGTACCGATGAGGAAGTACTTGTGCGCGGGTTCCTCGAGAAGAGAGATGCCGATGCTCTCATTGCCGTGCTTGATGCGACCAAGCTTGAGCGGAACCTCTACCTCTTTTTACAGGTGGCGGAATACTCCCTGCCGATGGTCGTTGTCGTAAACATGATGGACGAGGCAGAGCGAACAGGACTTTCCATCGATACAGAACGCCTTTCAAAACATCTGGGGGTCGAGGTGATTGCGGTTGCAGCGGTAGAGGGAAGAAATATCGATCTGATCATTCCGAAAACTATCAGCTCAGCCCACCCTCCACAGACCCAGGTGCCGTATGACCACCACATTGAAGCGGCACTTAAAAGTCTTGAAAAAACGCTGTCCACACCACGGCATAAAAACCTGCTTGGCCTTCTTGGGATGAGCGGTGATCCCCTGCTGCGGGACTCGGCGGCATCAATTGCAGAGGAAATCGGGCAGCGCCACCAGATGTCCGTGCACCAGATCATCGCGACAAACCGTCACAACTTCTCTCGCCAGCTCGCAAGTGACACCGTCACAATCGGCAGGAGAAAACGCTCCTTCGATCTGGACAGCATATTGACGAGAACAGTGCCGGGCATACCCATCCTCTGCGCAATTATCGTGCTCATGCTCCTGTCCGTCTTTATCATCGGTTCGTGGATGGAGAGGATTATCGTGTCTGTGTTTACGACATACGTGATCGGGCCCTTTGCAACACTGGGGCTTTCACCGCTTGCCGGACAGATCGGCTTATCGCTCCTTATCGCATTACAGGCAGGGTTCGGCATCGCGTTTCCCTTTGTCTTCACGTTTTACCTTGCGCTCTCGCTTCTTGAGGATTCCGGCTACATGACACGCGCCGCCTTCCTTGCCGACAGGGTGATGCACCGGCTCGGGCTGCACGGCGAAGCGATCATCCCCATGGTGATTGGATTCGGGTGCACGGTCCCCGCAGTGATGAGCATACGAATCCTGAAAACCCGGCGGGAACAGACAATCGCCGCATTCCTGATCACGATGATTCCCTGCTCCGCACGAACGGTCGTGATTGCGGGGATCGTCGCGGCGTTTGTCGGGATTGCCTGGGCATTCTCTGTGTATCTCATCGTCCTCATGCTCATCATCCTCACTGCGCTTGTCATTTCCCGCGTCACCCCCGGGGAGCAGTTCGGCATGATTGTGGACCTCGCACCGCTGCGCCGGCCCCGCCCCGGACTCGTACTCGCGAAATCATGGATTCGGATAAAGGAGTTCCTCTTCATCGCAATGCCGGTGCTGGTCATAACCAGTATTGTGCTCGGGATCCTCCAGTACACCGGGACCATTGACACATTCCAGCAGGTAGTCGCCCCTGTCATGACCACACTTTTTGGACTCCCGGCTTATACATCCACGGCGTTACTTTTTGGTGTCTTTCGCAAGGAACTTGCGTTTGAGACCCTCGCGGTGCTCGCCGGAAATGCAAATCTTGCCGCAGTCATGAGCGGGGTCCAGCTCTACACCTTTGCCATCATGAGCGTTCTCTTTGTCCCGTGCGTCTCAACAATCGCAGTGCTCTATCGGCAGCTCGGCGCAAGGATTGCGATTCTTGCATCAGTCTATTCAGTCGCTCTGGGCTTTTTTATCGGAGCACTTATAAATCTTCTCATGAAATGATTGTGCAATAGATGTACAACTTCAAGTCAGGGATCGTGCAGATCGATCAAGGTTTCGGCGGTTTTGAGGCGGGAACGAATTTTCTTGTTCTGGCGCCCCCGATGAGCCTTGCTGAGGATCTTGCCTATTCCCTGACAAAACCGCTTCCCGGAGAATATGCGATTGTGCTCTCTACAAATGACCGTGCCGCAGAAGTTATCGATGCATTCAAAGTAATGGAGGTGGATAAACGGTATGTCGGGACAATCGACGCGATCACCAAGAGCTCGACGCCGGGAATTGCTGACACCACCCGGCTGATGTTTGTCGCAAGCCCGACGGACCTCACCGGTATCGGCATCAAATTTTCAAAAATGGTCGAGCTGATCTTTGACGGGGATTTTTCTGACGGTGAATCGGGGCTCTTTCCGCCCCCGGTGAGGTTCTGTGTCAATTCCGTGTCCACCCTGCTCATGTACCGCAAGCTTGAAGTGCTGTACCAGTTCCTCCATGTGCTCACATCCAAAGTAAAAAAGATCGATGGGGTCGGGTTCTACCTCTTAAACAACGAGTCATTTGATGAGAAGACGATCTCGCTCGTTAAACAGCTGATGACCGGTGTAATCGAGGTGAAGATCGAGCAGAGCACCAATTACCTGCGTATCATGGGAATCAAAGGGGTTCCTTCCAAATGGCAAAAATTTTCAGTCCAGAAAGGACAGGTGGTAATCGGGCCATGATTTCAACCGGCATCAACGGCATCGATGACATGCTGGGAGGAGGGATCCCCAGGGGCAGCAGGGTGATGTATAGTATGGAGCCTGGTGTTGACGGGCAACTCTTCATGATCTCTACGCTCTTTGCTGCACTTTCAAAAGGACTTTCATGTCTTGTCGTGCTGCCTCACACGACATTTGATATATTCAAGCACGATGCAGCGATGAAACGGGGCTGCACAATGGAGATTTTTAATAAAAAGGTTGTATTTATTGATGCGGTTGACCGTGAGCGGATCGAAAAGAGCAGCCGGACCCGGAAAGATGTTCTGAAGGCATGGGAAACGAAGGTGAAGAAACTATCCAAAGAGAACGCGGTGGAGATCGCGTTTATCTACGTTGACCTGCTGTATAATGATCTCGGGCTTGAGGGCACGATCTCAATCGCTGAGGCTGCAAAGACCTCCGGTACAACCACCCTCATCCTCGAACACCTGAACCTGGAGGGCAGGTCCCTGATCGATCAGTTCATTGAGAAATACTCATACGACCTGATCATTGCAATCAGCTCTGCATTTCGCTCCCAACTCCATTTCAACTACTTCACGCTGATGCACACCTCCTGGTCAAACGTGCCAAGGCGGTCGGTGCCGTTCATTGCCACAGAGGGACGGGTGGTACCCTATATCCCCAAGATCGTGGTAACCGGACCAACACAGGCAGGGAAATCCACCTTCGTGACGAATGCCTCTGATCTCGGGTTCTCGATCGACCGGCGGGGTGTCGCGGGCGATCCGACAACGGTTGCCATGGACTTTGGCTGGTTGCACTGGAAGAACTTTGAAATCACAGTCTACGGGACGCCGGGGCAGCAGCGGTTTGACTCTGTCGTGCCGATGCTGCTTTCCCATGCAATGGGTATCGTCCTCCTCATTGACGCAACAAAACCGTCAGCACTGGAGCGTGCCCGCCACCACGTCCAGCTTATCAGGGAAAAGCGCCTCCCCATGGTGATCGCCGCAAATAAATCTGACCTTCCGGGTACCATGAGCGACAGCGAGATCAGGAAAGGGCTGGACCTGCAAAAAGATGTGCCTCTTTTCTTCATCTCGGCGACACGCAAAGGAGATGTAAGACTGGTCCTCGAATCGCTTGTGGATTACATCACGCAATATACTAACTGATGACGGGCACGGGACCGGTCCTGATCCCCGCGACGTTATGGTAACACTGGCATGCTGACATTTATCGGGCTCGGGCTCTTTGATAAGAAAGATATCTCGGAAAAAGGGCGTGAGTGCATCGCAGATGCAGACGCCGTCTATCTCGAATGTTATACGTCGCGCCTGATGGGGACATCCGTGGACGAACTCACACGGTACTATAACAAACCGGTTCATATTCTCTCCCGTGAGGAGATCGAACAGTACCCAGACGGGCTGTTAGATCACGCGGCATCCGGAAACATTGCATTTCTTGCTGCCGGTGATCCGATGGTCTCCACAACTCATATCGACCTGCGGATGCGGGCAGAAGAACGCGGTATCCGGACGGCGATTATCCACGGGGCTTCCATTTCGAGTGCTGTCTGCGGACTGACCGGCCTCCAGAACTATCGTTTCGGCAAATCATGTTCCCTGCCGTTCCCGCACAAGAACTGGTTCCCCACGACACCTGTTGACGTGATCACCCGGAACCTTTCCCTTCGCCTCCATACGCTCGTCTACCTCGATATCAAAAAAGATCGGTACATGCTGATCCATGAAGCAGTTGAACTTCTTGAGACAATGGCCCACCAAAACAACACGGGCATCCCGCTCTATGTAGGTGTTGCCCGCGCAGGCTCTGACCATCCCATGGTCGCTGCGGGCACCGCGGAGCGGATGCGAAAAGTCGATTTCGGACCACCACTCCATATCCTTGCCGTTCCCGCAGAACTGCACGATATGGAAAAAAAGTACCTGGAGATGTTTGCCGGCCTATGAATGTGGCTGACTGCGGACGGTTGCTGGCGGCGCAGCACGAAGCGACTCGCATTATAGCCCTGAAAAACACACCGCTTTACAGCACCGCTTCGGATCTGCTGGGGATGGTGACTGCCTACCTGCAGGATGGCAACCTCTTTCTTGCATCGGGCGACTGGGTGAACGCGCTTGCAGGATATTATTATGCATTTGGATGGCACCACTTTGGTATCGCACACGGTTTTTTTTATACCCTGACACCCGCCTGCCCCTTTAGCAGCACGTGCGAATTGGCACCTGCCGGATTGCGTGATCGACTTGAGGAAAAAACCCAGCGGTACGTTCGCCTGCTCGCCACCGCATGCGCAGGGGTTGTGCCTGCTGCGGAAGACGGGACGGTGATGGGGTCCGCCGCTCAGCGCATTCTTCTGATCACTGGTGTATATGCAGAACGGGCGCGGTTGTACCAGGTGCAGCAACAGACAGAAAACGCCCTTGCCTGCGCAAGCTACGGTCACGGTTGGCTTGACGCTGCGGTCAGGGCAGGGTTAATGAGGATTATATCCAATCGCGAACTGTTTGCCATTTGATGTCTATAAGGTGTCGGTCACTCATCTGACCCCGACCATACAAGCGTTTATACTTTGTTAAGTAACCTCTCTGGATACAATACGCGTATACGGTATAAGCTGGCACAGTTCTGACGGCTGAGGGATGCAGATGGAGAGATCACAGTGGAAATGGCTGGTTGTTTCGATCACATTCTCCGTCATCGTGCTGGCCATCGTCCTGCTCTTCACGATCAATGACCAGACCATCGATTCATTGCGCAAAATCAACCCGGTCTTTTTACTCCTTGCCTTTATCGCCCATATCTTCACGATGTGCTTCTGGGCATGGCGGGTGCAGCTGATGACCAATTCGCTCGGCTACCGTGTCGGGTTCTTGTATAGTCTGAACCTCGTATTCGCCAATTTGCTTGCCGCAGCAATCACACCCGCACAGGCAGGTGGCGAGCCGGTGCGCATCCATGAGCTCTACAAGGCAGATGTTCCCCTCGGGGACGCGACCGCAATCGTGATCATGGAACGGGTGCTCGACGGGATCATGCTTGCAATGCTTGCGGCATTTGCCATGATCGTATTAAACCGGGAATGGAAGAGCCTTGGAGAGACGTCAAATCTCATCATGTACGTCACACTTGCCTTTGTCACAGGCTGTCTGATCCTGTTCTTCGTTTTCGCCACCCGTCCCCAGACCCTCAAATGCACGATGATCCGTATCGCCCGTATCTTTACAAAACACTGGGAGCCGGAGAGGTTTTCTGAGGTCTCGTGCAGGATTGACCAGGAGGTTGACAACTTCCATGGCGCGCTCAAGAAGTTTGTCCGTAGTGCAAAAGGAGGTCTTGTGTGGGGGTTGTTCTTTACCATGCTCTACTGGGTTTCTGAATGCGTGACTGCTTCACTCATCCTTGTCGGGCTCGGGCAGCCGCCACTCATCTTTGAATCATTTGTGATCAACCTTATCCTCGCCATCCTGATGATGCTCCCGCTCACACCGGGAAGTTCCGGGATTGCCGAAGTTGGCGCGACCTCGATGTACGCCCTCTTTCTCCCATCGGCAATCCTCGGCATTTTTATCGTGATCTGGCGCCTCGTCCTCTATTACTTCAATATCGCGCTGGGCATTTTCTCGAGTGTCCTCATCGTCCGCAGGGAGGCAACTGCGGGCAGACCTCCTTCCTGACCCGACCTCAACTCTTAATAAGGAAGCAGGACGATGTCTCTCTCACGTATGGCACCTGTTCCCTGTTTTGTCAAAGGCGTCTTTGTCGTGGTGAGTCCGTCCGGAACAGTGCCGGTTGTCATACTCACTGATGGTACTGACCGGGTCCTTCCGATCTTTGTGGGACTCTGGGAGGCGGTCTCCATCAACAGCGCAAGAAACAAAGAGGTGCTCCCGCGCCCCTTCACCCACGACCTCTTTTTAGAGACATTTATAAAGTTCGGCATCACCCTGAACTCGGTCCAGATCGATACAATCCACGATGGTGTCTATTATGCGCAGCTTGCCCTTTTTGCAGATCACAAAGAGGTTCATGTAGACTGCCGCCCGAGTGACGGTATCGCACTTGCGTTGCGGGGGAATGCCCCTATCTATGTGGAGCAGCGTGTGCTTGACGACGCGGGACAGGTGGAGAGCGAACTGCCACTGATGAGGGATATCTCGGAATTCTTACAGAAATGATACCGTACCGGGTTATTTTCTCCGCCGTTTAAGCTCCTGCATCACATCGGCAAGGTCGATATTGGCTGCACGGAGCGCAATGAGCAGGTGAAAGAGCAGGTCGGCTGTCTCTTCAACGGTGCGTTCGGGAACACCGTTTTTTACTGCAAGGAGAAACTCGGTAGATTCCTCACCCACCTTTTCGAGCACCCTGTCAATCCCTTTCTCATGGGTAAGAAGACGGCTCGTATACGAATGCTCCGAGGGGTTTTGTGCCCGCTCGCAGATGACCTCCCAGAGATCGGAAATGATTGCGGGATTTGGTCGTTCCATCATGCTACCCCCGGCGCGAGAAGTACCTCTCCTACATCAAAACCAAAGAACCTGCGACAGAGAACCCGCGCCTTTTCGATATTGCACCCGCCCTTTCCGATTGCGATCCCGAGATCGCTCTTCTTCTTTACCAGCACATTGACCGGACCGTTTTCCGGTGTGCGTTCGATGCCTGCGACTTCTGCGGGTTTGAAAATATTTATGACAAACTCGTCAGGTGCCTCAGCATACTCCACCATCTCGATCCTCTTTCCCAGCACGGTCTGAAGCCTTCGTATGTTCTCTCCTTTCTTGCCGATCGCAAGCCCCATGTCTCCCTGCCGGATCACGTAGATGACACGATCGAAACGGTCATCGATCACGCAGTCCAGCGCAGTCGACTTGGTGAGGATCCTCAATTCCTCAATGTACCTGCGCTCCTTAAAGCCGATATTGCGCTCCATGAAATAATCATTCCTATTGTATCCGCTACTTTTGTGGATATTCGATGCTTGGTTTTAGGGATATTGGTACCGGAACAATCCGGATTCGTTCATTGTTTTTATGAAATGATCACACCCTGCTTGGGTAAAAACATTTTGAAAAGAGATCGGGATTACCGGATCAGGTAGGTGATGGACACCGATGCAGTAACCGTAACGTCGCCGGGCTGGATTGGGGTGGGTGCGGCTTTCTGCACGGCATTCCCGATCATGTAATTATCGTAGAGCACCGGCATGTAGCCGCCGCTGATATCCACATCTTTGATACTGGTGATCTGGACACCGAGAGCAGATGCAACCGTTTCTGCATCCGCACGGGCGCGGGCAACCGCCTTCTTCAATGCCTCGGTGCGTAAGACCTGTGCCTGCTCGTCAGAAAGCATGAACTGGATAGAGCTTGCCTGGTTGATGCCGTTTGCCACCGCGATGTCAATCACCTCGCCGGTCCTGTTCACATCGTGCAGGGTGACCGTGACCGTATTGGTCACGCGGTACGAGCGGATCTTCTGGTCAAACGGTGACTTGGAGTCCTCATAGATGGGGTAGATATTGTACCCTGTTGTTTTGAGCGCATCTTCCGGCAGGCCGGCTGTGACGAGCGCATCGATTACCTGCGTCATGCGGGCAGCGTTCTCCTGCTGTGCGACTTTCACATCTAAATTCTCCGTTTCAATCGCAAGCGAGACCTGCGCACGGTCGGGTGTCCCGATTATGTTCCCGTTCCCGCTTGCATGGATTACCCGGTCATTACAGGAATCCAGGGGGGTGGCAGCAACAGAACTGCCGATCACTGCCATTGCGATAAGGAGGATGGCAGCAGAGAGGATTACAATCATTCGTGTCATGGTTATCGTATCAATATTGGGATGCGATCTGGTTAAGCATTCCTTTGAGTGCGAAAAATTTCGCATTCAGGATGCTTTGGAAGGCTGTATGATCCCGTTTTTGCCTCCTTACCGATTCTGTCAGTGGTCTGGAGTACAATACAGATCCCAGTGCAGGGTTATGTACTGACCCTTTGTCCCGCATAAAACTACAATATCTAACACCATCCATAGTACTAGCGATTGAGCATGGGAAAAACGATCGTTGAGAAAATATTCTCAGGTAAATGCTCACACAGCATTCACGCCGGGCATGTAGTGATGGCACCCGTTGACGCGGCAATGATCCATGACATCACCGGTCCCCTTGCCATCCGGAAGTTTTACGAGATGGGTGGAACGCAGGTCTTTGACAAAAAACGCATCATCATGCTCTTTGATCACCAGATACCGGCAGACTCAATCGAAGCGGCAAAGAACCACGTGTACATGCGGAAATTCGCTGCTGAACAGGA
>JAPKXY010000040.1 GCA_026394605.1 Methanoregula sp.
AGGACAATGGCAACGCCGACAAAGGAGAGGGCATTTAACAAAAAGACCGGCCCAGGTCCGGCCAGGGCAACGACGATTCCGCCAAGAGCAGGACCCACGGATCGGGCAATATTGACAGATACACCGTTCAGCGTGACTGCCGCGGGAAGTTCTTTTCGTCTGACCAGTTCCGGAAATATTGCCTGGAATGCGGGCAGCATGAGCGCCGATCCCATACCGAGAGAAAACGTGAGAAGGAGCAGGGAGAATGGCGTGGTCAGGCCGGAAAATGTAAGAACCGCAAGCACAGCAGCAGAGAAAAGCATCCAGATCTGCGTGAAGATCAGGAGGGCCCGGCGGTCAACGATGTCAGCAATCGCTCCCGAGGCAACTCCGAGGAAAAAAACCGGAATACTCGATGCTGTCTGGACGAGCGCGACCATAACCGGTGACGGGTCGAGGCCGGTCATCATCCATGCAGCGCCGGTGCTCTGCATCCAGGTACCGATGTTGGAGACCATCTGGGCAATCCAGAGGGCAAAGAAGAATCTGTCCTGGAGTGGACTCCATAGTGGTCCTGGTTCGGCGTACGGTTCAGTCATCCTCATGACACCACGATATCTGTATGATTGCAGTACTGAGAGCCTTTTTTCATTAGTCTATTTTGGAAACGATCAGCAAAGAGTATTCCGGGCACCACGTGTTAATCAGCGTTGCTCCCCCCATCACCTTTCCCAATCACTTTTTCCCCGCTAAAATCCCTCATGAAACCGGTTCCGGTACAGCCCGTACCGTGCCAACCGTCCCCCATCACTCAATCACCCGGGGCAAGCCCGAGGAAGGCAGAGGGGCGTAAGCCCCGCTCTCGCGTCAGGCCTGACAGATAACCCGATTACGTACCCGGAATAATGGACTGAGTAATACTCGCACAAGATGGTAGATATCCATGGAAGTCGAGGAACAGATCATCAGGGAACTGCACCATGTGCCACGCCAGCGCTATCGTGAGATCCTTGACTTCATCAGGTCAGTGCAAAAGAAGACCGCGAACGAAACCGCGTACGCAAGCGAGTCCTCCTTAAAGAAAGATTGGCTGCGCCCTGAGGAGGACGAAGCATGGGCGAATTTGTAAAGGGCGACGTTGTCGTTGTCCTCTTTCCCTTTTCCGATTTTTGGTGTTAAACGCTTCACGACTGACCAACCGTAAGCTCATAAGAGGTGAAGGTTGGTCTTATCTGGAGAGACCCGCGTTAACACCAATTGAGAAGACCCGCATCGGGTCTTCGAGTTGAGTAATGCAAAGAAACGCCCGGCTTTTGTAATCGCTCCACTCGATGGAGATGACGTGATCCTCTGCCAGATAACCAGCCGGCAGGTGAAGGATCAGTACAGCATCCCAATCAGCGAGGAAGATTTCATCGAGGGATCGCTCCGGCAGGACAGCAATGTCCGGCCGAACCGGTTATTCACGGCAGACTGCCGGATCATCCAGTACCGGGCTGGACACCTGAACGATCAGGTATTGAATGCAGTCATCGATCGGATAATCGGAATCCTCAAAGATTAATCTGATAATATATCATCTGACTTTTCATTTTTCAATAAAAATGTTCGAAATTCTGAACATATGTTCATTATGATGAACATCCCGTAACCTTGCCGTTATCTTCTCATAACAACATCTCACTCATTCCTGCAAAATCTTATCAAACCTGCCGCACCCCCCCTGCTCGCAGATTGCTTTAGCAATCTTCTCTCAGCCCGAAGATTGCTTTCTCCAATCTTCTCATAACCTTCCCATCGCTTGCGGCGCGAGGGAAGGTTATCGGAAAAATCCCCCGAAAACCCGGAATTTCTCACAAAAATTGCCGCGCTCGGACCGCGTGTGCTGGTCGTCTGACAAATCCGGGCGCAACACGGGCTTCAATTGCCCTGTCAGACACAGAATAACTGCGAAAAATTCCGCACCGACCACCAGCCTTATCAGCTCCATATTAAAACAGAAATTATACACACATGACCGAAGATTTCTGCACGCGGACAGCGAGGAAGATCCGGCGGCTCGGGCGGCCAGAAAAGACTGCCCGCCGCTTTGCCGGGTTCTTTTATGTTTCCATGCTGTCTGTCTGCTGCCTGATGGGAGACGCGCCCTGCCCGGAAGGACAGGGTGAAGAAGGGCCAGAAAGGTCCTTTGCACTCCCATCCGTACAGGTAATTCCAGGCACCGGTTCCGGGATCTTTTGCGCGGACGCCCGGGCCGCTTCTCTTCTGTCCGCAGATTTCCGACAACGACGTTGACTGCCGGTCAATGAGTTGAGTGCCGCACGTGCAGGTGAGCGGGAGAGGGGACCTGCCGTTTCAAAAAAAAGGGACGGGAGGGACTCTTTTTAGCCCGGGCTTCACCCGGCAGATCAGGGACCGGTTTTTTTTAAAATGATGAACAGAAGGGAACGGGCACGGCCGCCTGTTCCTTTTGTGTACCGCATGGTGATCAACGTATGAAAATGAAGAAGAAATCATGGAAAAAATGGAACTGAACATGAAGGATGTGGCCGAACCGGACCTATTCGCGTCCGGTACGGCCGTGACCGGACAGGAGAACAACGCATGGAGAGAACTCACAACAGGGTTTTTCTATGCAGGTAGTGGAGAACCGGGCCTCGCATCCTGGCTGACAGCCAGGTTGGTAAGAAAGCTCCGGCGCCAGATCATGAGGCTTGAAGGGCGCAGGAACACACCGAATACAAAGCGACCGGCAATCCGGACGGTGGTGTGGTAATGGCAGGTCGAAAAGATGTACCGGAGAGCCCGGGCAATATGGCATTCTCCCTTTTTGACCGGCAGGAACGGATCTTCAAAAGGCTTGACAAAAAGATCGGGCAGCTCGACACCCGGATCACGGCGCTTGAGAAGCGGGGGCGGTCCTGATGCCCCGGCGCCCGACCATGACAGAGGAGCGTGTCCCGCTCTTCCTTCTCCCGCATATGGTGATGCGGGGGATCCGGACGCATGGCGAGGAACTGGAGTGGGTGATGGCACGCAGGATGAGCCATCACTACTATTCCATGAGCATCCGGACGCAGCCGGTGAGACGGGAGTTCCAGAAATTCCGGCTGATGAAGGTGCCGGCCCGGGCCAGGAGGGATGAGATATGACACGGGGACGGCCGGTAACACGTGGGATTGAGGATGCAATCCGGATTGCCGGTGCGAGAGGGGCGGTCACAAGATTCCGACCCGGCCCGGAATGCGTCTTCAGTTTCATGATCCGGACACCGGTCCAGATGATCTTTGTCCGGATCAGGTACGTCACCGTTCTCCATTCACCTGTCAGGTATGTGGAGCTGATGCACCGCGAACTGATTACGCTGCTCCGCTCGCACATCATCCCGGGTCCGGTCATTCCCGAGCTCTGGACCTACAATAAGCACGGCTCCTACAGATACTTCCGGATCAGCGATGCCGGGCTCACCGAACAGGACAGTGGAGGAAATGTTTCAAAGAACGATGTTCCGGAGAGGGAAGGACCGGGCGCCTGCGTGGTGGAGGCAGGTACGGCCGGTAGGCAGGAAGAGGGGGCGGCCTGACCCCCTCCCAATCCTATACCGGCATTCCAGGAGCGATCCGGGCAGGTCATTCCAACCACTCAGGGAGACCTGTTGGTATCCTATTGGTTCTCCGACGGTAGCCCTGATCAGGGCACCCGCCCGGAACCCTTCCCGGTCGCCATTTCCGGGCATAATTCCCGAAATGCCGGGCATAATTCCCGAAATGCTGGGCATAATTCGAAAAATCCGGCCGATTCATCATCGTAACATGCAGGAAACAAATAGCGCTAATTGGGCAGGCTATCGGGTGCCGGATCGGGCTGCAGTACCTTGAAACAGAAGGAACCCCCTTTTTCCGGAAGGCCAGGATACCGGAATCTGATCCAAAATGCCTCTCCGTTCCCTAAGAATCGGGCCCTCCTGTGATCCGTAGGTCTCCGACGGTAGACTGATCTGGGGGCCCCGTCTAAACCTTGGTCCGGACGCGATTTCCGGGCATAATTCCCAAAAAACCGGGCATAATTCGAAAAATCCGGCCGATTCACCGTAGTAAAATTCAGGAAACAAATAGCGCTAATTGGGGGCAGGATCGTGTGGGTGGATGGGGTAAAGAATGTGGGTGGGGATGTGAGAGAAGTAGGGGAATTTTTTTTATTTTTTTTAAATCCTACTCCGGATGAGTGCTCCTCCTAATATTTTCCACACAAATTTCCCACAGAAGGAACATTTTACGTTCCTTCCAACCGGCCGAAATTTCTATCCCATTCCAAAATCTGGTTAAAATTCTCTCTCCGTTTTTCCCAAAATCCGTTTCATAATCAAAGCAGATACTCCCCGAGGTCCTATATGTATATGTCAAAGGGGCCCCGGCGACGAACTAGAGAAAAATGGAGGTTCTGACGATCTCGGAACTCGAAGAATTCTGACGAATTCTTCTCGTCCTCGAGGTCTGAAGACCTCTTCGGAAAAACAAAAAGGAGGAAACACAAATGGCAGATTTCGTACAGAGCAGCGAAACAAAAAACGCGGTCCGCAACCTTGCGGCCCCGATATCGGACGTGACAACGTTCGATGGTATCGTACAGTCGGTCATCACCACCAACCCCTTCGGGTGCGTGAACTACATGACCGCAGGAACAAACCACCCGGGGGTTGAGAAGACCCGGGAGAATTACACGGGAAGAGTCGTGTACCAGGACGTGAACGCAAAGACCGTCGGGATCGGATCCCACCGGTTCAACAGCGTTGCCGGGTACACCGCAGGTGCAGCAGCCCTGATGGCAGCAGCCGGCCTGACTGCAGCCCATGCCGGCACACCGGCGCATGATGCAGGGGACGACTCGTTCTCCGCAACGCTCCGGTGCCACGACGCAAACGGCGAGCTGTACAACCTCACGTTTGCCCGCGACCGGGTCACGCTCCAGTCCTACTCGGACGACGCGATCCGCACGAAGGTCGAGACCTGGGCAGACACTGTCCCGGCCCTCGCGTAAGCGAAGAATTCGTGAAGGTGAACGGATATGGTCGAAAATGAGATCCTGATCACGGGATTATTCCTTGGGGCAGGCGTGCTCTCATATGTCGTTGTGCCCGGGCTCCTGGTCATCTGGGACCGGGTGCTCGATCACATGGGCAGGACCGGAAAAGGCGGGGAAGTACAAAAGCCTTAAAGAGAGGCAGGGGGATTATTCCCCTGCTTTATTTTTTTAAATAATACACTGTTGACAGTGTAACTTTTTTTAAAAAACCGGCCTCAACACTGCTGCGTTGAAAAAAAAATATTCAGGTTCCCGTTAGTACGGCACGCAGACGCCCCAGATGCATACACCCAGACACTGGTGCCCGCATGTCCCGCAGTGGTTCCTGTTAAACATCAGGTCCGTGCACCCGGGGCCATCGCACCAGTGCGTATTTGCCGGGCAGGCCTCCTCGCACCAGCCGTCCACGCAGGTCTTGTGCAGGTTGCACGCCCAGCCGCAGCCCCCGCAGTTGAGCGAGTCGGTCCGCTTGTCACTGCAGACACGGCCGCCCACCGATTCATTAAAACAGCGGTTTTCGTAGATATAACCGATACCACAGGATCCCCCGCACACCCCGTTGACACAGAGATCCTGTCCCTCGCAGCTGATACCGCAGCCCCCGCAGTTCAGGGGATCGATTAACGGGTCGTCGCAGGTTCCGTCATTCTGGCAGTCCATGGACCCGGCCGGGCAGGAATTTGAGCAGGCACCATTGATACAGTACTGGCCGGCAGCGCACGCGGTCCCGCAGGCACCGCAGTTCTGCCGGTCGATCTGGACATTCTTGCAGGACCCGTCCCCGCAGTTCCGGTAACCGTACGGGCATTCATACACGCAGGACGCGCCCTGTGATTGCTCATAACGCCTGCACTCGAATCCCGCAGGGCAGGGCTGGCAATTGGTCTCGCAGTGCGACCGGGTCCCCAGCTCGACGCAGGCGCCGTTGCACAGGCCGTACCCCTCCGGGCACGTGCACTGGTGGTTGGTGCAGATCCCGCCCGGCGGGCAGGTATTCCCGCAGAACCCGCAGTCCTGGGGGCTCTCGGGTATACACGTGTTATCGCTGCAGAGGACAGATCCCGCCGTGCAGCTCTGCCTGCACAGGCCGTTTGCGCAGTGCGTCCCGCTGGCGCATATGATATTGCAGCCACCGCAGTTGTCGTCATTGATCAATTGAGACGTGGATGTAATCCACCATTGAACGCCATTGGAATCAGTGCAGATCATGCCGCACTCGGCAAACGTCGGACCGAATTGGCAGGTCATTCCGTTCGGGCATGCATCCCCGCAGAACCTGCAGTTGGCATCCCTTCCCTGATAGGGCCAGATGATACAGCTGCCATCGCAGCACACTCCTTCCATGCATATGCTCCCGCACTGGCCGCAGTTGTTCGGGTCCGATTCAAGATCGATGAGGGTCCCCCCGCAGTTGCTGCGGCACAGGCCATCGCCGCACTGTGTCCCGGCCAGGCAGTGGTGGAAGCATGCCCCGCAGTGGTAATCATTGTTAAAACTCACGTACCCGTTGCCGCAGTCATGGTACTCCGGGGCGATGCTGTCGGCGCAGGCCCCGTTAAAGCAGGATTTTCCCGCAGGGCACTGGTACCCGCACTGCCCGCAGTTGTTGTTGTCAGTATGCAGGTTGGCTTCACCGGACGGGCAGGAAGAAACACACTTCCCGTTGGAACAGTGCTGGTCTGCCTCACAGGTCTGCCCGCAGTACCCGCAGTTGCGGGCATCGATCTTTGTATCGACACAGGTCCCGCCGCATTTCGTTGTGGGGGCTAAGCAGTACGTTGCCGCCGTCCCCTGGGCCATGGTCATAAAGGCCACCGGTTTCGTGGCAAACGGCAGCGGGGTAGCGATCGCAAGGTTCGTCATTTTCTGGGGCGAGAGGGCAGGGATTGGGGATACTTTCCCTGTTGTGGCCGCCGTTGGCCCGGGCGTGACGGCAGTCACCTGCGGCGTTACCGGACTGACGGGTGTTGCAACCGTCGTCTGGGCTGCTGTCTGCACGGTCCGTACCGGGCTGGCCACCAGAACCGGGGTCGTCGAAACATTCACCGGCGCTTTTGTTGCCACCTGCAGGGAAACAAATCCCAGGAAAAACCCGTAACCAATCCCGGATTCACCGCGGGTTGTCTGGCTGCCTCCCCCACCTGCCAGGCAGGGAGAAACGAGAAGAGCGCTGACCAGCAGCGCAACTGCGATACGCCGGACAAGAGCAGGCTGGCAGGGTGCCTGGTGTCCGGTTGAGAACCTGTTCATGGACGAAACTATAATTGTAACCTGATAAATAGTATCGCAGGCTGGCTATGAAGGTTCCTGGGCATTTCGTTGCCTATCTCCTGCTGGCCACGCTCGTTCTCCTTCTTCGCATTGCTCTCGGTGTCCTCCAGTCCTCAGGTACCCGGCCTGCTCCTGCCCCGTTCAATGCCAGTACGGTACGGGGGGAAGTACCAGTTCTCCGTCACGGTACAGGCTCCCCGCCTGCAGGGTGTTTTCCCCCGCGAGCGGGGACGACGGCCGGGCGTCATCATCCCCGGGCTGCTGGACTTCCGGGACCGGGTGCCCGATTCCATGGGGCCAGGGGCACAGGAATAAGAACACAGGGCAGGGGATGAATTCCCCTGCTTTTTTATAAAAAACCGGCCACAACACTGCTGCCGTTAAAAAAAATTATCCTGGTTCTTCCATCAATACGGTATGCACATGCCCCAGATGCATACACCCCATACCTCCACGCACTGGTGCCCGCAGGCACCGCAGTTGACCTTATCGAACCAGATATCCACACAACCTATGCCATTACAGAATGTCCCCTCCGAACAGCCGGTCACGCACTGGCCGTTTTCGCAGATCTCGTTCTCAAAGCAGGTTCTGTCACAGGCACCGCAGTGCCGGGGATCCGTTGCAAGGTTCCTGCAGGAGCGGTCACACTGCGTCTGCCCCTGCGGGCAGGTGGAGACGCACTGGCCGTTGACGCAGATCGTGTTATAATTGCAGGGGGTATAACACGAACCGCAGAACGAGTTGTCATTATGGAGGTTGCGGCAGTCATGGTTCCCCATGCAGTCCTCGTATCCTGCCGGGCAGGTCGAGGTGCACTGGCCGTTTATGCACATCTGCCCGTCCCCGCAGGCATTCCCGCATGCCCCGCAGTTCTGCCGGTCACCGGTAGTATACTCGCATACCCCGCCACAGGTGGCATATCCGTACAGACAGCCCACGCAGTCACCAGATTCGCACATCTGCCCTTGCGGGCACTGGTTTTGGCAGGCACCGCAGTTTGCCTCATCACCATCCATGACATTCGTCACGCTCCCGGAGCAGATGACAAGGCAGTGCCCGTCAACACAGGCGAGCCCGTTCTGGCAGGCATTCCCGCAGGTGCCGCAGTTGGCCGGGTCTGTATCTGGATTCACGCACTGCCCGTTGCACATCCTGTCTTTGTCAGTACCATGGCACACGCAGTACCCGTTACTGCAGATTGCATTAGCCGGGCAGGTGATCCCGCAGCCGCCACAGTTCAGCGTGTCATTTTCGGTCCGGATACACTGCCCGTTACAGAACGAGTCATCCCTGCTGCATGTGCACTGGTGGAGGTATTCTTCGCAGACCATGTATGGCCGGCAGGTATTGCCACAGGAACCACAGTTCGTGGTTGTCCAGTCCGGCATACACATCCCTTCACAGACGATGAACGTGGGTGGGCACTGGTTCGGATTGGTCGGACCACCAACCACCTGAACGCAGGTGCTGTTCCTGCAGGCCTGGTCGATCCGGCAGTGCCTGCCGCACTGCCCGCAGTTGGCCCAGCTCGATGTCATATCGGCACAGATGCCATTGCAGCATGACTGGTTGAGCTGGCATTGGAAGTTGCATGCACCGCAGTGGTTCCAGTTGTGGTCCATGTCGACACAGTTGCTTCCGCTGCAATAGGTGTAGTTCCCTGAGCAGCGAGGCTTGCATATTCCATTATTGCACCAATTATCTTCAGGGCATTGAATGCCGCAACCGCCGCAGTTGGAGTCCATTTCGTTGTAGTTCACACAGTGCCCGTCGCAGCACATCCCGTACGGGCAGACGGTGCCGCACTGCCCGCAGTTGCTTTTGTCAGTCTTCGTGTTGACGCAGGACCCCCCGCACTGAATATTGGGGAAGACACAGAAAATCCGGCTGGTCTCAAAGGCGATGCTGGTGAGTGCCGGCATGACGGTGGGCCGGAGGGTGACGGAAAACGGTTGTGTCGTGACAACATGCACGCCCTCCGGGGGTTGCTGGGGCGGGGCAGGGGGAGATGTCGTTTGGGTTGTCTGCGGTGCAAGCGTCGTTACCGGGAGTACCGCCACAACCGGGGTCGTCGAAACATTCACCGGCGCTTTTGTCGCCACCTGCAGGGGGGCAAATCCGAGGAAAAACCCGTACCCCGCCACGGAATCACCATCAGTTGTCTGGCTGCCGCCCCCACCTGCCAGGCAGGGCGGAACGAGAAGAGCGCAGACCAGCAGGGCAGCTGCGATACCCTGGACAAGAGCAGGCTGAAAAGAAGCCTGGTGTCCGGTCGAGAACCTGTTCATGGACGAACCTATAATTGTAACCTGATAAATAGTATCGCAGGCTGGCTATGAAGGGTCCTGAGCATTTCGTACACTATTTCCTGCTGGTCACACTCGTTCTCCTTCTCGGTATCGGCATCGTCGTCCTCAAGACCGTTGTGACGAGACCGGATCTGGCGCCGTACAATGCCCCGGAACTGAACGAGCGGTATGTGTTCCACGCAACTGTTGTGGTCCCGCGGATGACCCATGTCTACCCGCAGCTCCTGCTCAGCAACGCCGGTGTCGCGCTCTTTATCCTCATCGTCCCACTGTACTGGGCCTGGATATGGTGGTTCCGGCGCGATCTTCTTCCCTTGGTCCTTCTCCTCATGCAGGAGACTGTGTTCGTGCTGGTCGCAGCGCTCGGCCATACCTCGTTTATCAGGGCCTGGGCCTGGTACAAAACCCTGCCGCCCGGCGTTGTCACGACCCTGTAGTATCCCCATGGCATCCTGGAGATGCTGGCGTTCATCCTCGCCGGCACGTTTTCGCTCCTCTGCATCAGGGACCTTGGCGAGTACCTGTGCACTGCGGGAGGACTGCCCGCCCTTCACCCCGGGGGGATCCCCCTGTTCATTGTCCGCGGGACGTGGCGCGCTTTTCTCGTGATCCTCGCCCTGCTTGCGGTTGCTGCGGCCATCGAGTGCTCTATGACACCGCTCATGGTCAAATCTGCGTATGAAGCAGCGATAGCAGGCATGCAGGCATGACCTTCCGCATGAATCTTTTAAAAAAAAGTCTTATTGCAGGAATCTGAAATGATTACATGATGAGCGGGAAGGAGCGTTAGTAACCCATGAACAGGCGGCGGTTCCGGGCAGATGACCCGGAGAGGAAAGAGTGGCAGGACCCGGAAAAAATCTTCTCGTCCATCGGGCTTGAAAAAGGGATGATTTTTGTCGACCTCGGCTGTGGCGAGGGGTACTTTGCGCTTCCCGCCGCCCGGAGAGCAGGGCCGGGCGGGAAGGTTTTTGCCGTGGATATCAACGCCGAGGCTGTCGCACAACTCAGGGAGCAGGCACAGATTGAAGGATTAAGCAACCTGTCTGCAGAGGTAAAAGAAGCGGAAGCCACCGTCGCCTGCGAAGGGTGTGCCGATATCGTGTTCTTCGGGATCGACCTTCACGATTTTGCGGATCCAAAAAAAGTGATCCGGAACGCAAAAACGATGCTCAAGCCTACCGGCCGGCTCGTCGACCTTGACTGGAAGGACAAACCGATGGATTTTGGCCCGCCGAAAGAAAAACGGTTCTCTATTGAAAAAGCGCGGAGCCTGATAGAGTCTGCCGGGTTCAGGATATTGTCGGTCCGGGACGCCGGGCCGTACCACTACCTGATCATCGCCGGGCACTGACAACCTGTTTTCGGCTAATCCTGTCCCCGGCGCCGGATCCCTATCCCAATCTTTATTGTCTCCTTAGAGTATCCCCTTGTGATACGACAGCGGTCCGCTGAAACCATCGATCTCATGTGATGGTTCAGATCCGTTTTTTCACACGGCATACCACCAGCGATGGGGATAACAACAATGAATACAACGGATTATATGAGTGTTTCTGTTTTGGGATCAGGTGGCGGGAAAAAAAGGGAAAGGAGACCTGCCTACACAGTACCGCCGCGTTTCCGGCGCATCAGGAACAGGAAGATCCCGGCACCGGCAATCACAAGGACAATAACGAGGACTGCACCATACAGGAGCGACGAGGGTATGGCAGTCCCGCAGTCAGGGTCGTCCCTGTGGGATGAGCAGAATCCCGCGACTGCCCCGGAGATATCTGCCGAGGCAAGTTTTGCGCGGGTGGCACCGTCATAGAGGTCGACACGCTGCCCACCGGCATCAAACGGCAGGATCACGGTAAACTCGACATCATCTGCAAGGGCAGCCCCGGTGTCAGAGTATATGATCCGCGGGTCCTCGATGCCATACGACCCGATCACGGCACTGTTCTTTCCGACAAGGTCGGCAAGCATGTCCGTATTCGCGATATTGTCCGGCGGGTAGCCGTAGACAACCCGTGAACCGACCGGCGTTACCGTCCCGTCCCTGTAATGCAGGGTAACAATGACTGCCTTTGTCGTATCATTCATTGCCGGTTCCGCTGCAACCGGTATGCACAGGGCACTGGTCAGAACCAGCGCCAGCAGAAGGACTTGTATTTTCATTGCGATCACCACGTTACGGGTACTGGCTGAAGACATCGTTCACCCTCCGTTCACATGCCTCCTCAAACTGGCACATCGGGTCCCCGGGGCCACAGCTCGCCAGTATCGCCCGGTCGCAGGACTGCGAGCATGCCATGATGCAGTGGGGGGGATCGATGTCCCAGAAACCCGTCCCGCAGTTCCCGCTCCCTGCCGGGCAGAAATTATCACAGTCGTCCGGGTCCCAGCCCATGGCGTTTGCATCATTCCGGCAGTTGTTCCTGCTGGACCAGATGTTGGGATTGGGATCATTCTGTCTGTAGCCGCTGTCACAGCAGTATTCATCCTTGACCCCAAACAGGGAATGCCCGCTCTCATGGACAAACGTGCGGTAGCTCGTGGGCTCCGAGGTGAAGACCCGTCTCCCGCACCTCTGGCCTGCCCAGTCGCGGAAGCCGGTCACGTGCACAACCGCGATTGAATCCGCAAAGGTCGTCGCGTCCTGGAACGACTCGCAGGAGTCCAGCGGGGGCGTAAATAGGGCACCATCATCAAAGCCCGTGACATCCGCCTCGTCATTCAGGTAATAGAAGTTGAACTTGGTGCGGTTCTGCTCAACCGCCGTGTTCCGTAAATACCCGTTGATGATCGTGTCCTGCACATCCCGGCTGAGCCGGGCCATGTCCCCGCCATAGTCAATGTCGGGAATGAACACGACATCGATCTTGTCGTCGGGTCTGCCGGCGATGCGCAGGGGGATCACGTGCTCCCCGCACCAGGTGCACGGGGTGCAGGCCGGGCAGTACGCACCCCCACAGTCGATCTGCTGCTCGTCGCGGTTCATGAGGTTGTCATCACAGGAGCCGAACCACACGGTGGCAGATCCCCACCGCTCGTTGCCCCCCGGGTCACAGACGCGTGCCCTGATATCGATCCGTGCGAGGCCGTTCATGGAAACCGAAACAGAATCCGACCATGATGACGGCACATCCCCGGCCTTACGCACCGGCTTAGGTTCGGGCGTCAGCGCCGGTGAAGAGGACGGAGGCCGGGTGCCGTCGGTTTTGAAAAACTCGAGCGTTGCGGTCATGCTGGCAATGGAGACGTCATCCTGCCCCCGGATCGTCACCCGGATATCCTCGTCGATCCGCGGCAGGGGCGGCGTTGACAAAATTTCCACTTCCGGGACATGAGAGTCCTGGGGGACATAGGTGAAATCCCAGCCGGTCTGGTCCACGTCGTCCATGCTGACCTCGGTCCCCCGTAACGGGGTAAATGTGCCGGTCCACGGGCAGACACCGGCAACGGGCTGGTAGACCGGGACGACCTCGACTACCCCGTTACAGGATGCGATGCCCGTGTAGGTGTAATGGGAGACAAGGTCGCCGGCCATGACCGGCGATACGCTCACGTAAGCCGGTGGAACGCCGGCAGGGGTGAACCTCACCTTCAGGCTGCTGGTATTTTTGTAAAACCCAAAGATGTCGCCGGAGATCATGCAGCGACGGCTTGCCGTCACGGCGATTCCCGGCGCGGTCATAGCCAGGGTGATCACTGGCGCGGTGACTCCCGGCGCGGTGACAGCCAGGGTCACCGGCAGCATGACCGGGGTCGGCAGGGCCGGGGTTGTTACGGTTTTTTCATAGCAGTACTTCTCGTTTTTCATCGTATCGTACGCGCAGAGGGTCTGCTTACCGGCACAGAGGGCATACCCCTGCTGCTTTCCCTCTTCCGGGGTGTAGCAGCTGCACCCGGACGGGCAGGTCACCGGTACCGGTGCCGTGGGAACCATGGGCGTGACGAACGGCTTTGTCGTGGTCAGGAAAGGGACGGTCGTTACGGTTTTTTCATAGCAGTACTTCTCGTTTTTCATCGCATCGTACCCGCAGATTGCCTGCTTCCCGTTACAGTAGCCGGTATAGCCGAGCTTCTTGGCCTCGGCAGGGAGCAGGCAGGAGCAGTCTGAGGGACAGGTAACCGTTGCGGCAAGAACGGACGGTACAAGGAACGATACAAGGAGAACACAGTAGATACAGGTCAGGATCAGGTGTTTTTTCACACGGCATACCACCAGCACTGGGGATAACAGGAATGAATAAGACGGGTTATATGTATGTTTCTATTTCTGGTTCCGGGGAGGGGTGAAAAGGGAAAAATGAAGGTGGACCTGTTCTTCTGCAGGCAACGGTGGCGTTGCATTCTGGTGTTTTTGATAAAAAATCCAGTATAAACACATATATCATCCGTGCGTGATGGGAGAGTGTGTGAATCATGAAGAACGATTCCATCGTATTTCACGGTAACCTCCAACAGTTACTGGCGAACGTGGAGACGGGCGAGATGATCCCCAAACTTCAGGCCTCGCACGCTCCCATGTGCAAATTTTTCACTGCATACTACGTCATCAGCGGCATCCGCCATGTTGTCCCCCTGGTGCACGGCCCGACCGGGTGCCCGTTATATATGTCTGACTTTGTCAGGACACGGGAGTGCTGCGAGATACGCGGTGTCCCACTCGAACCTACTGCCTGCACCGCCCTTGATGAAAGTCACGTCATCTACGGCGGTGAGGGAAAACTTTTGGAAGCAGTTAAGGAAGCATACGCAAAGTATCACCCCGACCTCATCGTCATCCTCTCCTGCTGCTGTTCCGGGATCATCGGCGATGATGTCGAAAGCATTGCCCGCGAGGCAGAGAAGCTGGTTGGCTGCCGGGTGCTGGCGCTCAGGAGCGAGGGCTTTGGCGGCGACTTCCGGAGCGGCTATGAGGATGCGTTCCGGCTCATCCTGGACCTGATGGAGCCCCCAAAAAAGACAATGAAAGGGACGATCAACATCCTCGGGGCCCGCTGGGGCCCTACCCCCACGGAGTTCAACTGGGACATGGACGAGATCGAACGGCTCCTTGGAAACGTCGGCATTAAGATCAACGCCATAATCGCAGGAGGATGCACCGTCGAGCAGATTACCCGTGCACGGGAGGTCGAACTGAATGCCTCGTGGTGCTATGACTGGGGGCAGAAGCTGGGCGACCTGATGCAGGAACGGTACGGCATCCCCTACAGCAGGACCGGGCAGCCCTACGGGCCTGAGGCCACAAAGGAATGGATCCTTGGGGTAGCCACGCCTCTTGGCATGGAGAAAAAAGCGCTCGCGGTGATCGGGCGGGAGATGCGGGATGTGGAGCCGGACCTTGCCTACTTAAAAAAGGCCCTTTCAGGGAAGACGGCAATCATTGAAATATCAGAATTTCCCGGACCGATCCGGGCCCTCTCGCTGGCCCGGATGGCGGAGGAGTTTGGTGCCCACCCGGTCGTCATCAACGTCCATCCCTACACGATCAAGGAAAGGATGCCCAGCATCAAATTCCTGGTAGAGACCGGTGTCAACCCGGAGATCATCTTGACAAAAGGACTCTTCAAGCTGGGGAGCTTCCGCTCGTCAAAAGAGACCGAGGATGAGCTGGAGGAAATTGTCCGGACGTATGATGACGCCATCTTCTTTGGAAACGCCGGACGGTTCCCTCCCTGCCCGGTGGTGAACTTAACACTCATGAACCCGGTGTTCCAGCCCCAGTACGGCTTCCGGGGAATTACAAACATCGCTGCCCTGGTCAGGCAGGCACTGGAGAACAAAGACCTCCCGCGCTCGCGGTTGTTTAAGGGGATGCTCTATGGGACAAGGACGAAGTAAACGGGCAGCCGGAGCGGAGACGCCGGTGCCTGATACATGCACAGACCCGTACCTCCGGTGTGCATTCAACGGCGCTGCCCAGACGGCACTGGGGGTTGCCGGTTCCGCCCTGCTCGCCCATTCACCGCAGGGATGCGAGTACCTTGTCAACAACGCATTTGCCTCTCAGGAGTGCGATTACATGGAGACAATGACACTCTGCACCAAATTATGCGTGGATGAGATCGTGCACGGCGGCGAGGACCTCCTTGCCCGTACGATCCGTGAAGCAAAGGATCTCCCCATCTCCGCCCTGTTCGTGATCAGCGCATGCGGGCCCGAGATTGTCGGTGACGACATCGTGGGGGTATGTGAGGATATGCAGCCGGAGGTGAAGTTCAGGCTCGTTCCTGTCCCGTGCGCCGGGTTCAGGGGGTCGCAGTACGACGGCATCGACATCGCACTGGATGAAATAGTAAAGAGATGTACAAAAAACACCAAAGAGAAGATACCGGATTCCGTGTGCCTTATTGCCCCCCACGCAAATGCCAACCCGACATGGATTGCAGACCTGGATTGGGTACAACGGATCCTTTCGCAGATGGGCGTCCGGGTTGTTGCCACGCTCACGCACAGGACGCCCCTTGCTGAGATTGAGAACGCGGCATCTGCCGAGACATCCCTTGTGGTAAGCCACGACGCCGGACAGAAAGCAGCGGATTATCTTTCTGCGACCTGGGGCACCGAACAGGTCTGCACGGGGATACCATTGCCGATCGGCATGACCAATACCCAGCGCTGGCTGACCACCTTGGGGGAGCGGTTTGATGCGCAGAAAGCAGCGGAGAGCATGGTTGCGGAAGGCGAGAGGATGGTGATGGCGACGTGCCGGCGCAAGTGGCCGATGGCACGGTTCTTGTACCGGACACCTGCTGCGATTGTCGCCGATGCGACGGTCGGGATCCCGCTCGTCCGGTTTGTCTGCGAGGATATGGAGATGACACCGGAACTCGTTGCCCTGTACACCTCCCAGCGTACGGTCCGCACACTGCTGGAACGGGAACTAAAAGAACTCGGGCTTACCCCAAAAGTCGTGTACGGCACTGACGTGTACACGACGAGGAAAAGTCTGGCCGAGGTACGGCCGCGGGTCGTGTTCGGGAGCACGATCGAACGGCACGCCAGTGAGGGGCTGGGGGTGTCGTATATTGTTGAGGTGGTAAAGATGATGCGCCAGTTCAGGATGATTAACAGGGAATACTTCGGGTATACCGGCATTCTGAACCTTTTTGAGTGTGTCCAGAACGAGTGGACGATGGGATGGCGCTCAAAGGAGAGAAGCTACAAGGCGAAGTGGTGAAGGAACATATGAGACAGATCGCGATATACGGCAAAGGGGGGATTGGGAAAAGCACGATCGCCTCAAACCTGTCTGCGGCGTTAAGCGGGATGGGCTTAACAGTCATGCAGGTCGGCTGTGATCCCAAGAGGGACTCGACGAGGATCCTTGCCGGGGGGCGGTTTATCCCCGCAGTCCTGGAAGAGCACCGGGAACAGCTGAGGGTCGGCAAAGACGAATATGCAATTAACCTTAACAATATCGTCTTCAAATCGCCTTCCGGGATTTATCTTGTTGAGGCAGGAGGGCCGGAGCCGGGGGTCGGTTGTGCCGGGCGGGGCGTGCTGACAGCGCTGCAGATATTAAAAGATCTCAAAGCGTTTGAGACCTATAGGATCGATGTGGCGATCTATGATGTGCTCGGCGACGTCGTATGCGGGGGGTTTTCGATGCCCATCCGCGAAGGGTTCGCAAAAGAGATCTACCTCATCTGTTCCGGCGGTTTCATGAGCATATACGCGGCAAACAACATCGCCCGGGCAGTGCAGCGCCTGGCAAAGCGGGGCGATACCGGGCTTGCCGGGATTATCTGCAACAGCAACGGAAACGAAGCGTTTGAGCACGCAGTTATTCCTGAGTTTGCAAAAAAACTGGGAACTGCGTTTGTACAGTTTGTCCCCAGGAGTCCCGTAATCCAGGCCTGTGAACTGGAAGGAAAGGCGGTTGTGGAGCATTCTCCGGGCTCAAAGGAAGCGGAGGTCTTTAAAAATCTTGCACGAGCGGTGATGGAGAATACGTCGCGGGTGATCCCGACTCCCGTACGCGAACTCGCCGAGCTTGAGAAGATGTACCGGCAGTATCTTTAAAAAAGAAGACAGAAACCTGGGTGCTTTGAGGACAGAGCCCCGACATGCATCACCCGGCTCACCGCTTTGTACTGCCCGCATACCAGGCATTTCCCCACCCCCCACAATCACGTATAAGGACTCGCAACCCAGCGGGATGCGTGACAAGGATTAAGAACATATGCCATTCCATAGACAGGAATAACTGTACATATGGTGTTGTTTGACCGGCCGCACAAAAAGAACGAACCGCTGGACGATGCGCCGGCACTTGCGGCACTGGGTGACGCGTGCACCAGCCGCGGGGAATTTGCCGCTGCGGTCACGTGGTTTGACAAGGCGCTCGACAAGGACCCGCGGTCAGCGCATGCATATGCGGGCAAAGGGCTCGCGCTGAAAAACCTGGGAAGGAACAAGGAAGCCCTCGAGTGCTACGCGGCAGTGCTCCTGCTCGACGCAGGGGGACAGGATGCACGGCAGACGAAGAGCCTGGCACAACAAGCGCCCGGGATCCGCAAGGAAGCAGTGACCGGCCTAAATGCCGCAGGGGCGGCACAGGATCTTCTCGGTGCGGACGCATGGTATGACAAGGCGGTCAGCTACGGGGCAACGGGAGAGTTCCAGAAGGCCGTGGACTGTTTTGATAAGGTGCTTGAGATCAGCCCTGACAACGCTGACGCATGGTTTAACCGGGGGCGGGCCCTTGGCAAGCTGGGAAAATTTTTACGGGCGATTGACTCATTTGACCGTGCACTGGCACTCCGGCCTGACAACGCCGATGCGTGGTATTATAAAGGGACCTCGTTTGTCGCGATCAGGAAAATTCCTGATGCGTACGCGTGCTTTGAGAAGGTCGTGACGATACAGCCCGGGCACGAGAAGGCACTGGCCGGCTTAACAGAGCTCGCAAAGGTACTGGAACAGGTGAAAAAGAGGGAGAAGCAAAAAGGTAATTAACAACGGATATCGTCAGGGTAACAGGAAAATACCGGAAAAAAACTATGAGAATTATTGAACCGTAACAAATGAGGCAGAAGCATGGGGCTTGGGGACGGACAGGCCGTCTTCGATCAGCCCGCGGACATGCAGTTCGATGGCCTCATGCATCCGCTGCTCCGTCTCCTTCCAGGTCCGCCCGGTCGCGATGCAGCCTAAAAGGTCCGGGGAATACGCCGAATAATTCTTCCCTGCCTTTTCTATGACAACCAGAAACCTGTGCATGGATCTAGTACTCCTTTCATTTCGCCTGTTTTACTATACTGTTCATCGTGCCCGGGGCAACATCATCGGCAGGATTTCCCACAAGACTCCTCCCTCCCCCTGCATCTTTCTTCTTTCTATAGTCTGTTCAGCTTCGGCTATGCCGTTCCCGGTTTCGGGTCTCCAGTTTCGTCTATTGCCTAATCTTACCTCGTCAATCATCCCGGCTGACTATACATAGCAGAGCGGGCAGAACCGCAACCATGAACGAGTATGTAATCTACAAAAGCCAGAGGAACTTCGGGCAGGCCGTGGACCGGCTCGAAAAGGACTGCGAGGTCAGCGCCGGGAACAGGAGGCTCATCCTGTCCTTCGCCGAAGAAAGGATAAAACTTACGTGCCAAGTCTCACCGTGGAACGCGCCACCCAACCCCTCAGCCTATTGCCCGAGCGATGCACAGACAAGTACAGCCGCCCACGATCCCAGTAGCCAACCGGCACAAGACGTTTCATGCGGTTTCCTCCCGAATTTGGCATATACGAACCAAGCAACCACAAAGCATTGCTGTCATACCGGTCATGACGTACCTGATTGGTGGTTTCAAGCTGAGTTATAAAGGAGGTGAGAAAATCTTCTGGTGTCCATCCCGTTTCTCCCTGATAGGTCGGTGTACTTAAGGTTCGTAAATAATCATGAGGGGTAGAATATCCCTCCAGCTGTTTTCTTCCTCCTGTGACGTTACCCTGTCCTTGTTGAGGCATAACAGGTATAGGCTCAATGAGTCCCACACTCCAGCCAGGCACAGCACATACGCGGGTTTTCTGCATTACTTCTTCTTTCGTTAATCCCTGATGGTTACGATCGGTATAGGCCTGGGGGAAATAAACAAGATCAGGAGTATCCACTGCCTGACGCACCCTATCCCATATCCAGATCGGTTCACCAGTATTTACACGAACCGGTATATCAGCGTCAGTAGAATTTTGTTTTGTCCGGATAATTTTTCCCGCTGCGGCATGGTTAAGAACGGCAGTTTTTACCCGGTCAATAAGTTGTGAAACAGGCATTGCAATCGGCGTTAACTGAAGCCTGGTAAATCCTTGTCGCATTTTCCTATCAACCAATTCCTTATTGCGTGTAAATACTTCCTGCAGCTGTTCCTGAGTTGGTACAGGATACTCTTTTCCGTCAATTCCAATCACCCCTGAATTTTCCGATCGCAGAAGTTGGGTTAAAATTCCTGTTCGGTTCAATGCGGTCATGGTGCGAGCATACTCCTTCTCAAGAGGGAATAATCCTTCGGAGGGACGAGCACCTTCTGATTGTATTGTTCCATTAATCGTCTGTTCAGCCATACGACCTATACTACCATTTCTGTTTATTATACTCATCATCACTCACCTTCGGATTGACGGTCAGTAGAAACAATTTCGTCTTGACTGAGTTAAGTTTCTTGAGTAGCTCTCCTCGTTGGTTGTAAATATCAGTAATGTGCTGTCGTAGCTCCTGAAAGTTCTTACTGGTAATAGTCAGAGCTTTGCCTGAGCTTCTGATATTACTGCATTAAAAAAAGGCAATCTATATTGATTCATCCCTGAATACGTACATTTCAGGAAACACCAGGGTGCCCGACTGATGACAAACGAGAGGAAGAGGCCGTATGGCTGGCGCGGGACGATCCATGATTTTCTTTTGGTCCCCAAAGAGGAATGGCGCGACGCACTTGACCGGCACCATGCCGCCCGCATGAACCGTCCTGCTGATACCAGCCAGGGTGCAGCATGGGAACAGCTGTTTGACGTGTTCAAAAAAGAACTCAAACAACTCGTCCAGTTAAAACCGGAGCTTGAGTATTACACGCTCATTTTCGAATATGAGTCGCCCCGCGGCAGCAGCAGGGGCCCCGATCTGACCGTGCTGGGCAGTTCGGTTTTTGTTCTCGAATTCAGGAAGTGCAATGAGGTCATCCAGGCCCATGTCGATGCAGCCGATGCATATGCAAAGGACGTAAAACGGTTCCATCCGCAGCCGGAACAGGTCGAGATCATACCGGTGCTTGTCTGTGCACAGGCAAAGGACCTGATCCGGCGCATCGGGGATGTGATCATCCTGTCTCCGGATCATATCATGGATTTCTTTAATGTCCAGTCCGAGCTCGAGACGGGGTTCCCTCTCGATGCAGGCGAGTGGCTCGCTGCCGGAAGTTAGATCAACCCGCAAAAAAAGAAGAGTGCATCCTCTTCCCCCGCACTTCTCTTCGCTCCGGTAGCTGGGACGTTGCCCCCGGATTGCGGCACTCTCTCCCCTTCTCTCTTTGTATCACAGGTAAAAAACGTGCGGGACGACCGCAGCGTGCAGGAATGGAGAGGAGATGCACATCCTTACTGCATCGATCCATGGATCGGTTCCGGAGGGAAAAGCCGGATCATTGCACCGATCACAAGCACCGATGCGGATGCGATGGTGATCCGGACCCAGTCTGTGAAGGGCAAAGGAACCGTGCCCATAAGCTCTCCGCCAGCCTGCACGAGAGCGACCTGGGTGACAACGATCAGCCCCATCAGCACAAAGAAGGAAGGATTTCCGGAAAAAAACGGCGGCATGATCCCGTTTACCGCCCGGCAGTTGATCCCGTTCCATACCTGCGCGAACACGAACGCGGAAAAAAAGATCGTGCCCTGCTCGGCAGGGGAACTGCCGCCGAGGAGGCCGGTCTTCATGACCACGAATCCCGCAACAATATAGAAACCGGCGGTGATGAGGATCGATCGCCACATCGTGCGGTTCAGGATCGGTGCATCGCGGGGGACGGGAGGCTGGTGCATGAGGGCAGGGTGCGGGGCTTCCGAGCATAACGCCAGCGCAGCGATCGAGTCCATGATGATGTTGATCCACAGGATCTGGATGATGGTAAACGGCGGGGGGAGTCCGGCAAGCGGCGCGAGAAAGGTCAGGATGCATGCGCTGATGTTGATGGTGAGCTGGAAGACCAAGAACCGCTGGATGTTTTCGAACAGCGCCCTCCCCCACCATACCGCACTGACAATCGTGGGAAATGAGTTGTCGAGCAGGATGATATCGCTGGCTTCGCGGGCGACCTCGGTCCCTGCAATCCCCATGGACAGGCCGACATCGGCGTGTTTGAGTGCCGGCGCATCGTTCGTCCCGTCACCGGTCACGGCAACGACCTGCCCGTTTTTCTGGAGAGCCTGTACCAGCAGCAGCTTATCGAATGGTTCAGCCCGCGCCATCACTTCAAGGCGTCCTGCTGCTGACACCCGCGCCTCCTCGTCCAGTTCCCGGAACTCCTTTCCGGTGAGCAGCAGGCCGGAGCGGTAGATCCCCGCTTCTGACGCAATCGCCCGGGCGGTATCCATATTGTCACCGGTGACCATCTGGACAACGATCCCCGCATCGCGGCATGACGCTACCGCGGCAGGGACGTTTTCCCGCAGCGGATCCCGGATCCCCACATACCCGTCCCACACAAGGGCGGATTCGTCATCATCACTGGTTATCTCCTTATGGGCAAAGGCAAGGGTCCGCATTGCACGCAACGCGAGGGCCCGGATGCCGGCGAGATCCACGGTGTCCTTACAGAGCGATGCGAGGAGTTCCGGGGCGCCTTTCACGAGGAGATAGCGCCTTTGGTCAATTTCGATAACCGTCGACATCCTCTTCCGGGTACTGTCAAACAGGACCTGTTGTTTTGTTGTAAATTCATTCCTGACGGTACGGTAACCGATCCCGTAGTGTTCGAGCCATACAAGGAGAGCTCCTTCTGTTGCGCTGCCGATGGGAACTGATCGGCCGGCCTTGTGTTCCAGGTGGGCCGTGCTGTTGAGGGCCGCATTCAGGGCAATCCACTCCTCACGGCTGGCCGGGATTCCCCCGCCGGGGATACGGGGACTGCCACACGATGCCTCTTCCACGGTCATCTGGTTCTTTGTCAGCGTCCCGGTCTTGTCTGAACAGATTGTGGTTGCAGACCCGATCGTCTCGCAGGCGATCAGTCGCCGGACAAGACTGTGTGCACGGGTCATGTTCCGCATCGCAATCGAGAGCGAGAGCGCCACCGACATCGGGAGCCCTTCAGGGACGGCAACGACGATGATGACAACGGCCAGCATGAAATAGGTTACCAATGTACTGGCGGTATGCAGGTCGGCGCCGGTCAGTTCCCCCAGCAGGGTGCCCCGGATCAGGAGTGCCCCTACAACCAGCAGAGCCATGATGTAGCCGAACCGGCTGATCAGCCCGGCGAGGTCCTGTAATTTCCGTTCAAGCGGGGTGAGGGTTGTGTCTTCCCTGCCAAGCGAGGCTGCAATGAGCCCCATCTCCGTAGCGTCCCCTACTGCAGCAACCAGCAGGCGGGCGCGTCCTGCCGTGGCAAACGTCCCTTTTTTTGCAGCATCACGATCCTTCTTCTGTACTGGCTCACTCTCGCCGGTGAAAGCCGACTCGTCAACCATGAGGCTGTCGGCGTTGAGAATGTATCCGTCTGCGGGAAATGCATCACCTGCTTCAAGGATGACCAGGTCCCCGACAACAATCTCTTGTACCGGAACCTGGCGGACCAGCGTTGACCTGATCACGGTGGTCCCCGAAAGGTCCCGCTGGGCGTTTAAGATTTCAAACTCCCTGCTGCTGCGGTACTCGTTGTAAAAAGACAGTGTTGTGGAGAGGAGTATGGCGATAATAATTCCCAGCGTCTCAATAATCCCGTCTCCCTGAAATACCGATACCGCTGCTGACAGGATGACGGCAAGGATCAGGATCCTGATGATGGGCTCATTGTATTTTGCCAGGTACTGTTTCCATACCGGGTCGCGGCGGGGTGGCGTCAGCTTGTTTGACCCGTAGGTCGCTCTCAGCAGGCCTGCCCGTTCCTCATCGATGCCATTGGATCCGGCGAGATGCTCGATCTCTTCAAAGGGGATCATTTCTTCGCACACTCCGGTTCATCACTCTCAGCAACCGGTGACTGGTACATATACCGCTCTATCCTATCCGTTTTTTTCCTGTTGCGAATATATCTCATCGTCCGATCATCACAAAACCCTTTGTATCTTTGGTGTGCATGTACCACCGGGAATACCATGGATGAACCTAAAACATTTTTCGTAAAAGATGCGTATGCAAAGCAGGCAGGAATAGAATTTCTGGAAGTCTCGCTGGGCAGGGCAAAAGTCAAAATGGCAATCACGGACCGGCACAAGAACAGCCACGGGACCGTTCACGGCGGGGCGATCTTCACCCTTGCCGACACCGCATTTGCGCTCGCGTCCAATTCCCACGGGATACCTGCCGCCGCGATCAATGCCCATATCTCGTACGTGAAATCAGCCACAACTGGAACCCTGTTCGCACAGGCAGAAGAATTTTCCATCAACCCCAAGATCGCCACGTACACGGTCCGGGTCACCGATGAGAGCGGCGAGAACATCGCCATCTTCCAGGGCATGGTGTACCGGAAAACCCCGCGTGCCTGAGCATCCCCCCATACTTGAGGAATGTGCAGAGTTACATGTAACAATTTTTTCTGTCGTCATGCCGCCCTGCTCCCTGCGAATAGCGGTAAAAATTTGTTTTTCATGACAGGGATGTCTGACGATGCCGTCGTACGCCTCATCGGCATCCCCGTACTTTTTAAAAAATTATTTCTTTGTTAAATAATACACAGTTGATTGTGTGTTTTTTAGTCTGTTCCCCCGTCAGCTTCAGTCCGCCCAGCCCATCAAACGCCAGTCCCATCCCCCGATGAATACACACCCCTTGAACGGCAGAGTGAACACCGGTTCAGACAGTACAAGTAATCATATAAAAAACAATAGAATTTGTCAACGGGGGAACGATACTTTTGTTACCCTGTTTTTTTAAATTGGGGGTGTATCCTTATTCCCTGCATCTTTTTGGTGATGTGTTTTTAATCCGGGATACTAAATCGCTCAAAGTAACATTCTCCAGAGGTCAGTGTTTCCCCGGGCTTGAGGGCAAGAAGGAAGTTATCGGCATGATCCAGGCACACATATGCCGAACAGCACCCGAATCCCTGATATCCTATAGCGTCCTTTTCACAGTATTCACATTTCATTTTTCCACCATAATAATTTCCTCTGTTCCTCTTTTCAAGATACTTTTTTTTGGTTTGCCGTTTTTTTTTTAAAAAAAATTTTAAAATATATATGGGCTCGTCGAGATTCGAACTCGAGATCTTCGCCGTGTGAAGGCGACGTCATAGCCAGCTAGACCACGAGCCCACAATGCATCGACCGGGAATCGAACCCGGGCTATAGGCTTGGAAGGCCTAAGTCATGCCTCTAGACCATCGATGCAACCGTGGATTACAATTTTGGCGAGCGGGAGTATTAATGATTGTCCTTTCAGGAATCAGGGATGGTATGTGCACCGGTTGTGGTTGTGCCAAAAAAAATGCGATGTCATGGCAGGGGGAATTGCCTGATTGTGATGGGAACAACAAGATGAAAAAACGTGTGAACGTGAATCAGTCCTTTCGTTTCGGTTTTTCCGGTACGACTGCCGCGACAAATGCAATCACCGGCCCGATAATGAGCCCCGCCCAGAACAAAAGCCCGAGTAATCCGATGACCGCTAACACTACCCGCTCTTTTGCCAGCACGGGTTGGCCGGAACCAAACCCGGTCCTCAGTGCAACGATTCCCAGCACGACCGGGATACTGATAAAAATGAGCGTGAGGATCGCAGATGGATCCCAGCCGGTGATCCCGAGAGCACGCACCATCTGGGTGAACGTGATCGAAGCGCCGCCCAGATACAGGAGCCCGGCGGTGATCGCGAGCCAGCTGAACGGTGAACGGGAAACCCCGGTGCGCCTCTGCTGCCGGAGAAGCAGCGCGATGCCGAGCAGGACGACCGCGATGCACGGGGCGAGCACGATGACCGGCGACTGCCCCTCCCACGTATGGATCCCGATCACGTTCACCGGCACAAGCAGCCACTCCGTTGCGCTGAACTCTTCCTTGAATCCCGGCGCAAGGCTGTAGTCCTGCTCTCCTCGTGAGGTGTGAACAGCGACATAATAGGTCCCGGATGCCGGTACCAATGCCGTATACGAGGCAACCTGGTATATTGCTGACGGGGTGAAGGGCTCGTACTCGGCATGTTCCGGCAGTCTGCCGGGGATGACGAATACCGCACTGCCCTGCGGGATCCGGAGGGAAGCCGGTGGCGTGCCGGATACCGGGATCCCCGCCCCCATGATCACGAGATCGGGAATTGCGGCATCCTTCCCGTTGACCATCAGCGAGACATGGAGTGTCTGCCCGGTTGTCATATCGAACCGGTAGTATGCCACACCATCCGGCTCATGGATGTGCCCGTAAATGACATAGGACTTCTCCGGCTGATTGATCACGGTCGCGGAGGCAGGGTTATCGTTCTCTCCTGCGGAGAGCGGGACATGCCCGCAGGCAGGCGGCAGGATCAAAAAGATCACGAGGATGAACAGGAGTACAGGAAAACACCGGCGTACCATACTACAACACTTCTTTGTGTAATAATAACGCTGTGCATCGCTGCACGGCGTAGGGCGATCCCGGGGTCGTATGGTTTTTTTTTAAATAAAGACACAACTGGTTGTAAAATATTTTAATGAGCACCTTCATTATGCTCCCGTACGAGACAGACTCATAATACTCCTGGCTTCCAATACAGTACGCATGGAGAAGAAGATCGTCTTCGCATTCCTGTATATTCTTTTATTTCCTGCACTCATCATCCTCCTTTCCGGAGATTTTACCTGGACTGAAGGCTGGATCTTCAGCATCTGGTTTATTGTCCTCTGTTTTGTGACAATCCTGTACCTGGAGCGGAAAGACCCGGCGTTGCTTGCAGAACGGTACAAGAAGCCCGGTGACGGTAACCAGGAACGCTGGGACAGGTATGCTGTCTATGGGCTCCTGATCGGATTCATTCTCTGGATTATCATCATGCCGCTTGATGCAAAACGGTTTGGATGGTCTCATTATTTTCCCCTCTGGCTGAACGTTCTCGGGGGAGCCGGGCTGGCCGGATCATTTTTCCTGTTCTTCCGGTCATATACCGATAACACGTTCCTGTCTCCCCTTGTCAGGATCCAGAAAGATCGGAACCAGCGGGTGGTGTCGAAAGGAGTATACGGATTTGTCAGGCATCCTATGTACCTTGGAGCGATCCTGATGTTTGTCGGGGCACCCTTGCTCCTCGGCTCATTCTACGGTGTGTTCGCGGGTCTTGCCCTGACCATTCTCCTTATGGTAAGGATACTGGGGGAAGAAGGGATGCTGAGCCGGGATCTGGAAGGTTACCGGGAGTATACGCAGAACGTCCGTTACCGGCTTTTTCCTTTTCTCTGGTAGCGGCAATTTTTTTTTTAAAAAATCCCAAAAAAAAGAGTATTGACCGGGCCGGAGTACTTCAGAACCCGCGGAGTTCTGCCTCGACTTGTTCGAGGTTTGCGATCCGCTTTTCAAGCGCCGGGTGGGTGGAAAAGAGCTCCATGATAGCGTTGCCGGAGAGCGCCGGGATGATGAAGAACGCGTTGGCCCCCTGGACCTTTGCCTTCGCCTCGACCGGCACCGCCTCCATCCGCCCGCTGATCTTGCCAAGCGCTGAGATAAGCGCCCGCGGGTTCTTTGTGATATACCCGCTGCCCCGGTCAGCGGCAAACTCACGGTAGCGCGAGAGCGCCATGATCAGCAGGTTGGCAACGAAGTATACGACCATTGCAACAAGGCCCGCGATGATCCATGCGCCGGCTCCTTCCGAGTTGCTGCGCCTGCCAAACATCGCTCCCCACAGGAAGTTCTGCATGATGATCGAGGCGATCATGGCGATGAAGCTTGCCATGGTCATGGTCAGGATGTCGCGGTTCTTTACATGGGAGAGCTCGTGGGCGAGCACCGCCTCCAGTTCGTCCTTTTTAAGCAGGCGCATGATCGAATCGGTGCACGCTACAACGGCATGCTTCGGGCTCCTGCCCGTCGCAAACGCGTTGGGCACCGGACTCTGCATGATCGCAACCTTCGGCTTGGGGAGATCTGCCTCCCTGCAGAGCTTCTCGATCATCTGGTGCAGTTCGGGGAACTCATCCTCTTCGACAATGCGGGAGCCTGTCGTCCAGAGCACCAGTTTATCTGAGAAGAAATACTGGATGAACGCCATGCCCACGGCAATCAGGATCAAAAACGACATTCCAATCCCAAGTGCCCAGAGTACGGCAAGGAACACGAGATAGACGATGAACAATAAAAACATCGTCAGCCAGACTCTGCCGGTAAGACCCCAGTCACGTTTCCAGATCATAATTGGTACTTATTCAACAGGGACGCTTTTAAAATATTCGACGATGCCATACCAAAGACCGGCACACTCCCCGTCATAGTCCAGAGGCTGTGCCGGTGAAGAGATACATCAGAAACTATTTTTTCGGGCAGCACCTGACGATTAGGTATGACAGACGCCGACCCCGAAGCGCTCGCAGATGTCGGGTACGGGATCTTCGAGCACCTCTTAAACAAGGGGCTGCGGGAGCAGGGAAAGCAGCTCTTTGCACTCGTGGAGCAGGGGGTCGACTTCAGGAAAGAATTTGACGGGATCTTCTCCCGGTTTGCCGGCGAATACCCCCAGCTTGCCGGGGCACTGGCCCTGCGGTTTGCAGAGACCGGCACCATCTACGACATGATCAAGGGCGGGGAAGGGGTCGTGCCGACAAAGACCACGCAGATGTACTGGATCGTGCAGGACGCACCGGACAGCAGGCCGGAGGCGATCGAGGACGAGGACGCCGGCAAGTGGCTCATCTTCCAGGAACCGGACCAGGTGGATGCGGCATGGAAGAGGGTGCGGGACGCAGCCGTTGCCGGTGAGCTGGGCATCTCGACCAAGGTGAGCACGGCAAAGCCCAACCCGGATTCACGGGATACCCGCAAGGTCATCTATGTGTACACAAAGGACTGGGCAGACGAGGCGGACGTGATGCGGGTCCGCCAGAACCTCAGGGATCTTGGGTTTGTCGACCGGATCGGGTACAAGCGCAATATCGAAACATTTGCCGGCGAATATGCGAAAAAAGGGAAGCGGGTAACCTATTATTCCTCGTAATGTTTACACACCTGAACTGCGGTTCAGGGGAATTTATGAATATGCGAGAACCAGGTCCCGCTATGCAGGATTCCCCGGTGTATGAAAAATATCCTTTCTGGATGGTACTGGTATCCACTCTCCTCTCTGTTTCCGTATATGTTATTGGCGCAGTGATCCTCTCTTGGCTTGGTCTTGCCTGGCTTGTCCTGTATCTTCTGTTCATTCTCCTGCTTGAACTCCGGCTGGTACGGGGACACTGCGTGGACTGCTGGTACTATGGAAAGACCTGTGCCTTTGCAAAGGGCCAATTAAGTGCCATGTTTTTTCCGAAAGGAGCATTGGAACGTTTCAGTAAAAAGACGATAACATGGAAGGATATCGTACCCGATTTTCTCGTCTTTATAATCCCCCTTCTTGCGGGAATAGCGCTTCTCATCCGTACCTTCAGCTGGATCCTGCTCCTGCTCATTATTGCCCTCTGTATCCTCGGTTTTGTTGGAAATGCGCTGGTGAGAGGGCATATCGCCTGCAAGTATTGCAAACAAAGGGAGATCGGGTGCCCGGCGCAACGACTCTTTGACAGAACAAAAGAGTAACTATTCAACGCTTTTATTCCAAAGAAGCCAATCCCTGAAAAAGCGGGAACATCACTGGCGAGGTTATTCTGAATTACATTCTAAAAAAAAGAAAAAACCTGTCTTGGGGTTATGCCTTCCGTTCCTTGTTCTTGGGGCGCAGGTGCTTGTACCCGCACTTGCGGCACGTGGTCGCACGGATCGCGTTGCGTGCGTTGCAGTGCATACAGATCTTTACATTGAGCAAACGGGCCTCTGCCTCGGGAAACTTTGCCATCGTACGAACTCTCCTGTCCTATTATACATGATGTAAAGCCTATTAACCGTTTGCGTCATGGCGTCGTGCCGTTGCGCTCCATGAACCAGTCCCGGAATGCGGTAAGCGCCTTTGCCCGGTGCGAGATTCGGCTCTTCTCTGCAAGCGGGATCTCGGCAAGGGTTTTACCCTCATACTCAAAGATCGGGTCGTACCCGAACCCCTCCCTGCCCCGCGGGGCGGCGGTGATCGTGCCGTATATGGTGCCGGTAAAGACCCGGATCCCGTCCGCGTCCGCAAACGCGATTGCGGTGGTGAAGCTGGCGCTGCGGTCTGCCACACCATCCATCAGCCTGAGGATACCGGCATTCCCGATCGTGTCAAGGACATACGCCGCGTACGGTCCGGGAAACCCGGCCAGTGCGTCAATCTCAAATGCAGTATCATCGACAATCAGCGGCTCTGCAAGCTGCCCGTACGCGTACCGCGCTTTCTCGCGGGCAATCTCACCCACGTCATCGTTCCGGAGCTCGGGGCACGCGAGCGCCACATGCGTAACGTCGACTTTGCCGGCAAAGAACGCTGCCACTTCATGTGCCTTATGCGGGTTGCTTGTCACAACCATAAGCTTCACTGGTACCGCCCCCGCAGTACGATCTCGTGCTCGCGTGCAATCACGTCGCCAGCACCTGCAAATGTCTCCTGGTACCCATCGCAGAACGCGGCTTTAAGAGCGGCGGCGGCACCGGTGGTGCTCTCGAGTGTCTGGAACAGCACATGGATATCCACACCCCGCTGCTCGATCTCGGTGGTGACCTGCGCAAGCCCGAAATCGATCAGGACGCAGCGCCCGTCGCGCATGATCATATTGCTCGTGGTCAGGTCGCCGTGCATGATGCCGGCACTGTGCAGCCGCCCGACCATGCGGCCGGCTTCCTGTACGTTCTTCACCGAGAGGTCCTGCGTAAGGAGCGTGCCCTCCACCTGCTCCATGACAATCGTATCTGCCGTAATGTCGCTCATCACAGGAGTCGGTACCCCGGCATGGCGGGCGGCCGCGATCAGCCGCGCTTCGGCGCGGGTGCGTTCGGCAATGAGCCGGCGATCGAGCGCCGGCACGCGGTACCGCTTGGAGAGCCGGCGTTTCGCTGCGCTGCCATGTTCAAATTCGATGATCGCCTCTGCACCGCGTGCCGGACCAGCACGGAACGGGGGACCTTCCTGAAGCACCCCAGCGGGTTGCGGGCCTGCCCATGTCACGTCCACGTCATCGGCCCTGTACGAGGGGTTAATCTGCGAGGATCCGACGGGAAGTGACTGCCCGCTCTCCAGCATCAGCTTGCCCGTATACGCGATCATCGCGCCGTTGTCGCCGAGATATTTCTGTTCAGGCACAAAGAATTGTGCGCCGCGGTCCTCGCACATCGCCCGCAGCATCTCCTGCAGCCGGTTGTTTGCGCCCACCCCACCGACAAGAAGCACTTCGTCTTTTGCCGCAAGCGACATCGCCCGCTCGGTCACCTCCACGCACATCGCAAACGCGGTCTCCTGGAACGAGCAACAGACATCTTCAAGGGGTGCCTTGCTCTCCTTTGCTGCAGACATCAGCCCGGAGAAGGCAAGGTCCATGCCCTTGACCGTGTACGGCAGGTCGGTATAGGTCCCCGTAGCTGCGAGTTGTTCGATGATCGGGCCGCCCGGGTGCATCAGACCTTTGGATCGCGCGAATTTGTCGAGCGCGTTGCCGATCCCGATGTCAAGTGTTTCGCCGAATATCCGGTACCTGCCGTTCAGGTACCCGATCACCTGCGTGTTCGCACCGCTTGCATACAGCACGATCGGGTCGCGGCAACCGGTGGCAAACCGGCCGATCTCCACGTGGGCGACGCAGTGGTTTACGCCGGCAAGCGGGACGTCAAGCGCAAGCGCAAGCGAGCGGGCAGCGGTGGCAACGGTCCGTAAACACGGGCCAAGCCCCGGGCCCCGGGAGAATGCAATACCGGTGATCGCTTCCGGATCGCAAAGAACAGACGATATGAGATCGTTCATCACCGACGCATGGTGCTGGGCAGCCTCACGGGGGTGGATGCCCCCGTGCAGCGGGCTGTACGGCCGTGAAACAAGAGCGATGAGATCGGCATCAAAAACGGCGGCACTGAGGTTCCACGCAGTGCCCTCAATCCCGAGTACCTGCCCGAAACGAGGCATGCACAACTTATTTTTTGAATTCAGTATAGCCGCATTTCCCGCAGGCAGTCCGGTTCTCGTGGTCTGCCATCATGACACCGGGCCCGCAGCGCGGACAGTATTTCTTTGAGGTGGTCACCCTGCCGCCCTCGACTTTGAAGAATGCACCCCGCTTCTTTCCCTTTGCCGCTGCTTCCTTCTTTGCCATGCTTACGCCGCCCCTTCCTGTTTGGGTTTGGGCATGCCGCGTGTCATCAGGTGCGCACGCTCGGTCTTCTTTTTGACCTCTTCGCTGTCATAGATGCGCGCCTCGCCGGTAAGTTCCATCCTGCCGTATCTGCTCTTCAACGAGTCCAGTACCACCTGCTGGTCTTTGACATTGAGGAGTGCGCAGATCTTTCCGATGATCTGCATGCGCGAGGGAGTTGCACCGTCGTATTGGAGCGTGAACCGGACCTCCCGTCGTGATAAAAGTTCGTTCCTTTTATCGCTGGTAATTTCAAAATCCATCGATATCCTGTAATTATTGGAAACCGTGTTATTTAAAATGCGATCATTGCCCGGACCTGTTCTTCAGACGAAAGAAAACACCAACCAGATAAAAAAACCGGCTCCTTTACCTCTCATCCATCCGGACGAAATGGGCGAGCAGTTCCCGTGCCTTTTCTTTTGCCTGCCTGTCCACGGTGCGGAACACGACGCCTTTATGGGGCTGCCCGTAGAGCACGACCGCTCCCTGCGGCGCGGCGATGACGAGCGGGATGACAGAAAGATCCTCCTCGCCGTTCACGACGATGGTTGCCGGCGGGTGGGCGATTGCGTCGTCAATGCCCGCGATCAGATCATCGGTAATTGTACCGGCGGGGTTCTTCACGTTCAGGATCCGGCCGGTACATGGGGCATTCTTCGTGCAGGGCGAGCGCATGGTATGCCCGTCAATAATGGATATGGATGGGGTGATGCCGTTTTTATGAAGGTTATGGGTTACGACATCCCCGACCGTATAAATGCTGCGGTGGGAAAGCCGGGGGATGATATCTGCAATACTTGAAAACAGCTCCCCGAACGGCTCCTTGAAAAAACGGCGGCTCTCATCCGGGAGTCTGAGCATCAGCGGACCTTCAGCGCATAGCGACCGGCAAGTTTGATATTCATCTTTTTTGCGACATCAGAGTGTTCGGGGTCGATGATCACGAGATAGCCTGACCAGTCATCACTTATGTTTGAGGTGCCGCAGACTGAACAACCCTCCCCGTCAACGACGCGGTGGCATTCACGGCAGACCTTCCCCTGTTTCTTCTTACCAGGTCCTGGCATAATCGCTCACTTCGCCCTCGGTTTGCGCACAGCCCGTTCCTTCACAGTCCGTTCCTTCTTTTCTGCAGGCTGCTCTTTGTCTTTTCCCTTCTCTTTCTCCTGGTTCATGTCCTCTTCGAGCCAGAGTGCGGTGCCAAGGCCGGCCTGGCGCATCGTCAGCCCGATCTTGCTGTCCCGGGGCTCGCGTTCATTTAAGCTCAGGGTCACCACGCGGGCGCGGACAGCATCGCCCACACCGATAAAGCGTTTGGACTCCTGGCAGATGAGCCGTGCGTTCTTCTCGTCGAAGTTGATGTACTCATCGGAGATCTGGCTCACGTGGAGCATGGCATCGATGGGGCCAAGCGATATGAAAGCGCCAAAACTCGTTGTTTCCACCACAACGCCCTCGATCACTTCCTGCAGCGCAAGGCGCAGCACGAGGGCCTCGAACTTCACATAGTAATAGACGCCGCCGTCGCCGGGTACAATCTCTCCTTCGCCGACTTCAAGCACCCTCGTGACGCAGATAAAGATCCCGATCTCCTTGTCAATACTCCCCTCCAGATGCTCCTGTAAGACATCCAGAAGAACCTTCTCGAGATTTTCACCGAGACGGATGGGGGGCACCCTCACTTTATCATCCAACCGGACTTTATAGTACATGACAATCCCCTAACTCTGTATCAGTTCCAGTCTTTTCTGTTTTCTCATGGATATAACACCAATGCCCCGGGACAGCAGCGTCTCCCGCACGTGCCGGTCATTGGTCACTACCAGGCAGCCGTTTTCTTGGGCATAGTGTACCACCTGTTCATCGACGGTGTCGGGTGCCGGTTCTGGTACCTGGACGGTTGTGCACTGGTGTGCAATACCAAGAGCAAACCGCGCAGCAGCGGCATCTCTTCCTCTTCCGGAGGAAATTTTTGCAAGTTCTTTTACCACGCTCTCAAGCACGAGCGGTTCGAACGCACCGACCAGCTGGCGCAGTTCATCGAACAGATCGATGGAAAACTGTGCCGGCATCATAAGCGCGTTGGCGTCGAGGAGTACTTTCACTCGACTAAAACGCCCATGCCGATCAGGCGCCAGCGTGCTCCCACCTGCCGGCTGATTGCGATCCGTGCCCCCAGTTCCACACATACCGGTCGCTTCAGGGAAATCTCAATGGCGTCTTTTTTTGTGTTGGCGACAATGCCTACGGTAACCGCGGTACCCACCGAGAGCATCAGCGGTTCGTTGAATTTCAGCGGTTCGATCGCGAGCTCGCTTGTCACTCCCACAATGCGCTCCATCAGGGTGACGCGGCACCTGATCCGGTCCCAGACCGGCGGCAGCGTATCAGGGTGACCGGCTACCTGCCCGGCAAGCGCGTCGCTTTTTGTGAGTGCCGGGTCAAGTCTCGTCCCGACTCCCAGGAGGCCGCCCGGTGTTGCTTCTGCAACCCTGGTGGAGCCGGCATTGATCGAGATGATCGTTGTTGTGATTGGTATCCATTTGATCCGGTTCTCGACCTGCAGTTGCCGCCCCGGGCGGATCTCGATCTCCTCGTCCTGACGGAGAATCCCTCGGATCAGGGATCCCCCGATGACGCCGCCTTTCACTTCCCTCCAGTTGCACCCGGGTTTGTTCACATCAAACGACCGGGCGATCAGCATCAGGGGCTCTGCATCCGGGTCGCGCACAGGTTCCGGGATCGCTGCGTCAAGTGCCTGCACGAGCGCTCCCACGCTGATCCCCTTCTGGGCGGAGACGGGGATGATCGCCGCGTGCTCGGCAATTGTGCCTTTGATGAACGATTTGATCTGCTTGTGGTTCTCGATCGCTTCCTTCTGGCTCACCACATCGATCTTATTCTGGACGATCACGATCTTGTTGATGCCGACAAGTTCCAGCGCCATCAGGTGCTCCTTGGTCTGCGGCTGCGGGCACTTCTCGGATGCAGATATGACAAGCATCGCCCCGTCCATCAGTGCCGAGCCGGAGAGCATTGTTGCCATGAGGGTCTCGTGCCCCGGTGCATCTACAAAGGATACGGATCGAAACGGCGTCCCTGTGCCTCCGCAGACCGGGCAGACAGCCTTGGTTGAGTAGGCATCCGCTCCCTCGCACGATCCGCACCGGTAGAATGTTGCGTCCGCGTATCCCAGCCGGATGGAGATGCCGCGCTTGACCTCCTCGCTGTGCCGGTCTGTCCATGTCCCGGTGATCGCGTTGACAAGCGTGGTCTTGCCATGGTCGACATGGCCCACCACCCCGATATTGACGCTGGGAATTGTCACATCATGCACGTGGAATCGAACCTCCTTACTCTATTTATACCGATGATACTTATACATAACCAGTCAGCCGGTCCCCGTCAAAAATTGCCGGAAATCCGAAATTGCATGCCCTGGTATACTCATCAAAAATCCCGCAAAAAATTCTTACCTGTTGCTACGAAAATGAGATCGAAATGTTAAAAATCACACAAAGAGAGATCAGGGTAGGGGTTCTGTATGACCATTGATAGTGAGCTTTCCCGGATTGGCATATCGCTGCCCAAGCACCTTCTCGATCAGTTCGACCAGATCATCAACTACCGCGGCTACTCGTCGCGGTCTGAAGGGATCAGGGATGCGATCCGGAGCTATCTCCAGTATTATAAATGGATGGCAGATGTCAAGGGTGAACGGCAGGGGGTCATCACGATGATCTACGACCATGACCAGCGCGGGCTCCTCGTCGTGCTCACGGATATCCAGCACGAATTCAAAAGCATCATCCAGGCATCGCTCCATGCCCATGTAACAGAATCGCGGTGCCTTGAAGTGATCCTGTTACGGGGTGATGGGGCGCAGATCAAGTCGTTTGCCGAGCGGCTGATGTCCCATAAAGGTGTGGAGTCGGTAAAACTGACAACAATCGGGCTGGAGGATTAACCCCCGCCCTCACAGCTCTGGTCGGTATTTTGTATGGCCTGTCGGAACTCGGAGCCGGCAGCGTATTCCCTTTCCTGTTCGATTATTTTTTTTGCATCCTCGATGATGGTCTTTTTTACCGTTTCGGTGTGATCAGCCGGTATCAGCTGGTCGATCCTGTAGAGAAGGTGCGTGGTATCCAGCTCGGCAAACGTGCCTCCCCGCACATTTTCGATCCGCTGCACGGTGCCGGCAGTCCCCGTCCGCGGGTACCGGACCCGCATGCCCAACACGACTTCGTCCGCGTGCATACCTGACAATAGGTGCCGGCGGTTATAAAGTTTCTTTCAAGGCAGTCAGATGACGAGTTTTTTGAGCAGCGAGACAACCTGCCGGGTGCTGTCGCGCGGGAGAACAGGGTCAGGTTCGGGGACACGGATGGTTCCTTTCAGCGCTGAAAAGATCTGCCGGATCGCGTCCCCGTGCGAGGGGCCGTAACCGCCTTCGAGGACAAGGGCGAGCGGCATATCCACCGCTGTCATCAGGAGGGCCGTCAAAAGACCAAAATCCGCCGGCACCAGCCGCATCCCGCTGTGCGGGTCATCAGCAAGGGGATCCTGCCCGGCAGACACAATCAGCACCCCGGGTTGAAACCGCTCGATTGCCGGTACAAAAATATTCTCGAATACATACCGGTAATCGGCAATCCCGCACCCGGCGCGGAGCGGTGCGTTGATCGTGTATCCCCTGCCGGCACCTTCACCTATTTCATCAACCCAGCCCGTGCGGGGGAAAATGTTGCCCTGGTGGACCGAACAGAAGAGAACGCGGTCGCTTGTGTAGAAGATCTTCTGCGTCCCGTTGCCGTGATGGAGATCCCAGTCAACGATCGCAACACGGTCTGCACGGTCAAGCGCCACCGACGCAGCAATCGCGGCATTGTTAAAGAGGCAGAACCCCATGGCACGATCGGGTTCCGCGTGATGACCGGGTGGCCTGACAAGAGCAAAGCAATGTTCCCCGTCCAGTGCACGGGTAACCGCCCCGATCGAGGCTCCGGCGGCATGCGCCGCCACAAAAAACGAGCGTGCAGTGATGTACGTATTATTGTCAAGGAAATGCGTCCCGCCATGGGAGCACATCTCGCGGATAAACCGTATATGAGACGGGTAATGGACCCGGCCAAGGTCATCGTCCGATGCTGCATCCGGCGGGTGTACGGGCACATCAGAAGGTATGCCGGCAATCGCAGCGCGGAAACGGTTGCCGGACTCATCGTGGCGTTCCATGTCGTGATCGGAAAAGATGGAACCGGTAATGGCCCTGCACCCAGTCATGGTCTGATTACCTAGGTATTGGTGTACGTCTGCCCTAAAGTGTTTGGCCTGATGGGGAAATAAAAAATGGTTTTTTTAAAAAAAATTTATTTTGGCTTTGTAGAAATGCTTGAGTACTACCAAAGACGTTCCTGGGGGCAACAGTCGTGCCTGTGGCAGGACTGATGGGAGAAACTTTTCCTGTAAAAAAAGTTTGGACTTTTTCGCTGCGCCTCCGCCACTGTGGCACTTCGAACATATTCAATAAAAATATTTTTTTGCAGGCGTTCCGCATTTTAAAAATTGTCTGATGACAATTTTCTTGTGTTCCTTTGTCACATTTCCAAAATTGTTTTTTTTTCAATTTTCTTTAGTCTGCCCTGACTTTTTACGTCATGGCAGATTTCCCCCGCATCAGGATAGACAGCCACGTGGTTTGTGCAAAAAAACACGGATCTCTGATATATGATCTCTTAAAAAAAATTCTAAAGAAAAAGAGGATTTTAACAGAGCCCGGCAATTGATGATGTCTATAGAGCCGTCATGGTATGGTCAGGCCCTGCATCACGGCGTTCTCCGGCACATCAAACTCCCGGGAGGTGCCGGATATACGGTATTTACCGGGTGCGTTGACCCCGTAGGGGTTCTGGCTCGTGGAGTAGGGCACGATGAACTCACCGTTGATGCTCTGCTGGCGGTAGGTGAACGGGCGCCCGGTATTTGATACAAGGGCAATCTCAATGATCCCTTCACCTTTGATGTGCGCCCCCTGTACGTATTCAAAAACCTTGACGTACTTGAGATCGGGTGTTTTGGCAGCAAAGACATTGGTGGGCGATTCGTGGACGAGCCGGTAGTGACGGAGAGCCGGAACAGTATCAACGGGAAGGACAATCACAGGACTCAGGACGGTAGCATGGGTACCCTCCTGCGCCTTTTGGTTATACTGCCCTGCTTTTACCTTCGCGTCTGATACATTCATGGCATCCGCATAGGTAATCACAGGCATGGAAAGGCTGGATTGCGAAGGATCGGCATATTCGATATAATAAGCAGAGGTTGGATAGGTGAGGGAGCCGTCAAAATTGTGGAGACGGGAGACCATGGTGGTAAAATACTTCTGGTTGATTAACTGGATCCCTACGAGCTGGTTTGGATCATCCTGGCCCGGTGTAAAAAATGCCTCGACATAGGGCGAGATACCCAGTGTTGTGTTAGCCCACGTTGCCATTGCCCAGAACTTACCATTGGGAACACCATCCATCTCGATATCGGTGACGACAAAGCGGGTGCCGAGAGCATCGAGGATTGTGTTGGCAGAGTCTTCAGAGGTTGATACAAAGTACGCGGCAGATCCGTTTGGCCCTGCCACCCCCTGCTGGAACGGGTTGGCATTGGGAATCCGTTGTGCGATGTACGTGATCATGTGCCCGTAGTCCCACCATGACATGACGCCATAGGATCCGGCGGGATACCTGAATGTCTTTTTATCATAGATCGTAAAGTAATTCACACCGGTATCCGGTGTATTGTTTCCCATCCATTCCAGTGATTCGCGCCAGTCCCCGTTCATCCGGATTGCATTGCCGGATGAATTGGCGTAACTGTATAATGATGAGGTGTACACAAAAAGCATGACAAGGGCTGCGGTAATGACAACAAGACCGATGTACAGGTAGTTCGGTCCGGCAGAACGGGCGGATTTTTTCTGGCCTTTTTTCTGTTTTTTCCCTTTTGAGGGTCCCTCGTTTGCCCCCTCTTTTTCCCTTGGGGTACTGGCATCAGGCTCGAGTGCCGTTGCAAGGCGTGCCAGGTCTGCCCATCCATAATCAATGACAAAATAGACACATACTGCCGAGAGCAGTGCAATGTTGATCGCGAGGTAATACTCGTACCTGATATGCTGCCACGTGGAATAGAACATGACAAGCGACCACACAAGGGCAAACATCTGGTGCGGGTGCTCTTCTTTTATATTATTGTATACCATCACGAGTGCCCCGCCGGCAAAGAGCAGGAGCCCGTAATTGAACGTAAACCAGGCAAGATCGGCACTCCACCCCCGTGCCTCCTGCACGGTATTTGTCACTGCTGCCTGGCCGAAGAATGATATCAGGTTGTTAATAAGCAGGTTATATACTTCAGGGCTGACCAGGAATAGTACTGTGCCAAAGGCAATCGCAATGCCTGCAAGTACCGCAGGAAAATAGAATCTATCTTTTCCTTTAAGGTACCGAGAAATCCCATACAGCATCCATGTCCAGCCGATCAGTCCGAGGTATGCATAGACATGGCCGATTGAATACAGGCTCAAATCAAGGCCCGGATGTTTTATTCCAAAGATAAAAAGCCCGATGATAACTATCGAAAATATGAGTGTGTTGATGACAGCCAGATATTTACAGGAACGATCCTGAAAGAAATTGATGACTGACTGGATGAGGGTGAAGATTGCGATGATCAACGCGAACAGGATCATGGTGGGCATCGTGAAAAGCCCTAAAAGATAGGCGATACCGGCGAAGCAGGAACAGAGCAGGGTCGTTTTCAGAGTTTCCGGTTTTTTGAGGTCAAAGTCCTGCTCTTTTGCCGCCAGGATCGCGTACATAAAGAACAGACAGAAGATCGTGGAAAAAAATACTTCTGCGATATGGTGGTCCATATAGCCATAAAAGGACCGGTAAAAGAACTGTCCCGAAACAACTGCAGTAAATCCCGCTGCCAGAATGCCGGTCTTTGCGTCCCCGCAGGTCTTGCCGATGAAATACATAACCGGCACGAGTGCTGTTGCCATCAGAGGAGGTACCAGCAACCCGGTTGCGATGATTTCGGGGCGTGTGGAGGCACCGATGATCTTGCATACGATGGCAATGAGGGTGGGAAAGAGCGGCCCCCAGTATATCGTCGACCCGGTGGGGTACAGGGTCATCACATCAAACCAGTTGTATGTGGGAAAGTTTGCAAGGATCTGTTCGACCTGCCGCAGGTTGTAGAGGGGGTCGTCACTACCAACAACCGTGAGGATGTCCGACGTCCCCAGGTTGAACATGGGGATCAGGCGCAGCCAGAGGGCAAAGAGCGAAAAGATGGTGATAAGGCCAATAATAATATACATTGTATGGTTCTTGTGTTGGAGGGGTGTCATCAGATCATCCTGCTGGTGTATGATGTTTCTGCCGAGACCACAAATAAATTTGGATAATAAAACTTCAGACCATGCTTGTTAGTAATGTTTCAAACTGCCGGGCTTTCTCTTTCCAGCTGTCGTGTTCGAGATTGATGCTGAACTTAACAGGGTAGTCAATAAGAGATTTAATGCAGTCGATAAATTCAGCCTGGGTCCTGTACACAAAGAGGTTGGGACCCCCTATCTTGATCACATCGGGAATAGGGCGCATCACGATCGGTTTGCCGCACGCGGAGTACTCAAAAAATTTATTGGGAAGGGCGATATCGAGCCACTGTGGGGGTGACAGGGGTATCGTGCAGGCGTCCATGCAGGCAATATACTCAGGGAGCTCTTCATACGGTTTTGTTCCGGTGAATATCACGTGATCCTTGAGACCAAGATTGATTGCCAGTTGTGAAAGTTCATTCAGGTACCGGGTAAATAACGACCCCCCGACAATAAGGAGTTTTGTGTTCCTATGGTATGCTATGATTGCAGGGAGTGATCGGATTATCTCGTCGATTGCATACCAGCGCTCGATACTTCCGCAAAACCCGATCACAAAATCGTCCGGTTCAATCCCGAGTTCTGTACGTTTTGAAAACCCATCCCTTGGCGTGAATAAGCCGGTGTCAACCCCGTTGGTGATCAGGTCTGCATCAAAACCAAGGGTTTTGAGTTTTTCGACGAGCGAAGGCGACACTGTTGTGATTCTGTCGCTGTTGCGCAGGTTGTGGTGTGTAATCCAAAAGACAACCTTACGCACTGTCCACTGGAGCATGCGGTTCTTGACATACGAAGCCGCCGAGTCGGGAAACCAGTCTTTGAGATCGAAAATAACGGGAACATTGAATTTTTTTGCTGCATGGATTACCGCGGTCCCGGCAAGTACATTGGCGGCAACCACGATATCGATCCTTTCATCCCTGATAATTCTTTTAAACGTATGAAAATGGTAGGGTGCATTCAACGTGTAATGGAGCACCGGGTTTTTGCATGGGAACTGCGTCGCTTCGTGCACGATCAATCTTGTAGCACGTTCCGTACCCCTGCTGACATGAAAATGGGGGACATGCACCTCATGGCGTGTTGCAAGTTCTTCAAATATGTTATGGTGGCGCGACAGGATGGGATGGTGGATATAATCCTGTGTGGAGACGAGAAGGATTTTCATACTATCCTTATCCCTGCATGGGTCTGGGTGCCGGATTTTTGCATGGGACGTATGTATAATTATGCGGTCATTTTGTGCTCATCGCTCCTGGCAGGTCCCTGATCTTTGCCGGCACACCGATGGCAAGTTTATGGGGGGGAACATCCCGTGTCACAATCGCCCCTGCAGCTACAAGGGCACCTTCCCCGATGCAAATACCGGGGAGGATGGTTGCATTTGCGCCGACAGCCACCCCATCGGAAAGTGTCGGTCCCTGCAAACCGCCGATCCTTTTGGGGGGATACCGGTCGTTGGTGAGAATGGTGTTGGGCCCGATAAACACCCGGTTCCCAATGGTGGTGTCTGTCGGGATGTAGACCAGGCTCTGGAGGTTGACATCGTCGCCGATGGTGGTCTCGCCCTCAATGATGGATGCCGTCCCGACAGAAACACGGTCGCCAACCCGTGTCTTTTCACGGATCAGCACGTTATGTCCGCAGGAAAAGTCATTGCCGATGGAAACATCGCAGTAGATGATCGTGCCGGATCTGATGATGGCACGGTCCCCGATAGTAACGCCGGAAAATCCGGTTTTGTTGAGGTTTTCACGCGATGGAAACCCCAGCGTCACCGGTTCAAAGACCTGTGCTCCGGCACCGATTCTGTTAATCCCGTATTCAATCATTCAACCGTCACGCTCTTTGCAAGGTTCCTGGGTTTGTCCACATCCCTGTCCAGCACCACCGCAGTATGGTATGCCAGCAACTGGAGGACAACAAGGCTCGTAAGGATCTGCACAAACCGGTGGGTGTCTGGAAGGGTGATGAAGATATCGGCAACATCTGCAAGGTCGCTGTCCCCCTCCATACCGAGCGCGATGACCGGTGCGCTCCGTGCCTTGATCTCCTTGATGTTGGAGATCATCACTTCGTAGGTACTGTCCGGCATACAGATTGCGATCACGGGGGTGTCTTTCGAGAGGAGAGCAAACGGGCCGTGCTTTAATTCCCCGGCTGCATACCCTTCGGCATGGATATAGGATATCTCCTTCATTTTCAGTGCACCTTCAAGGCAGACCGGGTAGAAGGGACCACGGCCGACATAAAAGATACTCTGTGCCTTTTTGCAGACCGACACGGCATCCGACAGGTCCTTTAATAAAATCTCTTCGATCGCCCGGTGTGCGTGGAGCAACATTTTAGTATCGTGTTCTCCTGCGAAAATGTTGATAATCTGCATCGATACCGCAAGTTGGGCGATAAATGACTTTGTTGCCGCCACGCTGATCTCCGGCCCTGCACGCATGAAGATCGTGGCGTCTGCGACCCGGCTTATGGAACTGCCCAGAACGTTTGTGATGGCAAGGGTCGGGCAGTTCCGGGCTTTTGCCTGTTTGAGTGCTGTCAGGGTATCTGCTGTCTCTCCGGATTGCGTGATGCAGATCACAAGACCGCTGACCGGCGGGGGGAAGTACTTAAACTCGGAGGCAAATTCAAGGCGTGCGGGGATACCACAGGTCTCTTCAAGGAGGTATTTGAAAATGAGACCGGCATGGTAGGATGACCCGCAGGCAACAATCGTAACTGACGATGGTTTTGCTGCAATAGCGGGAAGCGTCTCAGGGTCGAGGGCACGGAGCGAGTTGTAAAATGCCTGTGGTTGTTCGTAGATCTCTTTTAGCATATAATGGGAAAACCCGCCTTTTTTTGTGTCTTCAACCGACCAGTCGATCAGTTCAACCGGACGGGTCACGGTTTTGGTCCCATGGAAAATCTCGACCGCTTCACACGTGAGATCCGCAATGTCGCCGTCCTCAAGAAAGATGGCACGTTCGGTATACTCGAGAATGGGGGTCATGTCAGAAGCGGCAAAAAATTCCCTGTCTCCGATACCGATGACAAGCGGGCTTGCATTCCGGGCTGCAATAATCCGTTGCTCTTCTGCAGATATCACCAGCAGCGCAAAAGAGCCCTGCAGCTGCGGCACAGTTTCCTGCACGGCGGAAAACAGGTTGCCGGTATATTTTTCTTCGATGAGATGGGCAACAACTTCAGTATCGGTCTCCGAAAGGAACCTGTGCCCCCGTGCACTAAGCTCCCGCTTCAGCTTCGCATAGTTCTCGATGATGCCGTTGTGGACAATGGCAATGCGGTTTTTACAGTCAGTGTGAGGGTGGGCGTTTGCGTTATTCGGAACACCGTGTGTCGCCCAGCGGGTATGCCCGATACCGATCGTGCCGTTAAGCCGGACTGCCGAGTGTGCGTTCTTAGCGATCCGGCCCTGATGTTTGAAGATCTCGATCCCGCGGCCCAACGTGGCAACACCGAATGAATCGTACCCGCGGTATTCGAGTTTTTCAAGCCCTTTGATGATGATGGGTGCGGCTGCTCTCCGGCCGATATAGCCGACAATGCCGCACACCTTAGATCACCAGTGAATCATCGGGAACGGAGGAGGAAATTACCCGGTTGCCGTCCTCAACCGTTACATTATTTCCGACGATGCAGTTTTTGAATGTGGTAAAGGCACCTGCCTGCACCTCATCTCCAAGGATCGCCCCGAACTCCGGCTTTATGACAGCACCCTCAATCTCCATGAGCGAAGCGCTCGTACAGGTGGCCGTGTGATCGGAAAGCATGCACCCTTCACCAATCACTGCATCAAGGATACGGGAGTGCGATCCGATAGAGCAATCGTCCATGATGAGCGCATTGCCAAGGTAGCATAGTGGTTCCACCTTACCCCGGGCACCGATACTGGTATCCGGCATGATGCAGCAGTTGGGGCCTATCTCGCAGTCATTGCCTATGATTACAGGTCCGGAGATCACCGTATTCGGGCCAATCGTGGTGCCTTTCCCAATCTGAACGTTGCCCATAATTATCGTGTTCCTGCTTGAGGTGCCGTGATGTGTGGGGGTGATATTTGCCAGGAGCCGGGCATTCATTTTGAGCAGGTCCCACGGGTAGATCGCATCCTGCCAGTCATCGGCGACAATACCGAGAATCTTTCCGCCGTCATCAAGCATGCAGGAGACAGCGTCCGTTATATTGTTGTCCCCGATGTACGGAAAAAAGGAAGGTGTCAGGGAAAAAATGCCGGTGCTGACCATAAAGCTGGGGGACCGGGCCGGTTTTTCGATGATCTGTGTGACGTGTCTATCTTTCATCAGCACGACGCCGAAGTTCGAAGGGCTGGGGTGCTCCTTGACAAGCATTGCATTACGCGTGTCCTTGATTTTTGCAACCGACCCTGCATCAATGTAATTGTCTCCCGGGAGGAGGAGAAAATCCCCTTTTATTTTGGATTCTGCACATTTCAGGGCGTGGGCGGTGCCGAGCTGTTTGTCCTGAACAGCAACTTCGACCGGGGTTTCGAGCCCGTTAAGGTACCGGATCACCTGCTCTTTCCGGTAACCGACAACAACAATAATATCCCGTATCCCGTTTTTTACGACTGCATCGATCACATATTCAATGATTGGCCGGTTTGCAACCGGGATCAATGCCTTTGGTCTGCTCCGCGTGAGCGGCCGTACCCGCTTTCCCTCGCCTGCTGCAAGAATAACTGCCTGCATCGTTCCACCTACCGGATAACTGAATTTTCCCCAATTTGCCCCTCAATATAACTGTTCGGGGCAAATTTTGCACCACTTCCAATGACTGCTCCGACATTGACAGAGCAGTTGATGCCGAACTGGACACCATCTCCTACAATGGCGCCGAACTTTTTTCTCCTGCTGTCTTTGCCGGCAATCCTTATGGTTGCCTGATCATGGCGAAGGTTGGCAATCTTTGTTCCTGCGCCAAAGTTGCATCCGCTCCCGACAATGCTGTCCCCGACATAGTTGAAATGGGGAATTTTTGTGCCGGGCATGATAATCGAATTTTTCACTTCTGTACAGTGCCCGATATGGCAGTTATCGCCGATTGCCGTCGCACCGCGGATGTAGGCATGCGGCCCGATCCGGCAATTGCTGCCAATAATGCACGGCCCCTCGATATACGTCCCTGACTTTACCACCGTCCCTTTGCCGATACCAACCGGGCCTGAACAAAAGACCTCCTTCTCGGCCAATCCCTCATTTTTTGATTCAACAGATGCCATCAGCATCGCATTTGCATCCAGCATATCCCACGGGTACCCGACATCCATCCATGATGTGACAGCACAGGCTCGTAGTTTTTTATTTCTGATATATCCCCCAAGGGCGTCGGTTAATTCGAGTTCCCCCCGCGACGATGTGACGACGGCATCGATGCGTTCAAAGATGTCAGGTTCAAGGATATATGCCCCGGCATTTATGGTGGTGCTTTTCGGGTGGGGAGATTTTTCTTCCAGCGCAGTTACCTGCCCCCTCTCCACCGAAACGACCCCATAGTCTTTTGCATGATCGGTCGTGCTGGTGCCCATGCAGGGGGCTTCATGTTCGCAGAGTGCCCTGATATCGGCGCTCTGCAGCAGCATATCCCCGTTTATGAGCAGAAATTTTTCTTTGACATAGCCGCGTGCGGCGTTGAGTGCATCTGCCGTACCGCGCTGGTGCCGCTGCGGGGCATACCTGACCCTGATACCCCAGCGGGACCCGTCGCCAAAATAGTTGCGGACCTCGCGCTCGCCGTAGCCGACAACAAAGACAAACCCGGTGAGTCCTGCGTCCCGGGCAGCAATAATGAGGTGCTCCATCATCGGGCGGTTGGCAAGGGGCAGCATTACTTTCGGACGCTTCGCCGTGAGCGGACGCATCCGTTTACCCTCGCCCGCCGCGAGCACGACACATTCCATGAAATTAGCTTTTCGTCTGCAACCTTTAAGCAGTTTTTCCCTGAGAAATCAAAAAGCGCCCCTTATTACGCATCTTTTTTGCATCGGTCCGGGTTTTTCCTTCTGCGGTAAGCCGGATTTTTGGCTCGGTGCCGCTCGCACGGACCAGGCACCACCCGTTTTCTTCTTCGATGCGAATGCCATCGGTCGGGTTCTCTGCACCAAGGGCGCTCAAGATCTCACGCGCTGATTCGCATGCAAAGGATTCCCGCACGATCGGGTACGAAGGCATGTTGTTAATCTCTTCTTCCACATCCCATTCCGACGCAATCTCGCAAAACAGGGCTGCGGCAAAAGGCCCGTCGGGACAATAGGAGACGCGGGGAAAGATCCATGCACCCGAAGGCTCGCCGCCGAAATCACCCCATGAAAGGAGTTCTTCGGATACATAGGCATCACCAACCGGCGTGCGGCGGACCTCCGCAACCTCCTCGATAATCATCGAGGCATCGCTCGTAGTGACTACCCGCCGTGCATCAAGATACTGTGCAAAGAGCATGAGCATGTGGTCACCGGAAATATAGTTCCCTTTTCCATCCCATGCCATCATCCGGTCAGCATCCCCGTCATGGGCAACGGCACACTGTGCCCCGGTCGATCGCACCACCCCGCTGATATAGGGAAGGTTTTTTTCCAGTGGTTCAGACGGGCGAAAAAATTGGCCGGACGGGTCGCAGTTGATGCTGAACGGGCTGATGCCAAGTGCCAGAAGAAGGTGGGGTGTCAGCATACACCCCGCGCCGTTGCCGCAGTCAACAACCGCTGACATTTCCCGGCTGATGTTTACCTTTTGAATGATTGCCGACCTATGGAGGGAGATTGCATCGTAGGGTTTGAGGGACCCCCGTACCTTCCAGTCAGTCCAGTGACCGCTTTTGAGCAGGCCCTCCATCTCTGCCTGCTGGCGCCGGGTAAATGACGACCCGTCTGAATTGAAGAGCTTCAGTCCATTGTATTCCTCAGGGTTGTGGGACGCCGTGATCATGCACGCCGCCCTCGCATTTCGCGCTGCATACGCAATCGTAGGAGTCGGGGCAATCCCGCAGGAATACGCCGTGCCCCCTGAACCAAGGATACCTGAGATGAGAAGGTGGGCAAGCAGCGGGCTTGTGGTGCGTGTATCCATGCCTACGATGACATCAGAAGACGAGGCTGCGAGTGCGGATCCTGCCCTGAGTGCAAGGTCGATGAGCTCCTGATCAAACCGTCGCCGTATGCCAGAGGATCCAAAGAGCATACAATATACTGGTAAAGCGCCGAGATAGTTTTATCCCTGCTATCCGGCTATTTATGTGCCGTACGGGCAGAACCGTTCGATCGTTTCGAGGTTTGCGATCCCGGCCGTGGAAGGTCCGATGAGAAGGACGATTTTTTCGTCCTTGAATGTTTCCACGATGTCACCTGCTCCGGGTGCAATCACCCCCTCCCCGTTGATCAGGATGAGTCCGGCGCATGCCGGGTCGGAAATGAAACGTCGCCCCAGTTCCCGTTCAAGTGCCAGCATAGTGCCCAGGCAGAACACCTCACCAGAACCGATCCGCTTTTTTAAGTCCTGCCGGCACTGTGGATGAGAGGCAGCGGGGCAGGCGCGGATGTGTCGGCTCATGCACAAAAATGCCGTTACCACATTCATAATCGCGCATGCAGCCCCGCGGGCCGCTGGTGAATCAAGGGGTGCACCGAACATGAACCCGACTTTTGTGGTCGCCCGGACCGGGTCAGAAGTAATGAATTCTGCCGACCTTCCACCAAAACACGCCTCCATGCATGCACCTTTTTCATACTGGCAATATACTTCATCGGGGTCGACCCGCAATACCACCGGGCCATCCTCACACCCGCTGTGCCTGAGGGTCTCCTGCAACCTGTTGACCGCATCAGTGACAATATCCATACTATTCTCCCGTCATGGCACCCAGAGCACAACGCGTGCCGGGGAACCATCGAGCCCCCCGAGACGCAGCGGCAGCGCGATCATCCTGTAGTTCCCCGCGGGCACGGATGAAAGGTCAAGCCATTCGATGATGAGCAGGCCGGCGGACAAAAGAATCCTGTGGACCGTACCATCCCCCTGGTATTTTTCGATCGACGGCGAGTCGGTGCCGATGCATCGTACCCCTGCCGCGATGAGATAGCGCGCTGCATCGGGGGCAAGAGAGGTATATTTGGGGTCAAACCCTGATATACCAACTGGTGCAGTCTTGATCAGGAGGCGCTGCACACCGTCAACCTGCCCCTCGAAATGATGGAGCGCCAATTCCCCGTGAAACGAAGTACAATCCAGAACGGTACAGTCCCCGATGCCGTGCCCGTGAGGAATCCGGTCGATGGTGGCACCACTCTCCAGGTAATGGCTGGGAGCATCGATATGGGTGCCGGTATGGGTACAGAAGTGCAGGCCGGTGATCCGGACATCACCATCGGACTGGCTGACAAACGCAGGGTGCGGATCTCCGGGATACACCGCCATGCCCGGCTCAATGATCCTGGTCAGGTCAAAAAACCGCATGATCGCTTACGTCCCCCACCCATATTCCCCGATGAGCGGGACAAAGCGGACTCCGCCATGAAGCTTTTGTGTTACTGTGCCCCCCCGCTTTTCCAGCGCGATTAATTCCTGGACCTCGCGCCCGCCAACCGGAGCCACCAGCCGCCCTCCTTCTGCCATCTGCCCGATGAGCGGTGAGGGGACCCGGGGTGTCGCTGCGGTGATAATAATCCCGTCATACGGGGCATTTTTTTGCCAGCCGCATGTCCCGTCTCCTATAACAATCTCAACGTTATCGCCATGGAGGGCGGCAAGATTTCCCCGTGCAAGATCGGCGACCGCCGGAATACGTTCGACCGTGGTCACCTTTTTTGAAAGCATCGCAAGGATCATCGCCTGGTATCCGCTCCCTGCACCAATCTCAAGGACGTTGTCATGAGGCGAAGGGTGGATAAGTTCCGTCATCAGTGCGACAATGTACGGTTGGGAAATGGTCTGCCCGTTGCCAATCGGGAGCGGGCAGTCATCGTAGGCCGAGCGGTCGTAGGGGGGCGGAATAAAGAGGTGACGGGGGACATCCCGCATCGCTGCGAGCACGCGGGGATCGCGGATACCGCGGGCTTCGATCTGGCGCTCCACCATCCTGCGGCGCTCATCGGCTCGTGGGTACAACGACATTGCCGGTCAGGTTTGGTTCAGAACCCGGATTTCTCCGCAACATCGATGATGGCATCGATCTGCTTCTGCAGCGCCTCGGGAAGCCCGGTGATCTTCACATCGAGGAAACCACGGATGATCGTTGCGGTTGCCTCGTCCTCGTCAAGCCCCCGGGACATCAGGTATTCAATCTCGTCCCGTGCGAGCTTGCCGACCGCCGCTTCATGCGAGAGCTCGGTACCAACGACATTACCCTCGATTTCCGGGATCGCGTAGATCATGCCATCCTTAAGGATCAATCCCTTGCATTCAAGGTGTCCCCGTGTACCGGCAGTCTTGCCCTGGATATGTCCGCGGGAGATGATGGTGCCGCCTTTGGTAATCGCACGGGTTATGAGTTCGGCGCTTGCACCTTTCCCCTCAAGAATTGCGCGTGACCCGAGGTCCATGTATGATGTGGCTGACGCGATCACGATACTGGAGAACCGGGCGACCGAGTTTTCGCCTGCAAGCGTCGCTGTCGGGTACATCTGGACCTTTTTAACCGGCTGCATGCAGACATAATTGGAGAGGAAGACCCCGTTCTCCCCGATCAGGGAGGCGCTCCGGGGATAGACCTCGATATCTTCGGTCCAGTTATGGATCATCGTGAAGCTGATCTTTGCGTCATTTTTGACATAAAATTCCGAGATACCATAGTGTGCCCCTCCTTTGCCCACGTGCGCCCCGCTCGTGCAGCCGGAGATGATGTGGAGCTCGGCGCCCTCCTCGGCGATGATGATGTTGTGGACATGCTGGATCTGCCCCCGCCCGAGGTAGAGGCACGCCTGGATCGGGAGGATGTTGCTTGAGCCTTTGTGTGCGATGATCACGTATCCTTTTGGCTCCTTCTGTGCGGCAACGTATTTCGTGACATCGTCCTTTTCCGGCGAGACGACCTTCCAGGCATAGTCTTTGAGCCAGTCATACTTCTCCATGGCTTTTTTGTAGGAAAGGACTTCGATGCCTTCCTGTGCACATTCCGCATGGACAATATCCTGGTCCATCTGGAGGTAGCTGCCGCACCGGTTCTCCATCGTGAGGTCGATCCCTGACTGGGCGAGGCGCTCCTGGTCAGCTTTTGAAAGTTCAGGCTGGGCTACTCGTGACGGCATTCGAGGCACTCCTTGTACCCGTGCTGCTTGATGTCTTTTAAAATCTCGCGGGGATTGCCGTGGCATTTGATCTGCCCGTCACACATCACGTGCCCCCGGTCGGTTTCGAGGTAATCGAGGATATAACCGGTGTGGGTGATGACGAGGCCGCTCTTTTCGCGGTTGATGACGTGCTTGTCCTTTTCCAGAAGCGAGCCGATTGCGGCGCCCATGAGTGAGATGTTCTCAAGGTCAACCCCGCTCTCAGGCTCGTCAAGCATGATGAAGTCCGGGTTCTGGATCATCAGCTGGAGCACTTCGCTGCGCTTGATCTCCCCGCCGGAGAAGCCCTTGTTGATGTCGCGCTCCAAAAATGTATCCATGTGAACCGATTGGGCGAGCGCCCTGATATCTTCGTTTTTTTTCCGCGAGATCGCGGTGAGGAGCTTGCCCAGCTTGAGCCCGGAGATCGTGGGCGGGCGCTGGAAGAGCATGCCGATCCCCCGTTTTGCACGCTCATGCGCGTGCATCCTTGTCACGTCCTCCCCTTTGAAAAGGATTTTTCCGTCTGTTATGGTATAGTTGGAAAAACCCATGATGGTCATGAGAAGCGTCGTCTTGCCGGACCCGTTGGGGCCGAGGAGCACATGGGTCTCCCCCTCGTTGATATGGAGGTTGATGTCGTGAAGCACCTCTTTTTCACCGACTTTTACATGGAGATCTTCGATATGCAGCATAAAATAATCGAAGAATGTATGTCGATGTCAGGATTAAACGTTTTCACACAGGCAATCCGTGGCGTGTCAGTATTAACTCATCAGATGCAGATATGACAGGTAGGTACGGCTGCATGAGACCTGAAAAAGTGCACAACAAGGCAGGCAAGGCACAGGTGCGCAAGGGTACCAGGGCGATAAAACACACCATTGTTTCAGAAGAACCGCCTTCGATCCTGCCGTTCATCAACACCATCATCTGCGGCGATGCCCGGCAGGCGCTCGTAACGATTCCCTCAGCGTCTGTTGACCTGGTCATCACATCACCCCCGTACAATTTCGGGCATGCATATGCACAGGACGCCTATGATGATACCCATGAATGGAATGAATATTTCCGGCTCCTGCGTGGCGTGTGGGAGGAGTGCTACCGGGTGCTGAAACCCGCAGGCCGGATCGCGGTCAATGTCCAGCCGCTTTTTTCCGATTATATCCCGACCCACCACATCATCTCCGACCAGCTCACAACGATCGGGTTTCTCTGGAAAGCTGAATTTGTCTGGGAGAAGAATAACTACAACGCGAAGTATACGGCGTGGGGGAGCTGGAAATCCCCGTCGATGCCCTACATCAAATACACGTGGGAGTTCATCGAGGTTTTTGACAAGGAAACCCACAAGAAGGCAGGAAGGAGGGAGGATATCGATATCACCGGTACCGAGTTCAAGGAATGGGTGATCGGCAGGTGGAGTTTCCCTCCTGAGATCCGGATGAAGGGCTACAACCACCCTGCGATGTTTCCTGAAGAACTCCCGCGCAGGCTCATGAAGCTCTTCTCCTACAAAAACGATATCATACTCGACCCGTTCAACGGCGCCGGCACCACAACCCGGGTCGCATGGGACAACGACCGCCGCTTCATCGGCATTGACATCTCGCGCGACTACTGCAAAAAGGCGCTTGAACGGGTGCAGGCATCACCGCGCGATACAGGGCACAATCGCGCAGAAAAAGCCCCTTCACTCCGTATGCTTGAGTGACAGGTTATGGCAGCGGGTGCTGCACCACCCACGTATAGGTGCCTTTTCTGTCATACCCGTGATTGAGGATGTAGTCATGAATGCTGGCATATGACCTGTACTTCGCTACGCTTGTGGTGTACTGGTCACGCTGCGTGTTGTACTCTGCAACGAGACTGTTGTATGATAAAACCTGTGCATTATACTCCCTGATAGTGCCACGCTGGCTCAATATCTGGAGATCTCTGGTCATCGCATCGATCCTGCTGTGCTTTTCCTTAAGCCCGCGATCGAGGTCCTCAAGTGCCGGCACCATCGATGCGGTGCTGGTTACTGATGTGATATATGCAGTGTTGATGGCAAAGGTCTGGTCGCATGCCGTATAGGGCCGTGTCCCGTTGCCGATTGGTATGACAAGGGGATCAGATGAGATCGCGATACCTTCACCAAGGTGTGCCGGCACGATGCATATGAACGAAAGGTTTGTTGTCTCAATATATGCATAGCTGCTGTTTTTGAATGCTGCAGCCGGCGAGCTGATTCCCACTGCCATGTGGGATTCCGGTGTAAAGGAAAAAAGGGCGACACGGTACCCTTCGCGGGAAAGCAATCCTGCAAGGAGCAGGCTCTTATCATCGCAGTCACCCGACCCCTCGACAAAGGTTTCGATGGGGAATTTCGGGGGATTTTCCGCAACCGTCTCATAGTGCAGCGACTGGACAAATACCGTGATCAATTCAGGATATTCGTTATCATCAAGCGACCTGGTGGCCCGTAGCGTTCTGAATTGTGAAAGGAGACTTGTATAGAATTCTTCCTGGCTGGGGTCGTTAACCATTGCCATGTAACTTTCCGCCGTCCAGGTTGCCTCTGAAACATTCCCGTAGATGATCACGTCCTTGTCTGCTGCTTGTGCACCGGCATATACCGAATTATTCACAGGAATCGAAACGTTGACGGTACCATCTTCAAACGGGAATGAATAGGACGGGTTGTGTACTGCAGGAGCACTGGTATTGGGCACGATGCGGGGGTACAGGATGCCCGTGTGGGAAAAAAGCCCGCCCGCAGTACAGCCGGCCGTACCAGCCACGGCGATGATGAGCAGGAGCAGGATGACCCCGGCAGGTTTTTTGGTTGTTATGGGGGCTGTCATGGCTGTACGAGAACCGTGCTGATGGATGCGATCGAATCGATGATTTTTGTCGGCTGGACAGGGGCGCCCCTCACGACCTCTTCCCGGTATTTTCCGGTTTTAACAAGGACCGCTTTCATCCCCGCTTTGCGTGCACCGGCTATGTCGGTGATGATATCATCACCGATCATTGCGGTCTCTTCAGGACGCAGATCCATGTCCCGGAGCGCCATTTCAAAAAACGCCTTTGAAGGTTTGCCCATGACAGTTGCGGTTTTTCCGGTCGCAAATTCAAGCGCCGCGACAAACGGGCCGGCGGAGAGCATGAGCCCGTCGGGGGCCATCCAGTACCTGTCCTTTTCGAGCGCGATGATCTCCGCTCCGTTGCTCACTGCCCTGAATGCCGCATTCAGGGTTTCATAGGTCATCATATTCCCGGCATCACCGACAACAACATAATCGATTTTTCCATCTTCTATGCTCCTGTCACACCACTGCTCGAAATCCTTAAAAACATCGCCGGTAGTAAGGAGCATGCACCGGTGCTTTCCCGCGGCGTTCATGCGTGCGATGGCGGCAAGCGGCGGGGTGAAAATTGAGGATTCCGGTATATCAAACCCGAGCCGTGCCAGCCGTTCAGCGATCGTTTTCCTGCATGTTCGCGTTGTGTTTGAAACAAACCTGAGCCGGTAGTTTTTTTCCCTGAGCAGCCCGATCGCTTCCTGCGCGCCGTCAATTGCCTGGTCACCGATGTAAAGAACGCCATCGAGATCGATAAGAAAACCCCTGACATCCATCCTGATCACCATGGTGTGAAGGTCCGGTCCCCGCAGGGCCGGCCCGCAGCAGCTCGTTGTTCATGTTGGCATGGTGAGAGCATTAGTATTGCTTCACTTTCACGCCACGCAGCGGGAGTTTAAACCCCCTGTTCGGGATGTTATCCTGACGATGGCAGCCGTACAGACCCCTGCCCGGATCGGCGCCCTCTGGCAGCAGCGCATAGAGGCGATGCGGGAATATGAGGTCATTCGTGATGGGAATATTTTCAGGACAAGTTTTTCGAACAGCTATGTTTATTCATCCGAGTATGACCGGGCGCGGGGGCAGCTGGAACGGCTGGTGGAACAGTACCAGGGCATGCCATTTCCTGCCGTGTTCTCCGGTGATGAAGTGACAAACGAGGGGGGTGTCTGCTTCTCGCTGCGCAGTTCCCACCGGCTCACGCAGACAGCGGTTGATGTCGACCGGCTGAGGTGCGAGATCCTTGCCGATCTCACCCTGGTGCGGGGCATCGGGGAAACGACACAGCGCCGGTTGAAAGCGAGAGGATACCAGACCCTGCTGGATCTCGTAAAGCACCCGAAGTTCAGGCTCCATGCACACCGGGTGATTGACTGCTTATCAACCGGTAACTCGGCCGATATCATGGACCTCATCGGCTGCCGGCATGCAAAGTCCCACCCGTTCGTGCTTGGCGCAGCAGGGTTTCATGAACCGGAGGATTATGTATATTTGGATATCGAGACGCTGGGGCTTTTTTCCCACCCCATCATTCTCTTTGGTGCCGGCGTGATCGAAAACGGGCGCCTTGCTGTCCACCAGTACCTGCTGCGCGATATTGGGGAGGAGCAGGCGGCGCTGGTCGCGACGCTCGGGCACCTGGCAGGTGACCGGTCAGCGCTCGTCACCTTCAATGGCACGTCATTTGATCTCCCGTACCTCAGGGATCGGCTCGCGTACTATGGTATGGGAACCCTCCGCCATATCCCGCACTTTGACGTGCTTTACTTTTCCCGCCGCAGGTGGCGGGGCCGGCTCCCCTCCCTGCGCCTCACGGCACTCGAACAGGAGATCTTCGGCATCCGCCGCAGGGACGATATCCCCGGGCAGATGGTGCCTGAATTCTACGAGGCGTACCTGCAGACCGGGAACTGCGGGCCGCTTGTCCCGATCATACAACACAACAGGCAGGACGTCATATCGCTTGCCCTGCTCTTCTTCCGGCTGCTTGAGGAGTCGTATGGCTGTAGCTGATGTTGTCGGTTTTTTACACAAGAACCCGGACTACCGGAAGCGGGTCGTGCATGTCGAAACAACGGAACCGGAACGTCCCCGGTACGGTACGCTGGATACGCCTCTTCCTGAAGCGATTACCGCATACCTTGACAAGAACGGAATACAGCTCTATTCCCACCAGTGCGCTGCAATCAATCTCATCCGTGCCGGTCACCATGTCATTATCACCACGCCGACCGCCAGCGGCAAGACGCTCGCGTTCAACATACCGGTCTTTGGGCAGCTGGCAGCGGACGCACCAGCGCGGGCTCTCTATCTCTACCCGACAAAGGCACTCGCAAATGACCAGCTTGTCACCCTGCAGCAGATGGCGCAGTTCACCGGCATACCCGTAAAACCGGCGATCTATGATGGTGACACGCCCCAGTCGAAGCGGGGGATGATCCGGAAAAACTCACGGATCATCATTTCCAACCCGTACGAGCTCCACCATGTGCTCCCGTGGCACGCGAAGTGGGGTGACGTTCTCTCGGAGCTTCAATTCGTGGTCATTGATGAGGCGCACCGGTACCGTGGAGTCTTCGGGTCCCATATCGCACTCCTTATTCGGAGGCTGGTGCGGCTCTGCCGTCACTACGGGTCAGACCCGCAGTTCATCCTCTCTACGGCAACGCTCGCAAACCCGCTTGAGTTTGCATACCGGCTTACCGGGCGGCAATGTGAACTCGTGGATGAGGACGGTTCGCCGCATGGCAGGAAGCACTTCGTCCTCTTTAACCCGTTTTTTGATGGCATCGGGGAGCGCTCCACCCACCAGGAAACAAAAGACCTCCTGCTTTCCTGCATACAAGGAGACCTTCAGACGCTCTGCTTCACCGGTTCACGGAAGATGGCAGAACTTGTCACGGTGTGGGCTCGGGAGGATGCCCGGCGCTCTTCTCCCCGTCTTGCTACAGCAATCACCGCGTACCGCGCCGGCTATCTTCCCGAGGAACGGCGGATGATTGAGCGGCACCTGAAGACGGGGGAGTTAAAAGGGGTTGTCTCGACCAATGCGCTTGAGCTCGGTCTTGATATCGGGTCGCTTGATGCGGTGATTATCTCCGGTTACCCCGGTACCATGGTATCGGCCCGGCAGCAGGCAGGACGGGCGGGGAGGAAAGGGGACACATCGCTTGCCATCCTCGTTGCACAGGCAGACCCGCTCGACCAGTACTTCATGCACCACCCCGGCCAGTTCTTTTCGCGTCCGCACGAGCATGCAATTGTGGATACTGCAAACCCGTACATCGTCTCCGGGCATATGCTCTGTGCCGCAGCGGAGCTGCCCCTGCGGGATGAGACAGACCAGCCATTCTTCGGGCAGTTGTACGACTCCCTGCGCAGGGAACTTGCTTCAGGGGGACTGATCAGGCAGACGGCACGCGGGTGGGTGTATGCCGGGCGGGGCAGGGCTGCAGATGCCGTGAGGCTTGATGGCATAGCGGCTGAGACCTTCCGGGTCATGTGCAATGGCAGGCTGCTTGAAACGATGGACAGGGCGCAGGCATTCCGCGAAGCGCACAAGGGGGCGATCATGCTCCACCAGGGTGAGAGTTATATTGTCAGGGACATGGACCTTGAGACCCACACAATCAGGGTTGCGGAGACCGATGTGGACTACTATACGCAGCCGTTAAAAGAAGTGAACCTTGCCATCATCGAAACACTGGACACAACAACCATCAGCAGCGTGAAATGTGCATTTGGTGACGTGGAGGTGACCGAGCAGTACACCGGTTACACGATCAAACGCCGTGATACGATCATCGGGCTTGAACCGCTCTCGCTCCCGCCGCTCACCTTCCGGACAAAGGCGTTCTGGTTTGTGCCTCCCGCGGATGCTGAAGAGAAATGCACCAGTGCGGGGCTTGACTTCGCCGGGGGATTGCACGGTGCGGAGCACGCGATCATCGCGCTCATGCCGCTGCATGTCATGTGTGACCGCTGGGATATCGGGGGGCTGTCTTCACCCCGGTTTGGCGATGCCGGTGAACCAGCCGTCTTTGTCTATGATGCCTGCGAAGGCGGGATTGGGCTTGCGGAGAAGGCATTCGGGCTCCTTTTCCAATTGTTCACCACCTCTCATGAACTCGTCCGGGACTGCCCGTGCGAAAAAGGCTGCCCCTCCTGCATATACTCCCCCAAGTGCGGGAATGACAACCAGCCGCTGGACAAAGAAGCAACGGTTCTCATTCTTGGCGGATTGTGTACGGCCCCCGGGCAACGTGAATCAACCGGCTCTCCGGCCCGACCGGAGAAGGTTGCCCCGTAACCCTGCACCGGTTAATCAACGAGCACAACCCTGGTTTCAGGTTCCGGTTCATCACCCTCAAAGATGAACAGGTCGTCAATCTTTGCATGCAGTGCTTGTGTGACATCGTGAGCGAGTTTGAGGGATGGATTGTACTTCCCCTGCTCCAGGAACACGATGGTCTCCCGTCGTACACCGACTTTTTTAGCGAGATCCTCCTGGGTCAGAGAGACGCGGGTCCGGTATTCTTTTATCCTGGTCTGCACTGCGCACCCCACAGCTCCATGAATGTCAGTCTACATCCCCTCTCCTGAAGAGATACATCTGGTATATCAGGGCAGACAGAGCGAATACGACAATCGAAAGGGCGAGCGCAAGCTGCGTTCCCATCCTGAGTATGCCCAGATACTCCAGCCAGAACAGCCCAAACATGAAGAACAGTCCGGTAAGCCAGGCATATGACAGGCCATAGGCTCCGATCTTTTTCGACCGTTCATCGGATTCCGGATCATCGCCATAGTTCCTGTGCCGGATAATACCGGTAATCAGAAAGGCAAGTCCTGCAGTAAGAAAAATGGGACCAATGACTGCCTCGCCAGACGTCAGGACAACCGAAACAAGACCGCTGATGAGCATCAGTGTCCCGGCTATGATACGGAAGAGATTCCTCTGTTTCGTTTCAGTCACTTCCTTTTGTTATCTATTTCTAACATCCCGGCATATTAATGTTATCTATTTCTAACATCCATGACTTCCGGACACTACGAGGCTGGTGGAATGAGGAGATGGACGGAGCCGGTGCACCTTCACAGATTCTTAATAGGAAACCGTCGCATCTTTGTACATCCGGCATGCACCAGCGACCGAATTTCAAGGAGATCATTACTCATTCGCCGATCATCTTCACCATCGGGGTTGCCGGTGACAGCGGTTCCGGGAAGACCACCTTTACCAACGCAATCCGGCAGATCTTCGGCCCGGAGCTTGTTGCGACAATTACCCTTGATGATTACCACAAATATGGTCGCGAAGAGCGGAAGCGACTCGATATCACACCGCTCGATCCCGATGCCAATAATATTTCTCAGCTGGAGTCCGATATTACCCGGTTGAAGGCAGGGGAGGCAATCACAAAACCAGTCTACAACCACAGCACCGGGCGGTTCGATACACCCGTTCCGTTCGTCCCGCAAAAGATCCTTATCCTTGAGGGGCTTCATACCCTCTTCACGCCAGGTCTCCGGGATCTGATGGACTTCTCTGTCTTTGTCGACCCGGAAAATGACGTGAAGTATGACTGGAAGCGGTGCCGGGATATCAGGCGGCGGGGATACTCATCTGACCAGGTGGAGGAGGAGATTGCGCGGCGCGAACGGGACTATACAGCGTTCATCGCCCCGCAGCGCTGCAATGCAGATGCGGTCATCAGGATCGGGTACTCAAAATACGGTAAAGAGAACGGTGCCTTGCGGAACATCTACCAGATCTCCCTCCTGCAGAACCAGATGAAGCGGGCGATCGATGATATTGACCTCAACATCGACCTGCACTCCCTGCTCTCATTTCATGATCATGACTTTTTGATCGAGTTTTCCACCCTGCCGGTAGACTGCGTCATGATGCGTGCGCTTACCTTTGACGGTGAGATGAACTACGAGACAATCCGGAAACTTGAGAAGAGCATTGAACAGCAGACCGGCATTCACCCTATTGCAATGTTTGAGAACCGTAAAACCGTGACTGCGACCGATATCGTCCAGCTGATCCTCTCGTGGCGCATTATTCACCGGAGGATCTTCATGGAAGAGCGGGCGTGAAAAAAGGGCTCTGTAGAAAACCTCATTTTTATTACATATTTTGAAGAAATTTGAGTAAGAGAGTTGCGAATGTTTTGGCAGAACTGTCCTGACTGATTATCGCAATAGGGGGGAATTCTGCCGTGACAAAAATGTCAGGGCGGACTCAAGAAAAATGTTTCAAAGACATTTTTCGAGCTGCCCGAGCGGCGGGGGGGCAGGTAAAAAGTCCAAACTTTTCCACAGGAAAAGGTTCTCCCATCAATCCTGCCACAGGCACGACTGATGCCCCCAAGAGCGTCATAGCTTTTTCAAGCATTTCTACAGAACCAAAAAAAAAAGGTAACGTATATTATTCCTGTACAGTTGACCGCACGGAAAGAAAGACCGGTCCCCGCACATCCACTTTCTTTTTGGTATCGGTGACTGCCCGCATCGCGTACTCCCCGATCTTTAAGTTGATGTCGCTGGGGAGTTTTGCCATCTTGACCTGCACCAGTGTGGATTTTTTACACCGTGCCGCTGCTTCGATACGGGTAGCAGCGAGTGCTGCAACCGCGTCAAGGTACGTGATGCCGGTATACACCCCTTCTGTCCGCACCGCCTTCCATTTCTCAGTGTCCGGCACGCCCAAAATTGAGCCGTCGTGGACAAAGATCCCGTTGGCACACGCCGGGCCGCAGAGCTTTGCGTTTGACTCGGGCTCCTCGACGCAAACCTTCACCTTCGTACCATCGAGCATGCCCTCCCATGCATCAAACGAGCATGGCCCCTGGGCGGTTGCATTCGCTGCGGCAGTGCGGGCAATTGCAGCAGCAAGCATCTTTCCTTCCGGTGAGACCGGTTCCTCGCGGAGATGGACGGCGCGGGCGATCTTCGTGTCCGGCACCGGGCGGGGGAAGAACTGCGGGTATGCGAGCTGCCTGACATCGTTTGCATTATACGCGATCATCGCGAGCCTTTCTACCCCGAGCCCGAGGTTCATGACCGGAACGCCAATACCATACTCCGCGAGCGCTGACGGGGAGTACATGCCAAACGTCGCAACCTCCACCCAGCCGTGCACCGGGTGGCGTGCATAGACTTCGGTTTGGGAGTCCGGCATGTAGTACTTTGACCGTTTCTCATCCGGCTGGAACCTGAAATTGGTATACCCGAATGCGGAAAGGAGTGCCTCGCTCACTGCCTTTCCCTCTTCATTGGTGATGTCCTCGCCGGCAACAACGCACGATGCGGAGTGGTAGGTCATGAGCCGGGTCGGGCCCTCCGCCTGCTCGCGCCGGAAACAACGGTCAACCGAGAAGAGACTGAGGGGGAGTGGTGTCCGCTCCCAGAGAGAACCGAGCGAAAGGAACCACCCGCTTGTCATGTGGCTGCGCAGGGTACTGCGCGACGACTCAGGCGTGAGCGCTTTGAACTCCGGAAAGACCGCATCGAGAATGTGCACGACGAGCGCGTCGTCCACTCCGAGCACCTTCGCGAGCTCAATGGTCAGTTCGTCCCCATCGATCTCGGACTTCTTGTACGCATGCAGCGTCTCACGCAGGCGCTCCTCATTCTCCTTTGTCATACGCTGGTAGGCGTTGTGCTGGCGCAGGGTGCCGGCAGGGACCGAATCACCGTGGGCGAGCGGGCTTGTGTGACTCTGCAGGATCTCGTTGATCTCATCAAGCTGCTTTTTTGAAATCCCGACATTCGGGCGCGGGAGCCCCCCGAGATAAAAGACCCGGTCCAGCACCGCCATCGCCTCGGGGCCGAACTGCCGGTAGATGTCCTGTTCCTCTACAATAACCGGGTTCTCAACCTCATCAAAACCAAGCGCAAGGTAGGTCTCGCGCAGCCGGTGTATGGTCGCAAAGACCGGGTGTGCCTGCGCCCGCCTGTAACCGAGTCGCGGGTACCGTCCCGCCTGATCAGGCGGGGTGAGCACCGATGGCCCTTCATGCCATGCCCTCTCAAAATTCTCATGCGCCTTTCTCTTCCAGTCCTCGGGGACAAACCTCATGTCACACGCTCCAGGCAGACCACCCTGCTCAACCGGTTTTCATCGATCACCCGGTAATCACATGCTGCGGCGATCTTTTCCGCAAAGTCGCGCACCTTGTCATGCTCGGGCATATTCTCTCTTTTTAAACGGTATCTACTGTATCCCAGATACATGTATCCCTTCACTTCAGCAAACGTCGATGCGGAGTCCTGCAGCAGTGCAGCGTATTTTTCCGGTGCGATGTCGTTTAAACCCTCGACAAGCGTGATTCGCACTGCCGATCGCCGCGTGCCGAGCAGTGAAAGGCTCTCTTTGACCCCCTCCCAGTAATCGCCAAGGGGGCGGCAGACTGAACGGTAGGTGTCACGATCGGGTGCAGAAAGCGATACGTACATCTGGTACGGGCGGCAGTGTTTGAGCATATCAGGATTTGTGCCGTTGCTCACCAGAAACGTCGTATACCCTTGTTTGGTGAAGAGATCGATGAGCTCAGGGAGCTGGCTGTAAAGCGTGGGCTCACCGGAGAGGGAGATCGCCACATGCTTTGGCTCCAGTGCCTCGTGCCACCGTTCGTCGGTCACGGTATTATCAAGGACGGAATTATATCCGGCCAGTGCTTTTTTCTGGAGCTTGTGCATGCCTGCCAGGATCATTTCGGGAGGGCATTCTTCTTCTTTTACAACTTCGTGCTCAAACGAGCGCCAGCAGAAGCGGCAGCGCTGGTTGCAGCGCAGGGTGGGAGTCATCTGGACGCAGCGGTGGCTTGCGATTCCGTAGAACTGGTGCTTGTAGCACATATCCCCGCCGGATAGCGCCCGCTTGCACCACATGCAGGGCTTGAGCGCAGCTGATGACGTTTTTGAAAAAAACTGGTAGCCCTGCTTTTTCAGGGCGTCACATGGTTCGGATGGCATCGATCCCAAGTGTCTCGAGGGACTCTTGTAATGTATTCTGCACCGCTTTTACGAGCGTAAGCCGCCGGTTTCTGACCTTTCCCTCGCTTTTTAACACCGGCTCGAAATGGTAGAACGAGTTGAAGGTGTCGGCAAGTTCTCGGGCGTAGGTGGCGAGCAGGTGGGGGCGGAGTTCGGCGATGACCTTTTCAATGACTGCCGGGAACTTTGCGACCTGTCTGGCGAGCGCGATCTCCTGCTCTGTCTCCAGTTCGTACTCCTCAGAAAACGTGCCCGCCTTCTTCAGGATGCTGCAGGCCCTGGCATGGGCGTACTGGATGTAGGGCCCGCTCTGGCGCTCGAAGTTCAGCGCCTCATTCCAGTCAAATACTGTACTTTTTTCAGGCGACACTTTCACGATATCGTACCGGATCGCTGCGAGAGCGACCGATTTTGCGATAGCCTTTCGTGCAGTATCATCAAGTTCCGGCCTTCTTACCGTCACTTCATCGTATGCACGCTTCGTCACCTCGGTGATCAGGTCGTCAGCGGAGACAAACTTGCCTGCACGGGTGCTCATCGAGCCCTCGGGAAGTGAGACGAACTCGAAGTGAACGATCTCCGGTGCCTTTTCACCTAAAAGTCTGAGGGTGCAGATCAGCTGTCCGCCGATAAGTTTATGGTCGGCGCCGAGCACATCGATGATCCGGTCGAAGTTGGCTGCTTTCCATACATGGTAGGCGAGGTCACGGGCAGCATAGACCGAGGTGCCGTCACTGCGCCGGATTACGTACTCTTTTTCAAACCCGCACTCCGTGAGGTCAAGCGCGAGTGTGCCCTCCTCCTTTGCCTGCGGGAGTTTTTTTAACCTCCCGATGACCCGTTTTGTATCCCCGTTCCGGATAAAATCGCTCTCCCAGACAAACCGTTCGTGGGCGACGTTGAGGTTTTTTAATGTGACCGCAAACCCATCGAGGCATCGGCTCACTTCCTTGCGGAATTTCTTTACCGTCGCCGGATCGCCCGCTTCCACTCGCTGCATCAGGTTGTCAACCTGCTGGGTTATGGACGGGTCGTGCTCGAGTTCCCGGTTTGCCGCGATATACACCCGGGCAATGTGGGCGTCCTCTTTCTCACCTTCATGCCGGGTGCTGTCCAGGTTGTCAAACCCCCAGATTACTATCGCGATCTGGCGCCCCATGTCGTTGACATAGTACTGCACCTCGAGCCGGAACCCTGCCTTGCAAAACGCCCGCGCGAGCGTGTCGCCGATGATCGAGTTCCTGATGTGCCCGACATGGAGCGGGCCGTTCGGGTTTGCGCTGGTGTGTTCGAGCACAATACGTACCATCTTCTTTGGCAGTGAACCATACCCTGGCAGCACTGCTGCTTTCAGGTACTCGGTCAGGTACGAAGTATCAAATAAAAAATTAATATACGGACCTTTGGCTTCTGTACGTATACCGAGCATTTTGAAATCAGGGTTGTTTTCAATCTCTTGTGTGATATTCTGGGCAATTTTGACAGGAGAAGATTTTTCTTTTTTTGCCAGCAAAAATGCAATGGTTGATGCAAGATCCGCGTGTGTTCCCCCATCGGTTAATGGAATTTCAGGCTCTTTTGTAAATTCACAAAGAACCTTCAAAATTTTTGCTTTTCTCTTATTGAATGGATCGTCATCATCTGTCATCAGAACCCCGTCCTGTAGCGGAGTATTGCGGCAATCCCGCCGAATGCGGAGAAAAGGATTGCCCCCTCCTCGAAATCATCAGAGATCATCTCCACCTTCGCGCTGCTCTGGTCGGCAAGTTTTGTCAGTTCATCGACGATATCAATCTCTTCTTCAAGGGCACGGGGCGCCGTGCACTCCGGGCAGCTGCCAAGCGTGATATCTTTTACTGTTTTGCCCGGCTCCATGCTGACCGTCCGCTCTTCACTATGCCCGCAGCTCTGGCATTTGATTTTCAGCCGGGACTTCCGGAGGTTACCCGAGAGGAGCAGGGTGTCAACAGCACCGATCTCGAGGTTTTTGCGGATACTTTCCTCGCCGTATGCAGCAAGCCCCCCGTCTTTTACGAGCTCTTTGAGGAACTTATCCATGAACGCCTTTTCCTTGATGACGGTCATGCCTTTGAGCGCGTCTTTTGCTGCATCCACGAGTTCCGATAACCCGTCCTCATTGGTATAGGCAACATCGAAGAGCCCGGTAACCCGTTTCTGGATCTCATGGTGAAGGAAACCGCCTGCCTCAAACTCTTCCTTTGTGGGGCTTGGCCCGCCAATCAGCACGCCTTTGAACCGTTCAAAGAAATCTTTCTCTGCGAGGAATATGGCGCTTGACCGTTCCCCGACTTTTGTGTAGAACTCGTTGATGGCAATCTCACGGAGCCGCCCGAACCGGGCTGCCGACTGGCCGCCTTTGCGCTGCTTGCCTGGAACCGTGGATGTGGCGCCGCCGATCGGCTCGATCCTGTTCCCGCGCAGGAACCCCCAGTAGGCTTCCCGCCGGTCGAGCACGAGGAGCCCGTACACCATCTTTTCCTCAAGCATCTGCCTGAGGGGTTCGAGCTCGAACTTCGAGCTGCAGCGGTACATGTAGAGGTTGAGGGGCTCGGGCGGCTCGATGATCGTGCACTGAAGGTCGGTGCGGTCACCGTAGAGCTAGATTGTCCCGCAGAAGATCGCCATCCCGTGTGCGGGCGGTTTTTTATAATATTTAAGCCGGGAGAGGATGGACGAGATCGCGCTCTGCACGTTCGTCCGCGTCTGCTTGCCCTTGATGTTGGCGCATTGTCCGAACTCGTCTTTTAACTGCCCGGTCACATCATAGATCTGCTTGTCGGGCGGGATGTAGAGCGTTATCAACTCCGTCCCGTCACCCTGCTGCATCTCGAGCTTTTCAAGCGTCTTTTTGAACTCGTAGCGCCTGCGCCCCTCATCGAATTCCCCTGTTTCAGCCATTTTTTTTAACGTCACCCTCTCAAAGCTATTACCTATTCACCCGCGGGTGCCATAAATTTGCGCCCATTGTGCGATTATCCGGTCGTCGACGTCGCTGTTGATGCCATGGTCGCCGGCAAATCCGGTGAACGTTTTAGGCTCTTCTGCACATGAGAACAATTCTTTTCCCGATTCAAAGGGAATGACCGGGTCAGTTGCGTTATGAAACATCCAGACCGGTCGCGGTGAAATTTTTGAAATGCAGGTGCTGGGCTCCAGCGATGTGGCAAACCTGATTGGATCTCCAGAATAGCCCTGCCGGATCGCCGCGTCGCGCATCCCCCAGTCTGATGTGGAGATCCCGACATAGCCGGCGCATTGTGGATCGATTGCCGCAGCGACCGCTGCGTACCTCCCGCCATTGCTCGATCCCATTGCATAGACCGGCACACCGAACCGGTCGGCAAGCATTTTTCTTGCAGAGGAGAGATCGCAGATGACCTGGTAATACTGCGGCCAGTCACCTTTTTCGAACCGGTTGAAATCAGCCTGCGGGTTGAAAGGATATCCTGGAGTTTCCGCCCCATTGCCCCGGGTATCTACAAAGAGGAACACGTAGCCGGCAGCCGCATACCGGATCAGTCTCTCTTCATGAGACGCGATCTTCTCACCAGCGCCCGGTGCATACACCACGGCTGCCGTTGGGTTTTTTGGAGCGCCAAGGTACGTGACCACACCGCCGGTCTGCGTATGCATGACGATCCGTGTCTTCGTGTAGGTCTCGTTTGCAAAGAGCACCTCTTCGCTTGTGGTCACCGGTGCACAGTTCAGCGAAAGGAGACCGTTGTTGTCCACCGAGTAGGAGGATGGTGCCCCGGTACCTGCACAACCTGCGAGGCAGACGCAAAGCACCAGAATACATCCTATAAGAAGAACAGGGCGCACCCCATCACCCCAGGCAGCGGTGGATTAAGCAGATGGTTTTCGCATCACAGATGGTGCCGTCGCAAATCATGGCATTGAGATCTCCTGTTACAACGTCCACGACCTCGATCACCTCGTCCTCATCCTTTTTGAACTCATGCGAAGGAAAAAGGCCGCGGGCTTCAAAGAGAAAGATCTTCTCATCGGTAAACCCCGGCGTCGTGTAGATGAACCCTTTTGGCTCTATCGATCGCGCCGCAAAGCCGGTCTCCTCGATGAGTTCCCGGTGCGCCGTTGCAGCAGGGTCCTCGTCCGGCTCCATGGTTCCTGCCGGGGCTTCAAGGATGTACTGCCCGAGTGCGTACCGGTACTGCCTCAGCAGCTTGCACCGGTCGCCATCGATGGGAAGTATCGCAACCGCATGCCCCGGGTGGATAATGACGCTCTCTTTGTTAACCCCGTTTGGGAGCAGGACATGTTTTTTCTCGACCCAGAGGCGCCTGCTGCGGAAGATTTCCATCTACACCCCGTACTCAACCGGGTCTTTTGCCCCGATAGTAGCAAATGCCTCTTTCCGGAAATGGCATGACCCGCAGGTCCCGCATGCCTTCTCTTCGTTCCGGTAGCATGACCAGGTGTGCTCGTAGGGCACCCCGAGCTTTATCCCCACGCTCAGGATGTCTGTTTTGGTCATGTGGATGAAGGGTGCCTTTACCATAATATGCGTCGTGTCCTTTGTGCCCGTGTCGATGACACGCTGGAACGCGTCGATGAACTGCGGGCGGCAGTCGGGGTATCCGCTGTAATCAAGCGACTGGACACCGATGAAGATCGCATCAGCATCCTTTGCCTCGGCATAGCTCGTTGCAATCGAGAGCAGGTTTGCGTTCCGGAACGGCACGTAACTTGTGGGCATGTCCGCTTTTACCGGATCGAAGTCCTCAACTGCGATTGTTTTGTCGGTCAGGCTGCTTTCCCCGAACGTTGCGAAGTAGCCAGCATCCACTTCAATAATGTCCTTTGCACCGAGCAGCTGTGCGATCTTTTTTGCGCATGCACGTTCTTTTGTCCGGGTCCGCTGCCCGTAGTTTACGTGCAGCGCAAGGATCTCGTAGCCTTGGCTCTTTGCAAGGTATGCGAGAGTGGACGAGTCCATCCCGCCCGAGAGCAGACAGACCGCTTTCATCATTTCACCCCCAGCATTTTGTGCATCTGGAGCTGGAACCGTACCGGCAGGTCATTTTTCAGAATATATGTTATAATCGTTGTATGATCTGCCCCAAAGACCGGTGAAAAGAAGATCCCGCCTGCGATATCGTGGGTATTCATGACATCCTGTGCAAACCGGCAGTCCTGTTCATCGCTGACCACAAACTTCACGCTGTCCTCCTTTCGGATGTTTTCGAGCAGTGAGAGGTCGCTTTTCTCTCCTGAAGAAGGGCACTTCACATCCATACAGATGGACGCGTACGGCTGGAACCGCGTGAAGTCTGTTGTCCCGTTTGTCTCAATATCGATCGTTACACCCCGTTGTTTGAGCGAGGCAACCAGTGATGTAAGATCTTCTCCCTGCAGGAGCGGTTCTCCCCCCGTGATGCAGACATACGGGGGTTTTGTCCGCCAGACCTGTTCAAGAATGGCATCGGGGGCCATCTCCACCCCGCCCTCTTGTGCGTACGGTGTATCGCACCAGCGGCAGCGCAGGTTGCAACCGGCAAGCCGGATGAACAGGCAGATTCTGCCCTGGTTTTTCCCCTCACCCTGGAGGCTTTTGAAAATTTCAGAAACCCTCATTTCTGATCCCTGCAGGTGCGTCCAGGGTATTCAGCTCAGCATAACAGGTCGGTGACTCCCATACCCGGATCGTTGTCACCGTCGCTTTATTTTTTTTCGCGCGGCAGTACTTGTGCAGCTCGTCACGGATAAGCACCGCGATCAGCTCACTCGTCGGGTCGCCGGTGGTGGTGATAACCCGCTGGAATTGTCCGATACAGGCAGCCATCGGGTCGTCTGCATTCAGCAGGATCTGGTGGTCAAATCTCTCAATTATTTCGCGAATGACGTTATAATCGAGCAGAATACCGGTGGTCGCGTCAGGCTCACCCTCCATCCATACCTCAACTTTCCAGCGGTGCCCGTGGAGGTTGGCGCACTTCCCCTTATAGTGGAGCAGCCGGTGGCTCGCATCGAACTGCACCTCTTTGTAAATCGCGACGTTCATCGTATCATATTGGCGGGGCGGCATATTATATTATTACGAGTGAGGGATAATAGTATACGACAGGCAGGTGAGATGCCACAATTTATAAATTGGTTCCCTGCGTTACTATATATCTCAGCGTGGGTTATCGATAACTACAAAAACAACGTTAATGAGGACAATGAATGGGACAGGGTAAATTTGCAGCCAGAAAATTGGTTCGGGACTCAAATAAGTTCCGGTGGAGCGACAAAAACTACGCCCGCCGTGAACTGGATCTCGATGTGAAATCAGATCCCCTCGAGGGAGCTCCACAGGCGAGAGGAATCGTGCTGGAAAAGATCGGTGTTGAGGCAAAACAGCCGAACTCCGCGATCCGCAAGTGCGTGCGCGTCCAGCTGATCAAGAACGGGAGGCAGGTCACCGCGTTTGCAGCAGGCGACGGCGCGATTAACTTCATCGATGAGCACGATGAAGTCGAGATCGAAGGTATCGGCGGCCGTCTCGGGCGTTCGATGGGGGATATCCCCGGTGTGCGGTATGTCGTCACCAAGGTGAACACCGTCTGCCTCCACGAGATGGTCATCGGCAGGAAGGAGAAGCCGCGCAGGTGATTGGCATGGCAGAAGCAGAAAAAAAGGCACAAGGAAAGAAGCTGCTGTTCAACCTGTGGGATGCCACAGAAGTCACGATAAATGACCCAAGCCTTGGACGGTATGTCAACCTCACTCCTACCATCATCCCCCAGTCCTGCGGCAAGAACTCCCAGCAGGACTTTAATAAGAGCACGATCATGATCGTCGAGCGGCTGATCAACAAGCTGATGCAGACCGAGAATAACACCGGGAAAAAACATCTGGCGACCCGCATTGTCCGCGATGCCTTTGATATCGTCTATAAAAAGACCAAACAGAACCCGATCCAGGTGCTTGTCGATGCCATTGTACATACCGGTCCCCGGGAAGAGACCGTCCGTTTGAAATACGGCGGCATCAACGTCCCAAAATCCGTCGACACCGCTCCCCTGCGGAGGGTTGATACCGCGATCGGTTTTATTGCAGAAGCGTGCTGGAAGTTGTCCCGCAAGAGCAAGAAGCGCGTGAGCGCTGTCCTTGCCGATGAGCTGATTTCAGCGGCAAAGGGTGATGGGAAGTGTTACTCGGTGAACAAGAAGGAAGAACGCGAGCGCATCGCAAAGTCCGCCCGGTAACGAATCGTTTCTTTTTTAGGTGAATTATGGCCCGCGGCAAAAAAACTGTTGAGCGTGTAACAGAGCTCATGAAGGATCCCAAGCACATCCGGAACATCGGCATCGTGGCGCACATCGACCACGGGAAGACGACCCTGTCTGACAACCTGCTTGCCGGTGCAGGGATTATCTCTGAGGAACTGGCAGGCAAGCAGCTCTTCATGGACTCCGATGAAGAAGAGCAGTCACGGGGGATCACCATTGACGCGTCCAACGTCTCGATGGTGCACGAGTTTGAGGGGCATGAGTTCCTCATCAACATGATCGATACGCCCGGTCACGTGGACTTCGGCGGCGACGTGACACGCGCCATGCGTGCGGTGGACGGCGCACTGGTGCTCGTGGACGCGGTTGAAGGCACGATGCCCCAGACAGAGACCGTGCTCCGGCAGGCCCTTAAAGAACAGGTGCGCCCCATCCTCTTCATCAACAAGGTCGACCGGCTCATCAACGAGCTGAAGGTCGATGAGATGGAGATGCAGATCCGGCTTGGCAAGGTGATCGATAAGGTCAACAAGCTGATCAAGGGCATGAACGAGGATGCGTACAACA
>JAPKXY010000013.1 GCA_026394605.1 Methanoregula sp.
GAGTCCCGAGAGTATGGACGATGCGCCCACCTTCTATGACAATCCGGCGTTTGTAAAACCCTTCGAGTTCCTCATGCAGGTCGTCAGTCCGCCAAAATACAGTGAGGTTGATCCGAGCCCCATCATGGCTCTCTTCTTCCCGATCTTCTTCGGTCTCATGGTCGGGGATATCGCGTATGGCGCCATCATCCTTGTATTTGCCCTTGTCATGAAGAAAATCTACAAGCAGTTCATCTGGCTCCAGCACATGATGAATATCCTTATCATCTCATCCATCCCGAGCATCTTCTTCGGTTTTATATATGGCGAATTTTTCGGGGATTTCGGTGAGAAAATGGGCTGGATACATCCGGTCCACCTTCTCGGGATTACCTGGAACAGGCTTGATGCGATGATTCCCCTGCTTGGGCTTGCCATAGCGGTCGGCGTATTCCACGTGTTCCTCGGTCTCATTCTGGGAATTATCAATGCTCTTGCCAAGAAGAGTAAAAAGCACGCCATTGAAAAGGCGGGAATGATCGTTGCGATCTCCGGGCTGCTCCTTGTTATCCTAGCCGCGGCAAAAATGGTCCCGGAGATCCTCCTCCAGCCCGGGATCGTGCTGATCCTCATCGCGCTGCCCCTGATCATTTATGGGGGAGGGTTCTTCGGTGTATTCGAGGTCATGAGCACAGTGGGCAATATCCTCTCATATGCACGTATCATGGCGATCGGCATGGCATCGGTGATCCTCGCGCTGGTCGCAAACGAGCTCGGAGGTATGATGGATATCGCTATTGTAGGCTTTCTAATTGCCGCCCTGCTGCATGCATTGAATATCATCCTTGCGATGTTCAGCCCCTTCCTGCACTCCTTCAGGTTACATGTGGTGGAATTCAATTCAAAATTTTATGAGGGCGGGGGGAGGATGTACAAACCATTCAGAAAAGAAAAAAAAGGGTGATAAGCCGATGAAACGAACGTGGAGCATGGTACAGGTATGGCAAGCGTTCTGTATGAGATTTGAAAAGATTAATTAAATGCTAAATGAATTTAACGGTTATAAAAAAAGGGTATTGATAAAAATGGCAGACTGGAGTATTCCTATTGGGGCAGGCATTGCATTTGGAGTAGGTGCACTTGGAACGGCATGGGCGCAATCAAAAATCGGGACAGCCGGGGCCGGGACCATTGCCGAACGGCCGGAGACTTTTGGTTACATGGTTATTCTGGAGGCGATTCCCGAGACTCTCGTCATCCTGGGCTTTGTCGTTGCGGCAATGATCATCATTATGGTGAAGTGAACGTATATCACGACCGCAACCGGGGAATTTACCGTGATGCACGGGAAATGACGGACCAGGCATTCCCCGGGAACGGAAGCACCTAGAGGGACTTTGATAACGGATGTGGTGGGATTGAATCGGGAAGTCCATAACAGAAGCAGGTGGCACTATGCCGTATGAGCAGTTGATAGAATCGGTGGAGGTAAGCGCCAAAGAAAAGATCAGTGAACTCAAGGAAAAAACATACAGAGAAGCGACTGAGATAACAAAGGAGGCGGAATCAAAGGACGAAAGTATCCGGATGAGATATCTTGAAGCGGTCAATAAAGCTGTGGAAATTGAGAGAAACGAGGCTATTGTCAAGATCAAAGAAGAAACCAGGATGAAGTTGATCCGCGTCAAGGATGAAATGTATCAGAAGGCCTTTTCTGAAGCCAAAGCGATTCTCTCACCGGCAAGGGAGAATGCAAATTACGAGAACAGTTTCAGAAAAATGTTAAAAGAGGCAGCTGCCGAACTGGCAGGGGAGGAAATACGGCTCCACATAGATAAACGCGATGAGAACCTCTGTAAAAAATTGTTGCCTGAACTCCATCTGAACTGCGAGATCGCCACCGATTTGACCTGCGCGGGAGGGTTGAATGCGAGCACGAAGGATGAAAGATTCATCGTATTCAACACGATCGAGTCGAGGTTTGAGAGAGCAAAAGCGCTCCTGAGATCAGAAATTTTTGCTACACTCTATGGTGATCAGGGTGGACTTTGAATATGTGAATGCCCGGGTTAGAGGTATGAAGAGTCGACTCCTCAGCACTTCAGTACTCGAGTCCCTGATCCTCAAGCCGGATGTCGAATCGATCATCGCCGTGCTGGAAAATACAGCTTACAAAGAGGAGATAGAAAGGGCAAGCATCCAGTATTCCGGATTAATGTGCATCGAAGTTGCCTTAAGAAAGGATTTTACCAACGCATTCAGGAAAATTTTCAATATGGTAGAGGGAGAGAACGCCGAGAAGTATGTAAAAGTTTTGCTGAACCGGTGGGATGTCCAGAACATCAAGACTATCCTGCGGGGAAAGAATGTCCATATGATACCGGCGGAGATTCTGGAGTGCCTGGTCCCGGCAGGGAAGCTTGATGACACCACGCTGATAGAACTGATAAAGCAGCCAGACGTCAAAGCTGTGATTGATCTCCTTGCAACGTGGGGGATCGAATATGCAGAGCCACTGACCCGGAATTTCAAGGAATACACGGAAAAGAGGGATCTTGCCATTCTTGAGATTGCCATAGACAAGTTTCGCTATGAAAATGCCATAGATGCGGTGAAGGGGGACTCGTATGATGATCGCATCATACGGGAGATGATCGCAATAGAAATTGATGTGACCAATATAAAAACTGTGCTGAAAATGATAAGGGATAAAATTGATATCGAGGAGGCACAGACATGCCTGATAAATGGCGGGAGCAAACTGGATATCAAAAGGCTGCTTGCCATGATCCGAACAGGGACGATTGAGGGAGCAATCAAGCACCTTGGTACCACACCATACAATTTCCTCTTAAAACTTCCCCAAGAAGCGTTCAGGGCAGGAAAAATTTCGGTATTTGAGAGAGAACTGGAAAAATATCTGGTAAAAAAAGGGATCAGCAAGTTCTTTGGCGATCCCCTGAGTATCGCCATTATTGTCGGATACTTGGCGGCAAAATACAACGAGTCCACCAACATCAGGATCATTGCAAGGTGCAAGACTGCGGATTTTACGGAAAAGGAACTCAGGGAGGAACTGATCTATGTATAAATTCGTCGTGGTTACCGATCCGGATACGGCACCAGGGTTCAGGCTTGCTGGTGTGGATGTACTCGAGGCTTCAAGTCTGGATGAGGCAAAAAAGATCATTTCTCCCCTGATATATAAGGACGACACGGGGATCGTTGCGATAAATGAGGACTTCATGGCCGTGCTTGATGAAAAGCTGCTGGACAAGATCGCGAAGACGTACCGACCGATTATCATTCCAATTCCTTCCAAGGCAAAGGGCGTCGACAGAGCAAGTTACATCGAGCGGTTGCTGCGAAGGGCGATTGGATACAACATCGTGTTGAGGAGATAGGGGTTATGATTACTGGGGGTTTATCAAGAATATCGGGTCCTGTTGTCCATGTTCATCATATGAGAGGATCGAGGATGTATGATGTGGTGAAGGTGGGTCCTGAAGAGCTGAACGGGGAGATCATACGGCTGGACGGGGATCTTGCGGTCGTCCAAGTGTATGAGGACACCTCCGGGCTGAAGATCGGTGAGGCGGTGGTGAACACGGAAAACCCGCTCTCCGTTGAGCTGGGTCCCGGCTTGCTCTCCTCAATTTATGACGGCATACAGAGACCTCTGCCGGTACTGATGAAAAAGAGCGGGAGTTTCATCTCCCGGGGCATCTCCGTTCCCGGGCTGGACAAGGAAAAGAAGTGGGAGTTTGTCGCAACCGCCAAAAAGGGAGATCGGGTCTCCGGCGGGGACATAATCGGGACAGTGAAGGAGTTCCACATCGAGCACAGGGTCATGGTCTCCCCCAATGTATCCGGAACCATAAAAGAGATCAAGAGCGGGGCGTTTACGGTCGAAGAACCCGTCTGCATTCTGGAAGATGGCACACCCGTAACGATGATGCAGAGATGGCCTGTGAGGAGAGGGAGACCCTACAGGAAAAAGCAGGACCCGAAGCTCCTCCTCGTCACCGGGCAGAGAGTCTTTGACAGCATATTCCCTGTGGCAAAGGGCGGAACAGCCATGATCCCCGGCGGTTTCGGCACCGGAAAGACTGTGGCGGAACAGACCCTTGCAAAATGGTCAGATACGCAGATTGTCGTGTATATCGGGTGCGGGGAGAGGGGAAATGAAATGACCGACGTCCTCTCGGAATTTCCCGAACTCGTGGATCCCCGGACAAACAGGCCCCTGATCCAGAGGACGATTCTCATCGCGAACACCTCAAATATGCCTGTGGCGGCAAGGGAAGCCTCAATCTATACAGGAATCACCATGGGAGAGTACTACCGCGACATGGGGTACGACGTTGCCCTGATGGCAGATTCCACGTCGCGGTGGGGGGAGGCGTTGAGGGAAGTCTCCGGCAGGCTGGAGGAGATGCCCGGAGAGGAAGGGTATCCCGCCTACCTTGCGACGAGGCTGGCGGCGTTCTATGAGCGTGCCGGAAGGGTGGTCTGCCTTGGATCCGATGGGCGGATAGGATCCATCACGGTCGTCGGTGCCGTCTCCCCGCCGGGAGGGGACTTCTCGGAACCGATCACCCAGAACACCCTGAGGATCGCAGGAACCTTCTGGGCGCTGGACACGAGCCTTGCATACCGGCGACATTTCCCGTCAGTGAACTGGATAAAGAGTTACTCGCTCTATCTGGACAGCATCCAGGACTGGTTTGTAAAAAGCGGGTTTGTTGACTGGAAGGAGATGAGGGACAGGACAATGTACCTGCTGCAGAAGGAGATCGAACTGCAGGAGATCGTGCAGCTGGTGGGTCCTGATGCCTTGCCGGAGAGCGAGAAGGCGATCCTTGAGGTGACCAGAATGATCAGGGAGGACTTCCTCCAGCAGAGCGCCTATGACAAGATCGACTCCTTCTGTCCCCTTGAAAAGCAGTACTGGATGCTCAAGGTCATCCTCACGTTCTATGACCGGACCAGCGAAGCGATGGGCAAGGGGGTATCCCTGAATAAGATCATGAAACTGCCGCTGAAAGAGGAGATCGGGAGGATGAAGGAGCGTGCGGAAGTAGAAGGCATCAAGAGTATCATCGACGAGATAAATAAGAGCGTGGCAACCCTGGTGGTGGAGCTATGAGTCAGGTGAGCCTGCTCACAAAAGAGTGCAAGGCGGTCAACTACGTCTCCGGACCCCTGATCTTTGTCCAGTATGTCAAGGGGGTCTCGTTCGGAGAGATCGCAAGAATCGTCCTTCCAAACGGGGATGAGAGGACAGGGCAGGTCCTTGATATCTCGCGGGATCTTGCGGTCCTACAGGTCTTTGAGGGTACAAGCGGAATCGACAGTAAGGAGACGAGGGTCCGGTTCACAGGACAGCCCCCGATGATCGATGTCTCCATTGACATGCTTGGAAGGATCTTCAACGGAGTGGGAAAGACCCGGGATGGTGGCCCGGAGGTCATCCAGGAAGTAAGCCTAGATATCAACGGGATGCCGATCAACCCCTATGCAAGGGACAAACCCGCAGACTTCATCCAGACCGGGATGTCGGCTATTGACGCCCTCAACACCCTTGTCAGGGGTCAGAAGCTCCCGATATTCTCAGGTGCAGGTCTCCCCGCAAACAAGCTTGCCGCCCAGATCGCCCGCCAGGCAAAGGTGCTCGGGGAAGAGGAGAACTTCGCGGTAGTCTTTGTCGCGATGGGAATTACCTACAAGGAAGCATCGTTCTTCATGAGGGACTTTGAAAAGACAGGAGCGCTCGAGCGGGTGGTCTTTTTCATGAACCTTGCCGATGACCCGACCATTGAGCGGATCGCAACGCCGAGGTGCGCCCTTACGGTTGCCGAATACCTTGCATTCACCCACAACCTGCAAGTCCTTGTCATTTTAACGGACATGACCAACTACTGCGAGGCATTGCGGGAAATCTCCACAGCCCGGGAAGAGGTTCCCGGAAGAAGAGGGTATCCCGGATACATGTACACGGACCTTGCTTCAATCTACGAACGTGCCGGCAGGATCAAGGGGAAGAAGGGATCGATCACCCAGATCCCCATCCTGACCATGCCGGACGATGATATAACCCATCCGGTGCCGGATCTCACCGGTTATATCACAGAGGGGCAGATTGTGCTCTCGCGGGACCTCTACAGGAGGGGCGCTGACCCGCCAATAGATGTTCTCCCCTGCCTCTCAAGGCTCATGAATCTCGGCATCGGACCGGGAAAAACAAGGGAAGATCACAGGAACGTGGCAGACCAGCTTTATGCCTCGTATGCCTACGGGAGGGATCTGCGGAGGCTGGTTGCGATCGTTGGTGAGGAGGCGCTGACGGAACTTGACAAGAAGTATCTGAAATTTGCAGATGAATTCGAGAAGAAATTCATCACGCAAGGGGAAGAGAACAGGAGCCTTGAGCAGACGATGGAGATAGGCTGGGATCTCATGTCCATGCTTCCGGAGGAAGAACTGAAGAGGATAAAGGTGGATTATATCAGGAAGTATCATCCTGCGTACAGAAAGGGATGAAGTATGGAGCAGGTAAACCCCACCAGGATGGAGCTCATCAAGAAAAACGCACAGATTAAGCTCGCAGAGCAGGGGAAGGATCTGCTGCGGGAGAAGATGGATGTACTCATCCGGGAATTCTTCCATATCATGGAGTCGGTCTCGAAATCGCGAGATGAGCTGGAAATCGTTGCCGCCACGGCACAGCGCGGGATTGCGGTTCCGGTGATCGAAAAAAAGAGGGTCTCAAAGAGCGTCCTTGAGAGGGGATACAGTATCATAGGGGTGAGCGGGAGGATCGACGAGGCAGCTGAAAAGTTTGAGATGGAACTGGATCTGATCATCGAGCTTTCAGAGACTGAGACTTCCCTAAAAAGGCTTGGGGGGGAGATCCAGATAACCCGGAGAAGGGTGAACGCCCTTGAGCAGATAATGATCCCCGAATTAAAAAAACAGGCAAAGTATATCAAAAACGCCATTGACGAACGGGAGCGGGAAGACCTCTTCCGGTTAAAAAAGGTAAAAAAGATTATCGAACGCAAGAAAAAGGCAGCACAGCAATAGCCCGCGGACCGACTCCGGCAATCTGGTGGGATTACCACTATCACTGCATTTCTACATTCCTTTTTATCATTTTTTTGGTTTTACTGAGTCAGGGTATCTTATCGTTCTAGGTTTACAGCTTGGAATGGAACTTGACAAGTTGCAGGTTACAGAATTGAGGGACAGGGAAACATTGCGGAAATAGCCTTTAGTCAGGGTCACAATCATTACAGCCCGATATCCAGTTACCGGTATTCAAGTCGTATCTTTTGACGCAGGGACACACCCTGTCTCATCTTCCCCTCTATTATAACTCGTGCCGTTTTTTTAGGACAGAAGTCACACCGTATGGCTGGGTATAATCGTTTTTCCCCTCGTTTTGTCCTTTTGGTCTCTCGCCGTTTAACAACTCTTTTGCCTTACATTTCACCCGCTCTATCCGATCCCTGCACCTATTTATCGCTAAGTCCTTCAACCTCTCGATTTTATTGTTGATATCGCGTGCCATAGTGCCAACATCTAATAATTTTCAATGTGTGTAATCCATCAGTGGGTAGATATACTTTCCCATAGTCGGATAGCGGATTCTATCGTAAGGCACAGCCGGCATTCGGGGACAGCGATTGGATTATCGTGCCCACGATCTTTTTATCCCCTTTCCCGCAATAGTAACAAAAGATGACGCCTCCAACCGTTCGTGCTCCCGCCGGCATGAGCCGAACCGCTCTTCTTATCTTTCTTCTGTCCGGAATATCATTTTTCAATAATCTCAGGAATGTATTTTCCTCCCGCAATGGTATTATAAAAATGAAAACAGCACGCGATGTCAGGGAGTATGAGGCCGCGGAAGCGCTCGGGAATATCGGTGATGCTGGTGCAGTAGAGCCCCTGATCTCCGCACTGAAAAACGAGGAAATCAGCGGTGTCCGCTGGAAAGCTGCGGAGGCACTTGCAATGATTGGCCCTGCTTCGGTCGCCCCTTTGATCGATGCCTTACAGCACCCGGATGACGATGTGAGGTGGAAGGCGGCAATCGCGCTTGGCGAGATCGGGGATCCGCGGGCAGTCGATCCACTTATCCGCTGCCTCTCTGATAAGGACCGTTTTGTCATAGGTCGCGCCGCGCTTGCCCTTGGAATGATCGGGAAACCGGCAGTTGAACCGCTGATCTGTGGCTTAGAAAAAGGAGACGGCAATCTGCGGTGGGGGGCGGCGATCGCACTCGGCAAGATAAAAGATCCTGATGCAGTTGCACCCCTCATCCACGCGCTTGCGGACAAATACGAGAACGTCCGTGCCGAAGCTGTTGCCTCGCTAGCTGCCATCGGGAAGCCCGCGATCGCCCCGCTCATCCGGTTCCTGAAGTATGCCGATGGGACGGCAAGGATCGAAGTGATGAATGCGCTGGGGGAGCTTCAGGCAAACGATGCTATTGAACCGCTGGTTCAGATGCTCGAAAAGGGAGATGAAGGGGAACGCCGTGCGGTAGCAGAGGCACTCGATGCGATCCTTACCCCCTCGGTGGAACCGCTTGTGAAAAGGTTGTGGAACGGTGACGATCGGGAAACCCGCAGAGATGGAACCGGGCACAATCAAAAAGGAAATGATAATGGTAGCGGGAGCAGGGATGACAACTGATGAGATGATTAAAAGGCTTATTTCCGCGTTCAGTGACCCCTCGCTCGATACGCGGCATGATGCAATAAAAAAACTCGCAGCTGCCGGGGAGTCTGCCGTTTCGCCCCTGATCCATACATTAGAGGAAGCAATGGATGCCGATCAACGCTGGTACGCCTCGGTGACACTGGCACGGATTGGTGAACCTGCGGTCGGGAGGTTACTGGAAGCGATGAAAGGATACCATAACAGTGAGTTCCGTAAGTATGCTGCTGCAGCGCTGGGCGTGATCGGCAGTCCTGCTGTAGAATCCCTGATCGAAGCGATGGCAACTGATGACCGTGAACTCCGTGGGTTCCTATCGCTTGCTCTCTGCAGGATTGGAACGCCGGCAGTGGAACCTCTCACGCGGCACCTTGAAAACGAGAATGAGATTATCAAATCCTGTGCCGCACTTACGCTCTGGCAGATGGGTGAGAAGGGAATTGGCGCGATTGTCGAAAACGTGCAGCGCGAAAAAATTAATTAAACCGTGGCATCACTTCATGCTTCAATGATCCCATCCTTCTCTCATTGTAATCATAACCGAACAGATAAATCTCTCTGTGCCCATCATTCCGGTATGCTGCAACTCTCGCCCGCAATGGAGGCGTACGAAAAGACGCTCCGAACGGCGCTTGATACGGCAATGGCGATCGCACGGCAGGCGCGGTTGCGGGGGCTCGATCCCTCCACAAAGGTGGAGATTCCGATCGCAAGCGACCTTGCTGACAGGGTAGAAGCACTCCTGGGCATCGGGGGTGTGGCAGTTCGTATCCGCGAGCTTGAGCAGCAGATGTCACGGGAGGAGGTGGCGCTCCGGATTGGCGATGATTTTGTCTTGCGACGGTTCGGGGAGACCAATCGGGAGCAGATTCTCGATCACGCAATCCGAACGGCGATGGCACTTCTGACAGAGGGTGTAGTAGCAGCACCGACTGAAGGCATCGCCAAGATCGGGATCGGAAAAAACGATGATGGAACCGAGTACCTGAAGATCTATTATGCAGGACCGATCCGGAGCGCCGGTGGCACTGCACAGGCACTCTCGGTGCTCGTGGGTGATTATGTACGGCGGGCGCTGGGCATCAACCGGTACATCCCTCACCAGAATGAGGTCGAACGCTACATCGAGGAGATTCGGCAGTATAACAACATCATGAACCTCCAGTACCTTCCCAGTGAACAGGAAATCCGGCTTATTGTTACGAATTGTCCCGTCTGCATCGATGGCGAAGGAACAGAGCAGGAGGAAGTTTCCGGCTACCGCAACCTTGCACGGGTCGAGACCAATACCGTGCGGGGCGGCATGGCACTCGTTCTTGCAGAAGGCATTGCCGGAAAAGCCCCAAAGCTCCAGAAAAACGTCGAGCATATGAAGATGGATGGTTGGGAATGGCTCGAACAATTGACCGGCGGAGCGTTTAAGGGAAATTCTGAAGAGGATCATGCAGGTATCAAACCCAAGGATAAGTACTTGCGCGACCTTATCGGCGGGAGGCCGGTCTTCTCCCACCCGATGCGCAAAGGGGGGTTCCGGCTGCGGTATGGGCGGTCGCGTAATACCGGGTTTGCTGCTGCCGGGCTCAATCCATCAACAATGCGCATACTCGGCAATTTTCTTGCTGTCGGCACGCAAATGAAGATCGAACGCCCCGGAAAGGCGTGCGGGATTGTTCCTGTCGATTCAATCCAGGGACCGACCGTGCTCCTGAAGAGCGGCGATGTCCTGCGTGTTGATGATGAAACAACAGCAGAACAGATTGCTCCCGACATAGAGCGGATACTCGATGTCGGAGAGATCCTCATCTCCTTTGGTGAGTTCCTTGAGAATAATCACGTGCTCATCCCCCCAGCATACTGTGAGGAGTGGTGGCTTTTGGAAGGGGGGCAGCGACGACCGAACGACGAAACGGAGGCGATTGCATTCGCACGAACCGGGGCGTATTTACACCCGGATTACACGTATCTCTGGGATGATCTTACCTGCGACCAGATCTCTTCACTTGCTGATATGGTCTCGGCACAGGGAAGATACCAAAGTGGACAGATTCTGCTCCCAAACACCCCTGCACTTAAAAACCTGCTGGAAGAGATCCTTCTCCCCCACACTGTCCGGGACTCTGCAATCTGGATCATGAACCCCCATGTCTTTCTTGCATGCCTGGGGCTTGATGAGCAATTAAAGAAAGTTGCCCTATGGAACTCCGCCCCTTCCACGGACTCACTTGCCCTTGTCATGCACCTGAGCGCCCTCAAGATCCGATCGAGGGCAGGTATAAGGATAGGGGGGCGCATGGGACGACCCGGCAAGTCAAAACCGCGCAAGATGAACCCCCCACCCCATGTTCTCTTCCCTCTCGGCGAATCGGGGGGATCCCGCCGCTCTTTCCAGGAAGCGTCCAATCATACCCCCGAAGCGGATGCAGATTTTCTTGGGATTGATTTCCAGAAAGAAGGGGGGGTTATTGAGATTGAGGCTGGCAGGCGCAGGTGCACCGAATGCGGTGACGTGACATACAAAAATAGGTGCGACCGATGTTTGAAACACACTGTGCCGGTCTTTACCTGCCCGAAATGCAAGCGTGAGACTGATAACGAGCGCTGTCCGGGTTGTAATATCCCCACCACCAGCCAGCAGAGAGCAACGGTCAATGTGAAGGACGAATACCTTAAAACGATGGAACGTCTGGGGCTGAAACCAGGCACTATCACGCTTGTCAAAGGCGTCAAAGGCGTAATCTCCCGTGAAAAGGCTGTCGAAGCGCTGGAGAAAGGGATCCTGCGGGCACAGCATGAGATCTACGTCTTCAAGGACGGAACCACGCGGTTTGATATGATTGACCTCCCGCTCACCCATATCCGCCCAGCGGAAATAGGAGTAGATATCCAGACACTCCGCAGTCTGGGGTATGAGAACGATATCCACGGCATGGAGCTCTCCAACCTCTCCCAGGTGCTCGAGATGCATCCGCAGGACATCCTCATTTCAGACTCCTGCGCTGAGTATATGGTGAGAGTGGCCCAGTTTATCGACGATCTCCTGGTGAAGTCGTACGGGCTCCCCGCCTTCTATAACGCCAGAACACGCAATGACCTAATCGGGCATCTCGTGATCGGACTCGCTCCGCACACGAGCGCCGGGGTGCTCGCGCGGATCATCGGATTTACGCGGGCGAATGTTGGCTATGCACATCCCTTTTTCCATGCTGCAAAACGCAGAAACTGCTTTTTCGGCGATACCGAGATTGAGGTATTTGACGGCAAGAGATGGAAGAGTAAACCAATCCGTCGTTTCGTGCTCGAAAACTTTGATGTGAGCAGGCCCGGCATAGACCGCCTTGGCACCTATTACTCGGATCCGGCACAGCCATGGTACACCCGCACCGTTGACACCGGCGGGATGATGCACATCCGTCGGATTACTTCAGTATCCATCCATCGCTCACCGGCAGTGCTCATCCGGTTCACCACGTCACGGGGCAGGGAGCTTGTTGTAACTCCTGATCACGCGATGCTGATCTGGGATACAAGCTACCTGCGCAAGGTACGTGCGGTTGAGCTCAACGTGGGTGATTCCGTACCAGTTTTCGAGGGAGCGAACCTGCTCTCAGACCAGATCGCCGTTGCGGAAAACATCCCCTCGCCTGAAGAGAGGGTGTACTGCCTCACGGTATCTGATGAGCATACACTGGCCGCAAACGGTATTTTTACCGGGCAATGTGACGGAGATGAGGACTGCATCATGCTCCTTCTTGATGGTCTGATCAACTTTTCCCGTTCGTTCTTACCCGAGACCCGTGGTGGTTCCATGGACGCCCCCCTGGTCCTGACAAGCCGTATAGATCCTGCAGAAATTGATAAGGAAAGCCTGAACATCGATGTCTGTCAACAGTACCCGCTCGAGCTGTATACAGCAGCGCTCCAGTATGCAAGACCCAGGGAGGTTGAACCACTCATCGATCGTGTTGGGCACAGGCTCGGAACACCCGCCCAGCTGGAAGGCTTCTCCTTCACCCATGATACTTTTGATATTTCATCCGGTCCCCTCGAATCTACCTATACGCAGCTCAGGACAATGCTGGAGAAGCTGGAGGCGGAGCTCTGCCTTGCAGAGAAAATCCGTGCCGTGGATGTCGATGATGTGGCGGAGCGCGTACTCACTACCCATTTCATTCGCGATCTCATGGGAAACCTGAGCGCATTCTCCAAACAGAAGTTCCGGTGCACCAAGTGCAATACAACGTACCGGCGCATGCCGCTCTCTGGCAAGTGCACCAGGTACCGTGGCAAGGGAATCTGCAACGGCAACATCGTTCCCACGGTCCATGAAGGGTCGGTAAAAAAATATCTGGAAATGTCAAAGAATCTCTGCGCAAGGTACCATGTCTCGGAATACACACGCCAGCGTATTGAAATGCTCGACCTTGCAATCACCTCAACGTTCGGCTCTGAAAAAGAACAGCAGCTCGGGCTCGCAGATTTTATATGATGTCCCCGTTTTAACGAAACGACGGTTCTGGTAAACTGAGAACACAACTGCGCTACCTTTAATATGATGCCGGTCAAATAATGACCTCGCAAGCGGGGATAGCCAAGCCCGGCTAACGGCGATAGACTCAAGATCTATTCTCGAAGGAGTTCGTCGGTTCAAATCCGGCTCCCCGCATTATTATCCGGATATCTTTTTTAAATCTCAATATGTGTCAGGCAGCATACAGGTATATTCCATTGATATATCAGGACTAAAAAAAAACCAGAATAATCAGAGAATAGTAATATTTCGTCCTAAAACAAAATCTGAGCACGTTACGCGCACATACAGCGTCAGTAGAAAGGAGAGGTCGTACTGACAGATAACAAAAAGTTCAATGGCGAAGAACGATCGGAAGCCACGGGAGAAATTATACGGGTAAAACTCCCGCAGAAGCGGAACCGCGAGATGTTCGGGTGTGCAGAATTGATGATGGGCGCAAATCACATCCGTGTGAGGTGCTTCGATGGCGTCACCCGGATGGGAAGGATCAAGGGCAAAATCAAGAAAAAGGTCTGGATCCGCGAAGGAGATATTCTGATCGTCATCCCATGGAATTTCCAGGATGAAAAATGTGATATCATCTACCGGTACACGGGGCCTCAGGTGGAGTGGCTCCGGAGAAATAATTATCTCTAGGCATTTTTTTAATCGTTCTCATCAGCTTAAAAATGAATATTGGTTTTACTCTGTTCCCCGTTACAGGCTCTTTACCATGATGTCATAACGCTTGATGACAAGCTTATCCGTAGTTGGTAGCTGGTAGGAGCCAGGGGCGGTTTCAGTCCATTTAAGAGTGTTCACGAAATAATTTCTCCAGGCTACAGAGAAATTATTGTTTGGATCAGGAATGTACTGGACTATAACTTGGTTGTTATCGAATGAAATTTCGGTAAAGTTGGTCTCTGCCATCTGCATTTTCACGGTTCCGACGCCCCTCCGAGATAACAGTTCAGTTGAATTCATTCCAATCAGGTATATTACAGCAGTGATTTTTCCATATACCGGGTCAGTGTCAATAAACCATCGGGGTTCTGCGAGCATAAATGAACCAGTCTCAAGGTTCCGCCGGCTCATAACTGCCCCGTTTTCAATGGTAATTACCTGTTGTGAAGCCGCCGACTCATATTGTATTTGACCCGGATGGAATGTTATATCGATACCGCTGCTATCTGTAATTCTGAATGAAGGAGTTGGGGTCATCATCGTATTATAGACGGTAAGTGGTCCCCCCTCGACCTTCAAAGACGTTTCCTTGTACGGCACATTCTTGTAGCTCAGGCTTTTGATATCGTTTTGCAGCACGATCATGTTCTTTTCCATGATCCGCTGATCTGCGCTCGCCTGTTGCTGCATGAGAACTGGATACCCATAGAGAGAAACAAGTCCGATTCCGACAACGACCAGAGAGAAGATCAGAAGAAACCCAATCGCCTCAGATACGCCGCACTCATTTTTTACAATACTATAGTCCCCTTCCATCAGAACCCCTCTGAATCAAAGCTGATCCTGTTCATACCTCTGCCTGTTGTGTTACCTGCAACTCCGCGTGTCGCTCCAATACCCGCAAGGGATATCTTGCTACTGATAAAATCGCGCGATACCTTCACATCCTGATCTGTCGGGTTTGCACCCTGCCCAATCTCGACAAAGTAGTCCTTGGTTGCTACGTCGTCCGGGAGATCAAAACTGGTTGATATTGTCCCATTATACGGGGCGGTTACATACACATCGACAATACGGGTGCTGATGCCGTTGCCGATGTCAGTAAACGCCGAATAACTGACCTGATTGGCAGGGCTCTCCATGAAATGGGTATTTACCAGCAGCATCATCACTACCAGGAGGAACATGAGGATGCCACTGATCATTACATATTCGATGAGGCTTGACACGCCTGCGTCCATGTGCTGATCAATAGGTTGCTGTTTCATTGTATGCAGTCACTCCATTGTTGTAATGGATTTCAAAAGTCTTATTGAATGGCAATCCCTGCGGTGCTTGGGTGATCCTGAACGAAACGACGGCATTCTTCCTGTCCATAGCGATGGATGCCATGTCCTTTAAAACCTTATCCATATCCGCATCAGAACATGCAATCACTTCTTCCCTTACAGAGCGGATATCATTTTTTGGAAATTCCAATACCCCTTCAGCCGTGGTCTGTCCAACGACTGTTGACTGGTTGACGACAATCGCAAGAAAAAATAAAGAAAAACTCACGATAAATCCCATAAGCACGATCCATTGCGCATCGTCATTCAGTCGCGCCATAAGAGCACCTCCACGAGCACTGTCTGGACACCGGGGCGGAGTCCCACCCCGCAAAGATTATTACAATCATTCAGGTGCACCCATTCCGTCACCCTTACCGCATGCTCTCCTCCGGTCAGGTTGCGGGAATGAGTAAGGTGATACTTGTTAACGGTATTTGTACCCGTCCGATAATAGAGATCGGCACTGAGCTGGAGATTATCATATGATCCCGCCGTTGTGCTATTGCAGAAAGTGAGAAACGTTTCCCTGAATCTCTCTGTCTCCTTATTCTTGATGATGTTCTGGAGCATACTCTGTCCAGATTCTGCCGTGCTATTGGGGGTATTCATCATTCTTAACGCATCACTTCCGAGCTGTTCCAATTGCATGTCGCTGATGTGAGTATCACCCGGAGTATACATGGACGTGGTGCTGACAACGATATAGGCAGTGAGTAGCATAATCAATCCTGCAGCAATCCCCTCAATGGTGAAGAGTTGTCCGTCAGAATTTACCATATGGCAACCTCCAGGACGCCCTCTTTGAGGATGGGTCGCGTTACATGGTTATAGTCATAGGGATAAGGAATGGTGAAGCTGTTGTTGAAGAAGTTATCCGCCTGTTCCAGTTTGTATGTGTAATTGATATACAACTGTGTGTTGTCACTTGCCATGCCATAGAAGAATCCTGGTGAGAATATTACCGATACATTGTCAGTCACGCTTGCAGGTAATGCTGGTACTGTGGTGGTTCCTCCATCAATATAGACACTTACCATTGGATCAGGGCCCAGATATTCGCGGACTTTGCCGAAAGGTTGTGCAGGGTTCTGCCGGAAAATTTCGATGGCGCTTAAATTAATCCCATTGTTTGCACCGGGATGAAACACTCCTGCCCCGCGCATATTGGATATATTCACCATGATCCGGTCCCTCAGGGGGTTAATCTGGTAGGCGGGGATCTGGTAGGCGGGGATCTGGTTTGCGAGGTTCGTTATATTCCTGATGAGTTCGGTGCAGTTCAGCTGGACGGAAAAGACATGTTTTGTCACATTTGCCGATAGTCCGGAATTTCTGAAGTTAGGGGCATTGATTGTCGAATTGCTGGGATATTTAATCTTCACGAGACGTCGGATATATCCATATCCGTCCGGCCGGATGTCGCCGACAGAATGGCTCATCGTGGCATCGAAGGTGCTAAGTGAGATATTAAAAAGGTACGGGCGATCGCCAAATATCACCCGGTGCTGGTAGTCATCTGGATAGTGAAATGAGGTACTGCAGAAAAACCGCTCCACTTTGCTTAATTTCAGGATATTGGGGGTGTCTTTTTCGATCGAGAGTCCGAATCGTTCAATGTCATCCTTTTGAAGATCATCCTTAATTTCCCATGGTGGATTTGATGGCCAACCTGGATCTTCGACAAGGATAACACCAGTGCGATATGCGACGGCATCATAATCGATCGTTCCTCCCTGCAGACTGATGAGGAGTCCTGGGATCATCGTTGCGACCCAGATAAAAGCGATCATGAAGATCGTCATGCCCGCAAGAAAGTCAATGGATAGATATGCATGATCATTAAGCATAGGACGGAATTAACCCCCCTGAAACCGCATCAAATAACAAAACCCGCGCCGTGCCCTGCCGGTTTAATATTAAAGTGTATTTGCCATTTTCCAGTTCCAGTTTCTGGATCCATTCATCCTTGGATGGGTTATCGCCAAAGATCAGCGCGGAATTACGCCTGATGATCTCTTTTGGTGCGATGAACGTACCCGCGACAATCTCCGGTTCCGGTAATCCACCTTGCCATGGGACCAATGTCCATCCTGTCTGGTCATAATACGCGAGTGTGCTCCGATTCTCATACCGGACACCGAACATCCACTTTGATGAATTTCCCGCTGGATCGAGGTCTTTTCCACGGATATAATGGATCGTAAAGTTCGATGATACGCCTTCTCTCTCCAAAAGAACACGAGGAATCTGATCGATGGCATCTTCAAAGGCGATTGAGGGAGGTTGACCGGTAGTGGATAGCGGGAGGAGACCCACATTGACCTTTATGCCGGTTTGCGGTAAGGATTGTGGACTTACAAATGATCCTAAGCCTGCAAGGTAACCTACAATGACGAGCGATATAACAAGGAGTGTGAAAAGGAGTATGAGGATGCCGGATCTGCGCATGGTCTTCCTTAAAGGCTAATAGGTGGGAAATGAGATATAAATATTGGTTATATAACCATTAAAGGTAATAATGCTCTTTTCAGATAAGATTGACATGACGATTAATGTTAGGGAGCTTCTGGTTTCGGAATTCGGCATGGCAGAAAAAGTCTGGCAGAATTACCATCAGCAGAAGGCAGATCCTGCGGCAGACAGGATTTTTGCCGTCTTTGTTGATGGCGCTCTTGCCGGGGTGGCCAGATGCAAGCTGCATACTGACGGGAATGAACTCGATGGAGTCTACGTGCTCGAACAGTTCCGCGGGCAGGGGCTGGCGCGGCGGGTGGTGGAGAGTCTCATCACCGCATGCGGCGATGCTATGCTCTATCTCCATTCGACACTTGAACTGATTCAGTTCTACCGCTCATTTGGATTTGTCCCTATCCAGGAGGACGATCTCCCCCGAACCATCAAGGAGAGATTTGCTATGTGTTTTGGTGAGATGATGGGGTGCAACGTCTGCCCTATGCGCAGGGATCCTCTGCTGGCAAAGAGAGGTCAGTAACCAACGAGTACTGTTCCAATACTTCTCCGGAAGGTTGGCTACCGGGGTTTTTCCCTGAATGCAGGACTCTGTACGCCATTCACAGAAAATGATACGTACCATTGTCCAGAACGGTTCCGTTACAAAGGCACGTTTGCCATTGGCTTTACAGCGGGATACCGGTTGAAGAGGCAAAACGTGGAGGGATACCGCGTCCCGTATGTTTGAGAAGCGAAAAAAAAAATTCTGTGCATACCCTGTTACCGCACGATCTTTGTGATTGGAATCTCGAGAATGTCCTCAGCGCCCGAGGCCTTGAGCCGGGGAATGAGCTCGTTAACTGCACTCTTTTTTACGACTGTCTGGATGCTGTAATAGTCGATTCCATGGAGCTGGCTCACGGTGGGCTTTTTCATTGCTGGTAGCGCCGCAATCACCTGCTCCATCGCATCTTTGGGAACGTTCATAGTGAGAAGCACCTGGTTACGTGCCTCAATAACGCCAATCAAGAGAGTTTTGATCTCTTCGATCGTTTTTCGTTGCTCTGCATCAGCCCAGCTCTGTTTATTAGCGATGATTACCGTGCAAGATTCCATGATCTGACCGATTATCTTCAGTCCGTTTCTTCTCAGGGTTGTACCCGTCTCGGTGAGGTCCACAACAACATCCATCAGGTCAGGCACTTTTGCCTCAGACGCACCGAAGGAATGGAAGAGCTGGACAGGGATGCCAAGGGAGACAAAGAACGCTTTTGTGAGGTTGGGATATTCAGTAGTCACCCTGCTGTTTGGACGAATCTGTGTGACATTCTCGATCGGCTCATCGCGGTGGACCGCAACGACGATCCGGACGTTGCCTTCACCTGTTTTGCTGTATGACAGGTTTGCCACCTCCACGATATTCGATCCAGTCTCCTTGACCCAGTCCAGTCCTGAGATCCCCATATCGAAATAACCTTTCTCTACGTAAGTCGGAATCTCCTGCGGTCGCAGGATCTTCACTTTTCCAATGCGCTTGTCGTCGATCCGGGGGTTATAATCGCGGTCGGTACGCTTCACCTCCAGATCAGCTTCGTTGAAGAGCTGCAGGGTCTGCGATTCAAGGCTCCCCTTCGGAAGTGCGATGGTGATCATACCAGTAAACATCGGAGGCGGAAGGGATAAAAGATGATGATGGAAGTTCAATCAAAAGTGTGCACGAGTAATCCACTTAACAGCTTTGGTTCAAACCACGTGGATTTCGGTGGCATTACACCGTTTGCATCGGCAATAGCGAGAACGGTATCAACGCGCACCGGCTGCATGGCAAATGCCACTGCAAACTCTCCGTTGTCCACAAGGTGCGCGAGGTCTGCGATCGGGCGTGCACCACCGAGGTACTGGAGCCGGGAATCGCTGCGTGGGTCGGTGATACCAAGCATGCCTTCCAGCACATGTTTCTGGAGTACTTCGACATCGAGCGCATCCAGCATTGCCGCATATTGATCAAAAGGGTGGGAACACTCGTACCACTGTCCAGCAATATACATATGGACTACATGGTACTGGTGGGGGTTATTGATCTTTGGGGGGATATTGAACCCTCTGTCGTCAATAGCTCCATAGGGCTTCACATCGAAATATTCCTTCAGCTGCCGCAGGAATGTATCCGCTGTGTAGATACCGAGATTGGTGAGCAACCTGCTGTAGCTGTGGATCCTGACATGGTCATGGGCAAAAAGCACTCCCATGAAACGGTTGATCTCATCGCCGCCCTGCCCGTTGCGATCTCTGTCTGCCACGTTGACAGCGGATTTTGCACGGTGGTGTCCATCAGCAATATAGAGGCAGGGAACGTGTGCAAACAGTGCTTCTAACCGCCCGAGTACGATCGGATCCGAGATCCGGAATATCTGGTGCAGCGGATCGCCACCGGTACGAACTTCAGCGTCCGGGACCGAACCAGGAAGAACAAGCGATTGAATAAAGGAAACGATCCCGTCAAGGTCACGGTACAGGAGTACGACCGGACCGTTATGGGTCCGCGTGCTTTCGATATGGCGGGTCCGATCCTCCTCTTTGTCGTACCTTGTCTGCTCATGCCGCCGGATGCTGTTGTTACGGTAATCATCAACATCGAGGCAGCAGCAGAGCCCCACAAATGTCTTACCGTCCTGCTTTACGCGGTATATGTACAGAGCCGGCGCTGCATCCCTGTGCATGCTCCCATCTTTGAGCAGGGTGAGAAAATTATCGCGTGCACGCTGGTACACACGGTCATCATTCTGGGGGAGGTCAGGAAATTCTGCATCAGAACGGCTGACCCGCAAAAAACTTTTCGGATTCTTTGCGATAATTGCCCGCGCCTCATCAGCAGTCACAACATCGTATGGCACTGCAGCAATTGCAGGGGCGGCACTCCGTTCAGGACGCACCGCGGCAAAACGATAAATCCTCACCATGAAGAATGATCACACCAGTCGCGACAGTAGTTGTGTTCTTAGATTTGGGTACAGGCACATATTAGTCTCATGTCTTCTATCCTGATGATATGAAATAATGAGATCCCGCGATGGCGCAAACAATATCTGTTCATCTGCACCATCAAGAGATGTCATTTTAAGGAAAGGATACAAACCCCATGATCCGCCACCGTGAGCTTGCCTCGTACCAGCCGGCGCAGATACGGCGGGCAACGCCTCTTGATATCCTATCAATCGCTGCGATCGAGCGGGAACTCTTTGTCGACCCATGGGAGCTGTCGATCTTTCTCGAAGCCCTTACCTATTACCCGAGTTCCTATTTTGTTGCAGTCTGTGAATGGCGGGTGGTGGGTTTTGTAGTCGGTGGACTTGAGGACACCGGTGAGAACATATACGGGCACCTCTGCAATCTCGGTGTTACGGTGCCCTACCAGTACCGCGGCATCGGCAGGCTGCTTGTCAACCGTATCGAGCACCAGTTCGCGCTGGAGCTGGCAGCGGGGGTCCAGCTCGAGGTGAGGTCCACAAACATTGGCGCACAGCAGTTCTACCGCAGACTCGGTTACCGCGACGTCTTCCGGCTGGCACACTACTACTCGAATGACGAGGACGCTGTTGTGATGATGAAGTGGTTCAGGTTCTAACCGCGTCCGAGCTGCTGGTGCGACCGTGCAAGGTGTTGCGCTGCGAGCGCACCCAGCAGTGAAAGTTCACCTGCAAGTACGCCCGATGCGATAATCTCGGCGAGTTTCTTTGCGTTGGTGCCAGGCGGGTTGCCCCCGCCAGCGACACCGAGCAGATTGAGGCACTCCTGTTGGGTTTCAATCCCTGTCCCTCCCCCTACGGTACCCACAGGAAGAGATGGCAGGGTGACAGATACGTACACGCCCGATGGTGTCGGGTCCACGGTTGTCAGGCATGTGCTGCCATCAATGGCATGAGCGGCATCCTGTCCGCAGGCAATGAACATCGCTGCGACAACGTTTGCTGCATGGGCATTGAAGCCCATTGCTCCTGCACGTGCAGACCCGACAAGGTTTTTGCGGTAGTTCACGTCAAAGAGGGCGGGTGCGTCTGTCTTGAAGACTTCTGAGATCAGGTCATGCGAGAGAGCGACGCCGGCAACCGCACTTCTGCCTCTCCCGAGGATCCCATTGATTGCAGCAGGTTTTTTATCAGTGCACATGTTGCCGCTGAGGGCAACAAGGCGGGCACCCGTACCCTGTGCGATCAGCTCTGAGACCTTTGCACTCGCGATCGTCACCATGTTCATCCCCATCGCGTCCTTGGTATCGAAATTCATGCGGAAAAAGACACTCGTGCCGGCAACGAAGGGCACAATCTCAATAAGTTTTCCATGCGACGTGGTGCTCTCCGCCGCTGCCCGCAGCTCGCCCGTATGCGCCGCCACCCAGTCCACTACCTGTTTTGCGTGCACAATGCTCCGTGCGGCGAAGACAGGCGCCCGCGTCATGCCGTCATGGAGGATGCGCACCTCCACCCCCCCCGCCCGGGTGATTGCGCTGCACCCACGGTTCACTGAGGCAACGAGTGCCCCCTCGGTTGTCGCGAGTGGCAGGTAATAACTGCCATGGGCATATTCGCCGTTCACCAGCAGCGGACCTGCGATACCCACCGGCACCTGCACCGTGCCGATCATATTTTCGCAGTTCCGTTTCACCACACGATCGATATCGATAGAAAAAATTCCGAGATTCTCCAGTTTCGTCCCGGTTTCGTACTCGATGTACTCGCGTCGTATCCGGATTGCATCCAGCGGAGAGAGCTCCTTTTCCAGCTCGTAGAGTTTTATTACCCCCTCCCTGAGTCGCGTGTGGATTGCCGCTTCCATATCCTTGTTATTCACAATATCACCGCCATGCGGAGTGCGGTGCCCGCCATCATCAGCCATGAATAATGGTAGCACGTATAGCTACATGATGGTTGGTGATCTGGAGCAAATCGGGCAGTGGTGCCTGCGGGTGCCTGCTAAAAATGGGGAGGCAAAACGGCAAGCAGTCATTGAGGAAGGCGCGCTTGACCGGATGCTAAAACCGCGGCGCGAGGGTGACATGCTCCTGTTGCCCCTGACAGACTGGCGTGAAGGCGCGGAACGGTGCCTGTTTGATCCCAACCCGGAGCGCATCGCGCTCCCTCGCCACGATCTGGTCGGGGGGATTGCGGTGATGCAGGAACCTGATCCGGCAGGTGCAGCCCGGATCCTTGCCTCCCGGCCATCCCTGCACACGGTGCTGTACGCAACCAGTGACGTGGAGGGGGAGTACCGCACACGGCGTTTTGAGGTCCTCGCAGGCACACCGACCACGCGGACGGAATGCATTGAATACGGTCAACGGTTTACCATCGATCTTTCAGCTGCATACTTCTCAGCACGCCTTGCTACCGAACGCCAGCGTATCGTCTCCCTCGTTGGAAAAGACGAGATGGTGCTGGATATGTTTGCCGGTGTCGGCCCGTTTGCGATCTCTCTGGCAGATCATGCAGCGCTTGTCGTGGCGTGTGATATTAACCCGCACGCAATTGCCCTTATGCTCGAAAACATTACCCGGAACCGCACCCTGACCGTGCTACCCGTGCTCGCAGACGTACGGTGGATTCCGGAGATCATCCCCTGGGAGTTTGACCGGATTGTTATGAACCTGCCGCTGAAAGGAGCGGAGTTTTTACCACTTGCATTCAGGCTGATACGCAAGGGGGGAACGATCCATTTCTATACACTCGTCTCGCAGGTAGGCGAGCACGTGCGGCATATTACCGGACTCGGGGGCGAGATTGTGGCGGAACGCGTGGTACGATCCTATTCAGCAGCGCGATGGCATGCTGTATACGATATTATTAAAAAGAGTGAATAGGGTTATTCAACCGGCACAAACTTCGTCCCGTAATGGATCACGCCGCTTTCGCCATCTGCTGCGATCCGCCGGAACACCCTCTTTACTTTCATACCGATTTTGATCTCATCAGGGCGACACACGACCTGTGCGGTCATCCGCGGACCTTCATTTAGCTGGACAATGGCAAGCACGTACGGGGTGAGGTGCTCGAACTGTTCGCTCGCGGTATGGATGACAGTATAGGTGACCACCGTACCGGTGCCGGCAAATTTGTAGTCCGTGATCTTCCCGCTCCTGCGGCAGTCGGGACAGAATGACCGTGGCGGGAAAAAGTGCCTGCCACAGGTCTCGCATTTTGTTCCCAGCATGTTGTACCGCTGAGGGATCTTTCTCCAGAACCGTGCGACCGACATTTCAGACCCTCCTGAATATGTGGACGGCGACCGTAGCACCGGTACCCCCGACATTGTGAGTCATGCCGATCTCGGCGCCGCTGATCTGCCGCTTCCCCGCCTCCCCGCGGAGCTGCTGGACAACTTCGAATACCTGCTTGATACCGGTTGCTCCGACCGGGTGCCCGCATGCCTTAAGTCCCCCGCTTGTGTTCACCGGTATATCCCCGTTGAGGGCAGTAACTCCATCGGCGGTCAGTTTGCCCGCCTCGCCTTTTTTACAGAATCCGAGGTCTTCAATTGCACAGATCTCTGCGATCGAGAAACAGTCGTGCACCTCGACAAGGTCGATATCCTTATGCTTGACCTTCGCCATCGCAAACGCCCGCTGCGCGGCAACAACACTTGCATCGAGCGTGGAAATGTCCCGCCGGTCATGCAGTGTGATCGTGTCACTCGCTTGTGCACTTGCAAGCACTTTGATGGGCGTATCCGTGAACTCCCGGGCGCGTTCGAGCGGGGCGACGATCACGGCGGCAGCGCCATCCGTGATCGGCGAACAGTCAAACAACCGGAGCGGTTCGGCGACCATGGTGGACTTCAGCACGGTATCGATCGTGATCTCCTGCTGGAACTGGGCGATCGGGTTGCGTGCACCGTTGTAGTGGTTCTTGACTGCCACCTCCGCAAGCTGCTCGCGGGTGAGGGCATACCGGTGCATGTAGTCGGTGGCGATCATCGCGTAGAGCCCGGGGAACGTCGCGCCCACAAACCCCTCCCATTCCCGGTCTGCAGCGCCGGTGAGCATGTCGGTGCTCGCACCGGGTTCCACATCGGTCATCTTCTCGACACCTGCGGCAACAACAATATCCTCCATCCCGCTCGCGACAGCGATTACCGCCTGACGGAACGCAAGCCCACCGGAGGCGCAAGCTGCCTCCACTCTCGTCGATGGGATGTGGTGTGTCGCAAGCCCGGCATAGTCAGCGATGAGCGCACCGATGTGCTCCTGCTCGATGAACCTTCCCGCGCTCATGTTTCCTACATACATCGCATCGATCTTTTCACCGGAAAGCTGTGCGTCCTCCAGCGCGAGCGCACCCGCTTCCACAAAGAGATCGCGGAACGAGCTCCCCCATTTCTCGCCAAAGGTGGTGCATCCGACCCCGATTACGGCAACGTCTCTCATGACTGCATCACGATCTTTCCCTTGTGTCTGGCATACTGTGCATAATCTAGGTAGATGGGGTTTTTGAGCAGGGTTTCAACGGAGGGTGCAGCATCACGGCAGAATGCCCCGCCCCTCATCGCATCGGTCACTTCGATATCAAACGCATCGCTCCCGGCACCGGAGCCGAAGGAGGCGACAAAGATCCGGTCGCCGGGTTGTGCGATGTCGAGCGTTGCTGCAAGCCCGATCGGTGATGAACCTGAGTAGGTGTTCCCAAGGTGTGGCACCACAAGCCCCGGCTTGATCTGTTCCAGCGTAAACCCGAGCGCTTTTGCCACCTTCTGCGGGAACTTCGCATTGGGCTGGTGGAAGACCGCGTATTCGTAGTCTTTCGGCGTCTTGTTCATATGGGAAAAGAGGAGCCGGGATGCACCTTCCACGTGCTTGAAATACCCGGGGTCTCCCGTGAACCTGCCGCCATGGCGGGGGTAGTCTTGGCCCTCGCGCCGCCAGAAGTCCGGCGTATCGGTGGTGTAGGAGCAGGTGTGGTGGATGGTAGCGATGGGTTCATCGTTGCCGATCAGGTACGCAGCACCGCCGGCAGCTGCGGTGTACTCGAGCGCGTCGCTGGGAGCACCCTGCGCCACATCGGAGCCGATCGCAAGACCGTACCTGATCATCCCGCTTTTCACCATTCCCATGCAGGTCTGGATGCCGGCAGTGCCCGCCTTGCAGGCGAACTCGTAGTCCGCTGCAGTCATGTTGGGCGTGGCGCCGATCGCCTCGCCGACCGTGCATGCGGTTGGTTTGACAGCGTAGGGATGCGACTCGCTCCCCACATACACCGCTCCAATCTCTTCCGGATCGACCGGGCGCCTTGCAAGGGCGTGGCGCGCCGCCTCAACAGCAATCGTTGCCGTGTCCTCATCCATGTCCGGGACCGATTTTTCATAAACCCCGAGCCCGCCGGAGATATCTGCGGCATTGGCGCCCCAGACCCGCGCGATCTCCTCGACCCTGATCCGGTATCTCGGTATATACACACCATAGGTGATGATGCCTACCATTCCTGTTCCCTCAGTACATTCACGATTTTGTCTACTTCCATGCTTGTACACATGACCGTGATACGGTCGCGTTCCGCCATCTTCAGGACTATTGGGTGGACGCCCCCGGCATCGATGCCCTGCAGCACCACACAGCGCGGTTTGAAGGGCGTGACACGGATCGCCACCATCGGGGATTTACCTGTAGATACATTGGTAAAGATCAGCGATCGTTCCGTGCTCCAACCGTAGATGCGGTTGAATTCATTGGATGAGAGCTGCAGGATGGCGTTCAGGCTGTTGACCACCGTGTACCCGTGGATCATCTGGTCTACCGACCCACAGAGTAGGGCACACCCGATTGCATCAGCAAAGCTCTGGAGCGGCACGGGACTGGCATATTCATGGATGTCATAGATGACATCATCATCCGTGCCGGTATACAACATGGATGAAAACTGCTGGATATGCCTGCCGCCCGCCTCCTCATCAATGGTGAGGATCGCGTCCACGATCTTGCCGACAATCGCGGTGCCGGGGCTTTTTCTTCTCCCCCCTTCATAATCGCTGATGACGGAGGGGGAGACGCCAAGGCGTTCAGAGAGGACGCCGGGTGCGATCTCAAAGTTCATGCGCCATTTTTTCAGCGCATGCCCCGGTGAGTCCGACAGCGTGATCTCGCCAGCCATTTTTTCAGCGAGCTGATTCCGCATACCGGATTTCATGCTGTATACCAACGATGCTGATTGTTATATAATTAACGAAAATTGGTTCGACACCAAACGAACTTACGCGGAAGGGAATCCATAAATAATAAGCATCCCAATTTTGATAAGCATGCTTGTGGCTGAGGGTCTCGAATGTCTCAAGGCAATTGCGATCATGGGTGGGTGCAGACGACCGGTCTTTGTCTCATCCCAGAAGATCGCAGAGACGCTGCACACCAGCCCGCAGACCGCGTCCCGCCGGCTCAAAGCGCTCGAATCGCAGGCATTTATCACCCGTTCACTTACTCCTGACGGGCAGCACATCTCGATCACGGAGAAGGGCGAACGTGAACTGAGAAGGGAATATGCAGATTACTGCCGGCTCTTTGCCGCAGGGAGCGGCGGATATACCCTGACGGGCAGCGTGGTCAGCGGGCTTGGCGAGGGGAAGTATTACATGAGCCTTGAACCTTACAAAGCACAGTTTTTCAGCCACCTCGGTTTTACCCCGTATCCCGGGACACTCAATATCCGCCTCTCGGCATCGAGCCTTCCCGTACGCAAGAAGATCGATGCACTCGAGTGGACGAGGATCAAAGGGTTCTCAGCTGATGGCAGGACGTTTGGGGATGCCCGCTGTATCCCGTGCCGGATGAACAATGTATCCTGCGCCATCGTGGTTCCCGGCAGGACACATTACCCGGAGGACATGATCGAGGTCATCGCACCGGTTGCGTTGCGCAGGCAGCTGGGTGTCGAGGACAGCGATAAGGTTACGGTTGAGGTTGGATCATGATCAGTGAGGCACTCGCAGCGCTGCGCGACGGAAAGTTCATCCTGCTCTACGATTTTGACGACCGGGAGAAGGAGACAGACTTTGCGATCCGGGCGGACGCGGTTACCCCCCGTCACATCGTCCAGATGCGCAGGGACGGCGGCGGGCTTATCTGCACGGCGGTCCACCCGGATGCCGCCCAGCGGCTCGGCCTGCCGTTTGCCAGCGATGTGCTCCGCGCGATGGTTGTCGCAGAACGGGAGGGTGACATACCGTATGACCGGAAGAACCACTCCTCATTCTCGCTCTGGGTGAACCACCGCAACACCTTCACCGGTATCACCGACCGTGACCGTGCCCTCACGATCACCGCGATCGCTGACCAGGTGAAAACGTCGCTTAACGGCGGCGGCGCGAATTTCAACGAGGCCTTCCGCACACCCGGTCACGTCGCCCTCCTACGTGCTGCAGACCATCTTCTCGACCAGCGCCGCGGGCAGACCGAGCTCTCGATTGCCCTTGCGGTTATGGCGGGCATCACACCTGCAGTTACCATCTGCGAGATGCTCGATGATAAAACGGGAAATGCATTGACAAAACTGGATGCTAAGGCGTACGCGAAACGGCACGGGCTTGTCTTTGTGAAAGGTGACGAGGTGCTGGAATGTTGGGAAGCGTTCCGGTCCAGGCACCTCAAAACCGGATCACTTCTTTACAAGTTTCCTTAAGCTTGCTTCCGGCAGCATCTTTGCGATGCTCATCTTGGTCGGGCAGCGCCCCAGTTTTAATCCCAGTTTTTTTGCCTCGTCTTTGAGCACTTTGGTGTCGAGTCCCTTCACCAGTTCACTTAAATCGTTCTTCTCCATGATGGATCAACTAGCGATCGGACTGTGAGGAAATAATTATTTGCCGTGCACGATAGAAAAAGAAAAAAATTATATTTTGACCTGCGCCAGTGACTCGTATGCCATCTTCCGAAACACCGCGGGATCAAGTGCCGGATAGTGTTCCTTGATGCGTGCGGCATCCGGTGCCGTGCCTGCTGCGAGCGCATCGAGCCGGTCGAGTGTTGCGCGTGCCGCGTCCAGCACCCAGAGGTCACGAGTTTCACGGTCGACTACCGTGATTGACTCAACCCTGACAGAAACGAGATACGCGCCATCGGGTGGCTGATAGATGTTGGGTTTTCCCACCACTGCGACGAACGCCGGGGTCTCGATCTTTGCCAGCTGCTGCATCGCTTCCGGCTGGTAGCTCCCCGCCATCACAAAGAACGTGCCGGTCGGGTCCACCACGCGCCCACGGTAAAAGATGTTCTGGTCGCCCTGCCGCTGTTTCTCGGTGAGTGTGCCGACTAAAAAAACCCGGTTGCACCGCTCACCGGTCGGGAGCAGGACAAAGGTGGGGCTCTTCTCATCATCACCCTCCCGGAACTGGTGCCGGCATTCGCGCAGTTCAGCGGCAAAGACCCGCCGCGCCGGTTCGCGCTCAAACCCGCCATCCCTCTTTGGCAGAGATGGAGTACCACCATTGCTCATGGGACACCCCCGGCGCGGTTGAGGAGCGCGGCATGTTCACCGGTTTCCATCTTCAGCCGCTCGCATAACCTGACCAGCAGCCGGTTGTCGATCTCCCTGCCACGGCAGATAACATACCTGCCCAGCACCGCGTCACGCATGCGCAGGAAGACCTCATCCATCCCAAGGGGATTGTTCTCGGCAAGTTCCTTAGCCGCATCAAGAGTCATGCCGGCGAGTGACTCCACCACATCACGCTGCAGTAACATGTTGTATGTCTTTTTTCCATCGTCAAGCCACCCCTTGATACGCAGGTCATAGACAAACTTCGGCTGGATCTCGTGGACAGCGCAGTAATTCTGCCGGGAGAGCGCACGGTTGCACCCCTCAACCGGGCAGCGCTTGATGAGACCGGAGCCAGGTGCAATGTGTACGATTGTTCCGCGTATCTCTGTATCACCCCCGCTCACGACGATGTCGCCCTCATCCCGGATGTACGATGCCGTGCTCAGGTTAAGCGAGAGACGTCCGTTGAACTCGTCCACCTGCACATAGAAGATGGTGTACACGGCACCGATCGCAAGCTTCTCCTTGCCTGCCTCCTTCCAGATCACGAACTTGACCGTGCCGGATTCATCACCAAGGATACCGGATTGGAGCATCCGTTCGTGAGTGGTTTCCCATTCCTGGACTACTTTCGCCCGCACGCTGGCAATACCGGGTTTCAATTCGCCGATCCTCACCATGGATGGAATGAGCGCCCGGTCTTCCTCAATCGGCTTGATCGCAGTGCCGGAATGGATTTTCAGGTTCGCAACACCCTTGAACTCATCAACAACGGCAGACTCGATCCGGTACCATGCCCCGTCGGTCATCTTTGGAGCATTTGCCTTTGCCCATGCAACGAACCGGATCGCACCTGTAGCATCCGCAATGATGCCGCTCTGCGCGATGGCGGGTGACGGGGGCGACAGGATTGAGACTACCTTCCCTTCGATGGTCACCCATTCGCCAGGGAAAATATCAGCGATTGACCGGTCCTCTTTTGTACCGGCACCTCCGCCACCCATTGTGCCAATGCCGGTGAGGTTAAATTCCTTTGCCAGTTCATTTGTCACACTGCGTTCCGCTTCTGCGGGCTGGACACCAAATTCTTCGACAAGCCGGCGCAGTTTTGCCTCGATCTTTTTAGAATCGACGCTTTGTCCTTTCTGCTTGATTTTTAAGGAGATTCTTTCTACTGTCTGTGAAAAATCCATAACTCTACATCTCCAGTAATCCATCGTTTCTTATCATGTCTTAATGTTACGGAGTGTGCGTGGTGAAAGTGAGAGTTACGTCGCAGGATGGCGGTATGGTGAGGTTTATGTTGCTCCATGGCGAACAGTAGGGTATGGAAATAACAGCAGACAGCACCATCTACGATCTTCTGAAGGCCAAACCAGACGCAGCAGAGGCACTGTTCAATTTCGGCATGGGTTGTGTCGGGTGCGCAATCGCCCGCGGTGAGACGATCCGCGAGGCTGCTGAGGCGCATGGCATCCCTCTTCCCGAGCTCATCAAGGCACTCGGCATAAAAGAGTAAGTTTTAGCTGCTCTTTTATCAAGACTCCAGAATTCGTTCGGGATTAAATAGTAATCGACAATGTTCTTATTTCCAAGCTCCTGAAGTCGGCCGGCATAAAAGAGTATAAAAATTCCTGTTTAATCTTTTTTTGTGTTTCGAAAACGAACGAGCTCGTCTTTTGAAGCGTCGGGGTGTCGCTTCAGGTAATCGACAACATCCGTTTCATGGAGTAGTGTGCACCGGGCGCAGTTCCAGACCTTCCCGCCATTTGAACTCTCTACCCACTGCCCGAGAGTCTCGTCGTTGCAGGGGTACAGCGGGCAGTAGCAGTAATCGCACCGCTGTTCTGGAAAGTGGCATGGGTAATATGGGCAGTTCTCCGGCGTCCATTCTATCCAATGGTCACCTTTGAACCGGCTGAAGATGAAAAACGATGGGCGGCTCCGCTGCACGTTTCCCTCATACCGCATGAGCGCGTCAGGGACACCCTGCAGGACAGCTGCATACACCCTTTTTCCGATACCGGTAAGGGTGCCGGCATACTCATGCTGCCTTTTTCCTTCACCGGCAGTGATGACGGCATCGGTGGGGGTGCCGGTAATTTTTTTGCCAATCTTCTGCAGTGCCTGCACTTTTGCTTCAGATGCGACCATAATCATTTCGAGCAGGGCGGAGTCGCTCATCCCCTGACCGCTGCAGGCGATAATGTTGATGGTTCCTGGACCCTTCCCGTTTTCCGATTGTATACCCGCTGTGATAAAGACGGTCACAAAGTCGCACTGGAGCACACAAAGGTTCTGTATCGGGACTGCTGTCAGCAGCCCGAAATAGTTCCGTCCCAGACCTGCACCGGCAGCGACCATTTCCAGTTCTCTTTTTGGCGCTTTATGGCTCCAGTCAGAAGGGACAGTATGGTTGATGAGGGTTGAAACCTCACCAATGCCACCGGCAATACCCGTGCTCGCGGCTCGGAACGACCCGCGGATAAAAAGTGTGGAGTTATCGAGAAAATATCTCATGCGACAGAATAACGCACCCGGTCTTTCAGTTCCTGCTGTTTTCCGGCGTTCCAGCCTGAAACGTCCTGCAGGTATCCGGTAACCCTGCTGATCTGGACAACATCATGGGAACCGCATTCAGGACAGACAGGCTGTTTGCAGAGTGGGCAGTACTGAATTCCGGAGATCATCTCGTGGGAGCAGTGGCAGTGGTCGAGCGGGCACATGACCTCAAGATGCGTCTCGCCGCAGTTTGGGCAGGGTGTCGCGTCTACGATGAGGTGGCAGGTATGGCACTTGTATTTGCGCTCTTTTTCAGGGATATCTTCGATTTTTTTATATTTTTTTATCAAATTCATTTGATCTGCGCTCCAATCCATACCATTACATTGCAGGAGTCCTTAATAAACTTTTAGACCGTGCAGTGAATCTGATATTGGATTCGCGGTACGCACTGGAGCGCGCATGCGGATCTGGTCACAAAATGAAGGTTGTTTATATAGTGCGCCGTTCCGCAGCATTTTTGACCAATCACAAAGGACTTGGGATTGGTCTTTTGAGAAATATAGGCATAAACACGACGCAGGGAAGACCCCCCGTTTTTTCAGGTCTTCAACCGGCATTACATCTTACAGATACGGGCAAAATCTTTTGATGCAGTCGCAGGGCTGTCAGCCTCATAGATTGCCCTGCCGACAATAATGCCATCCACAATCCCGGCAACCGCACGGATATCTCCGCCTTGCGCTCCTACGCCCGGAGCATAGATCTTTTTTTGGCCAATAATGGAACGCAGCTTTTTCGCACGCTCCGGGCGGGTGGCTGGTGCGATAATGCCATCCGCTTTGCATGCGATCGCGACCTGTGTGAGTTTCTCTGCCACACCGCCATGGAAGAACTCGGTTGCACCCGGATGGCTCATCTCAGCAACAACATAGCACAATCCCCCGTGAAGGTGAGAGTTCTCCACACATGCCTGCACGGCATCCCTGCCCGTGAAACCGTGGCAGATCACTGCAGAAAATCCTGCAGAGAAGACCAGGTCGGTGATCAGCCGGTTCGTGTTCGGTATGTCAGCGACTTTAAAATCAGCGATGAGCGGCAGTCTGAATTCGCCGATCTCCCGTGCAAGCCCGAGTCCTGCAGCGAGAACAAGCGGGTACCCGATTTTAATCGCATCGAGGTAAGGTGCGCAGGCCCTGGCGATGGAGACAGCACGGGCTCTCTCCGTAACATCCAGTGCGAGGATCAGTTCAGTCATGGTGCATCCGCTCCATGACGGCAGCTACAAGGAGGGGCAGCGTGATCGTTGCGTCCCCGTACACCGTCACCGCCTGCGCCTCCTCAGTGATCTTACCCCATGAACGGGCTTCGTCCAGCGTTGCGCCCGAAAGCCCTCCGAGGTCCGGGCGGTCGCCAGTAAGCTGCACGGCATAATTGAACCCATGGGGAGTCATCAGCATGCTCTGGAGGATGAAGTTCTTCGGTACCCCGCCACCCACCAGCAACGCGCCGGCTTTTTTTGCAGAAAAGCAGAGGTCCATCAATAATGGCATATCCGCAAAAGCATCAATTGTCACATTGTTCGTCTGGGAGAAGAGCCAGTACTGGAGCCCGACCATCGAGTCCTGCACGGCGGGACAGTAGACGGGGATTTCTTTTTTCGCAGCGGCGTGAAGAATACCGCTTTTTGTGCTCTTACCGATATGCCGGAGCAATGCCGAGATGGAGATTTTGCTTTCAGGCTCGAGCTTGGAAAAGACATCCTGTATGAACGTTTCAAAGTGCTCGAATGCCTCGTTGGGGAGGAAGACATCGTAGATGCGGTTGATCTCATCGTGCCGGAGTTCGACATCCGAGCAGGATGCGCTGCCATGATAATGCCGGCACCCGATGGCCTCGACGATATCGTGGGTCAGGTTGGCGCCGGTGGAAACAAGGACGTCGATATGTCCCCGGGTGATCAGGTCGGAAACGATCCCGCCCATGCCGGCAGGTACCATCGCGCCGGCAAGCCCGAAAAATTTCGTGGTTTTTTTATCGCGCAGCATTGCCTCGTAGATTCCGGCCGCGCGATACAGTGCACCGCCGTTATAGGCACCGGCTTTTCCCATCGCCCCGACAAGCTCTCCGACCGTCATCTTCGGTTTGAGATGGATCTGGGTGACTGGTTTACCGCATTGTTTATTCATACCTTTTCCCATCCCTGCAGGGATATTGGCGTTTCGGGGTGATAACATTACAACATCGGTACGTTTTCCGGGTCGTGCTGATGCTCGTGGTCAGGGAAAAAGCGCCGTCCGGCAGCACCGATGGAGAAGTGGCAATCGGGTTCTGAGCAGAAAATATGGAATCTGAACCGGAGTTTCTTTTTTTTCTCATCACCCGACAATTTTTTTCATGAAAGTCAACCCTCTATTAGAAGGAAGGGCGAGCCGTCAGAAGATTTTTATAGGAATCGTAGATTACGTGCTCTGGATGAAAGGCAGGCAACCGTTGTATCTCTCAGGATTTCCGCTCACCCCTGCACAGCGGTTTTGCCAGATGCCTTCTGGCCGTTGGCGGCACTTCATACCACCCCAACTCAAGGTACCGTGGAACCTCATGGACCTCCGGCGTTCTGGTATGCGCCCCGCACGTTCTGCATTTGAACCCCTTGTTCTTTCCATCGCTTGTCATACGTTTATTGCATGCACTGCAGACAGGGGGGCGGGTGGTGATGGCATTTGAAAGCGAAATGACCTTCACCTTCTCAAGGTTGACGCTCCCTTTCTTGTAACTCCCGACAGCGATCACTTCATCCCCCTCAACGAGCATTCGGACAATATTCCGGAACCCTTTGGTCGGTTCGTATGCCATGCATCGTACCGTATGATCGCCGTCCCGGAAAAAAAACGAAACGTGCCCGCCGACACCGGTTCCTGGAGCGCTCGCAGCAACGCCCCGCACCCGGTAGGAGAGCCCTTCTTTGAGAGTGCCGATCGTCCCGTCCAGCAGGTGCGCATCCGTGCCCTGGTTGGTGATCCAGATCTGTTCAATTGCCGGCTTTTCCGACTGAATCATCGAACGGGCGAGCATCACCCATGACGGGCTCTCGCCCCGGATACCGAATAGCACCGGGTCCGGTGTGTGCGGTACGCAGACCACCACATCATTCTTTTTATCCACCGTGTCCCATGTATGCGGGAATGTCGCGTCCTGGGCAGCAAAGAGGCTTTTTTTATCCACCGTCCGCATTGAGCCCCACAAATTTGGTTTCCTGTACGCGAGGAGCTCAAATGTGGGATCAGGTAATTCGCTTGCGACTGCCGCAGTTGCACCGATCAGTCCGCGCCGGTTCTTGTAACCATGATACCGTGCACCCGCTGCATCAAGAATTTTAACCGCATCATCAATCTCGCAAAAGTCCCGCACCGCCCGCCAGTAAAAAGACGGATCAGGCCGGTGTTCTACAACCACTACGCCGGGGTTTGTGTTAGCACAGGAAAAATCCGCCAGCTCCTCCACTGTTGTGCAGGCGATCTCAAATGCACGATCAGCATTCCCACCCACATCAAGCGCGATTGCCGCGTTGCCCCGGGTCTTATAGGTGACATTCGGGTTAAGCCTGAGTAACCGTGCCTCGCGAACCCGCATATGCTCACGGATCAGGCGCCGTGCGAGCACCGCTCCGAGATACGTGGTGCACATCCCCTCAGGAGAGTCCGTGTCATCGATCCCGATCAGCATCTCTATATTAATATATGCAGATGGTATATCCATTCGTAACGGCAATGACTCAGGACCGATCGTCCCAGCTGGTGACAAGTGTCATGATTACCGCAGGGTTCGAGGTTTCCGAGCGCTTTTCCATCCGCCCCAGGAGCTTTGATCTCATCGCCCGAAGGAACGGGACGATGCTCGTCATCAAGGTCGTCTCCCACATCGACAGCGTGAGTGACGATGTGGCATTTGACCTTGAGATCATAGCACGCCACCTCCGCGGCATTCCGCTGATTGTCGGGGAGCGCGCACGAGATGCGGAGCTGGAGCGCGGGGCTGTGTATATCCGGTATGGTATCTATGCGGTCAGCGTGTCAACGCTCTATGACTTTTTTGTCGAGAAGATCCCGCCACTTGTCTATGCGTCGCCCGGTGGGTTGTATGTAAACATCAATGGTGAAATCCTCCACGACATGCGCGAGCGGCGAGGGATGTCGCTGGGGGATCTTGGGCACCTGCTCGGGGTTTCGCGCCGGACAATCAGCAAGTATGAGAGTGGCATGGGTACGACACTCGATGTAGCCATCAAGATCGAGGAGGTCTTTGATGCCGGCGTGGTCGAGTCCATCGACCTGCTCAGCCACGAGCCCAAAAAAGAGAAGGAACCGGTTCAACAGAAAGAGCAAACGGAGCGTTCCAATCCCATAGGGTTTCTCGAAGAGCTCGGTATGAAGCTGCACACGCTCCGTGGCGCGCCGTTCCAGGCGCTGGTCACTTTTAACGAGCATACGATCTTCACGGGATACGGGACGGCGCAGAAGGTGGTCAAGCGCGCCGCCCTCATCGGCAATCTTTCGCAGATCGCAAAGAAACACGCGATGTGCGTCATCACCGATTACCACAAACAGAAGAAGATCGGCAGAACGCTCGTAATTGGTGAGGACCGGCTCCACTATCTCCGCGACGGTTCCGAGCTGATCGATCTGATCGGCGACTCATAATGTTTATATAGAACCACAAACCAATTTTAGTGCTAAAAGTGGTGAGACTATGTCACAACAGCTTGGAGGTCAACCTATCCTTATCCTCAAAGAGGGCAGTTCACGCACGCGTGGACGCGATGCACAGGGTATGAACATCACCGCCGCGAAGGCGGTAGCGAGTGCCGTGCGCACAACCCTCGGTCCGAAAGGCATGGACAAAATGCTCGTCGACACTATTGGTGACGTCGTGATCACAAACGATGGCGTTACAATATTAAAAGAGATGGACATCGAGCACCCGGCAGCAAAGATGATGGTCGAAGTCGCAAAGACCCAGGATGATGAGGTCGGCGATGGTACCACGACCGCTGTCGTCATCGCAGGCGAACTGTTAAAGAAAGCAGAGGATCTTCTCGAACAGGATGTCCACCCGACCATCATCGCTGCCGGCTACCGGCAGGCAGCCGAGAAGGCACAGGAATTTTTAAAAGATATTTCTATCGACGTGAAGGCAACGGACAAGGCGATGCTCAAAAAGATCGCAGAGACCGCGATGACCGGCAAGGGTGCCGAGGCATCAAAGGACGAGCTCTGTGAGCTTGTCGTCAAAGCGGTCACCATGGTTGCCGATGAAGATGGCACCGTCGACATTGACAACATCAAGGTCGAGAAGAAGTCCGGGGGATCGGTCGACGACTCCGAAATCGTCGAGGGCGTGCTGGTTGACAAAGAGCGTGTCCATCCATCAATGCCAAAGAAGGTAACGAACGCGAAGATCCTTCTTCTCAATGCAGCGGTCGAATTCAAGAAGACCGAGGTCGACGCCGAGATCAACATCACCAGCCCCGACCAGCTGCAGGCATTCCTCGATGAAGAGGAGCGCATGGTCAGGAATATTGTCGACAAGATTATCGCAAGCGGTGCAACCGTCCTCTTCTGCCAGAAGGGCATTGATGATATCGCACAGCACTACCTCGCAAAGGCAGGCATCTTTGCCGCACGCCGCGTGAAAAAGAGCGATATGGAGAAGCTTGCCCGCGCAACCGGAGGCAGCCTCGTCTCATCCATTGATGCAATCAACAAGGAAGAGCTCGGCAAGGCCGGTATTGTTGAAGAGCGCAAGGTTTCCGGCGAAGAGATGACCTTTGTTGAGCAGTGCAAGAACCCCAAGGCTGTTTCCATCATCGTCCGTGGCGGAACCGAGCATGTTGTTGACGAGCTCGAGCGCGCCATCCACGATGCACTCCGCGTTGTCGGTGTTGTTTTCGAAGACCACAAGGTCGTCGCCGGTGGAGGTGCACCCGAGACTGAGCTCTCGCTCAGACTCCGCGAGTATGGCGCAACCGTTGGCGGCAGGGCACAGCTGGCGATCGAGGCATTTGCAGCCGCACTTGAGATTATCCCGCGCACTCTTGCAGAGAATGCAGGACTCGATCCCATCGATATGCTTGTCGAAATCAGGGCAGCCCACGAGAAGGGCAAGAAGACGTTCGGTCTGGATGTATTTGCGGGCAAGGCGGCTGACATGCTGAAGGCAGGGGTTGTCGAACCGCTCCGTGTCAAGACCCAGGCGATCTCCTCCGCCGCAGAAGCGGCAGTCATGATCCTCCGCATCGACGATGTGATAGCATCGTCCAGGTCCCCCGCAGGACCCGAGGGCGGTATGCCCCCTGGCGGTATGGGCGGTATGGGTGGCATGCCCCCCGGTGGCATGGGCGACTATTGAATCAATAATCCTTCCAGTTTTTTTTTAAAGTCATTTTTATTTGTGGCTCTGAAAAAACTCATTTCATTCAATCTTTTTTCTAACCTTGTTACTTGGCTATCGCATTGTGGGGGAGTCTGCCGTGACAAAAAAGTCAGGGCAGGCTTGAGAGAATTGCCTGAATGACAATTATGGAATTGCCACAGCGGTGGGGCTGAGGCAGTTGCCGATGAGTCGAAACAAATTGGATTGTTTCTTGAGTCTGCCCTTCACTTCGTGAACGGCAACCAAGTCAAAACCATTTTCAATAATTTTTCCAATCAATCCCCGCTTTACAGCGACGATTGATTCCCCCAAGAGCGTTATGAAATAGTTTCTTAAGCATTTTTCCAGAGCCCAATTTGTCAGGTTTTTAAATAATCACTATCAATAACAACCAATTCATGATTTAATCGCTGCCAATGGAACTTTTTTACGGTCATCTCTGTGGCGTTGTCGAAATTCTCTTGCGTGCAGTACAGGGCGAGCGGATCGTTCTGTTCCCTGCTGCTGATATATACCACCCGTAAAAGGGCTTTTTTAAAAAAAAAATATGCAACAGGTTCATTTATCCGAACGTTTACGTACCACACATGAGCGACCGGTTTATCTTCACAACCAGCCAAACTAACTGCCACCACTGCAAACAGGTTGCCGACCATATCATCAAGGTGGTACCTTACAAGGCAGAGGTCGCGTGCGCCAACTGCGGGTCAACCCGCGTCTTTATCCCCCGGATCCAGGATGTGAGCCAGCCCGGTGCGTTCACCCCCATCAGCTGCCATGATATATGGGAACTGAAAAGCGATGCGGAGTGCCGGAACTGCCATGTCACCGGTCCCCACGATCTCGTGATCGCCTGCCGGCACCTCACAGTCCATTGCCGGAACTGCAAGTTTACCCATTTCTACAAACTTGATATTGAGTTTATCGCAAAGGATGAGCTGAAAGTGTAGCAGGGAAAATATATCAGATTCAGCCAAAAAAAATCCATAAATTTTTTTCTTCAGCAATCTGGAGCGTTATTGATGAATAGCAAAAGGGTGGAAGGGGTTTCCTCACAACTCTCCATGTGCTGATAATACCGGGTAATGAGACATATATTCTCCAAGGACTGCCCCAATCTTTCTTTTAAGTACAGGATTTTTTGTAATCAGGAAAAAAACAATTTCATTATCGGTTATCGTCACCGGATCCTGCCCGGTGAGCTGGTTGAGTTGAGAACATCGAAATTTAATATACTCATTATGGGGTTTCCTTGGAAAATGCTGGTAAATCATCATGATTGAATGATTGTCCATGCGGTCATGGATTTTTTTTACTTCATAAAAGAGCAGGTGCTTCTTTGAAGGTTTACGTTCTTCTAGGCCGATGTCGGGATCGAGAAAGATCAGGGATTTTGTCGGGAACTTTTCAAAGAGGGAGGCGAAATAGTGCTCCCGCTGCGCATGGGAAAATTTGTGACGGTCGAAAATATCAATCATAATATTTTCTTTTTTAAACAACGAGTGGATACCCCTGAAATATTCAAGGTCGTTATCAATCTCCTGCAGCCGCGCCATATGGAGAACCAGCTCCATATTTTTGCTGCCCCCCTTTCCGTTCTTCACTGCCTGGGCAAGATCCTTTTTTGCGTTTTTCTTCTGTCCTTTAGTTTCATCATCCTCCGTCAGCATTGGCACGAATGTGAAGCTGTCCAGTTCCGGGAGATTTTTCATGATATTGCAGACCAGATCAAGCTTAAAGAGATCCCGCGTGTCCCCAAAGAATTTCCGGTTCATCAATCAATCCTCATGCGGTGAGTTTCGGGCGGGGAGTAAAAAAGATTATGTAATCGATACCATCGCGAACTAGTCTGATAGTACTGATACAGGATGCTCACGTCTCCTCCCTCACCATCTCAATCGCCTTTTTCGGGCACTCGTTGGCACAGATGCCGCAGCCCTTGCAGAAGTTCAGATCCACGTTGAGTTCCTCGTCGATCGCTGCATCCGGGCAATACATCTGGCAGAGCCCGCACTGGTTGCACTTCTCCGTATCGATAACCGGACGAAACACCCGCCACGAACCGGTCCTGCCAGCCGCCCCCGTCGTCGGTTTGCTCAGGGCAAGGCGCGCCCGCCCGCTCATATGACCACCTCCCGGTATGCAGCATCGGCAGCTCTCACATTGCGCTCATCGGTAAATACCTCAGTAATTGCCTTCTTTGCAGAATTCTGCGATATGATCCCGATTCTTGCAAGTGCGCCCAGCACCGAAGTATCAAGGATCGGGCTGCCCGCCATGATGAGATTTTCCCTGAGCGCGATCCCGGTGAGATCAACGCTGCAGGTCCTGTATCCCGCAAATTCCCGCGTGTGAGCACTGTTGATCAGAATCGTGCCGCCGGCTTTTAACCCGCTTAACACATCGACAACACCCACGAGGCTCGCATCCAGGACCACAACGAGATCGGGCGTTCGGATCTGGCTGTATACCCTGACGGGCCTGTCATCGATCCGGACGAACGAGACGACCGGTGCCCCGCGCCGTTCCGCCCCGTAGAACGGGCACGCACTCGCGTACTTGCCATCGCGGATTGCGGCAATTGCCAGAAGCCGGGCTGCGGTCACCCCCCCCTCGCCGCCGCGGGAGTGGATCCTGACCTCAAACACCGGGCGTCACCCCGAACCAGGACTCTTCGCCAATGCGGCGGTTTTTTATAAAACCTGCGATATCGTCGTAGGTGACTTCCTGTCCGCCCAGCCCGGCAATCACGCTGCAGACATCGATATGGTTCTTTGCCTTAATCTCGTGTGCGAGCACCCCCCCAAAGCCGAAGGAGTAGTCCCGGTCGATGACCACGACCTCCCTGCCGGCGAGATCCAGCTTCGGGAAAGGACGCAGCCACCGGACACGCATCGACCCCGCCTTTATCCCTTCGCTGCGCAGGGCATCAATCGCGACCTCTGCCTCCTTGCCGAGCGTGCCCAGCGAGACGACAACCGCGTCTGCGTCATCGCACCGGTAGTCATCGGTAAACCCGTACTTCCTGCCAAACCTCCGTGCGAACTCTGCCTGTGTCTGTCCGATCACGTTCACTGAGTCACGCATCGAGCGCTCGATATCCCAGCGGAATTTGTAGTACTGGTCGGGTCCGGTGAGCGGACCGTAAGCGATGGGATTTTGCGGGTCGATTGCATGCGGGAGGTGCAGCGGCGGTATGAAGTCACCGCAGTCAACTGTTTCCAGTGGCTGCATGTCATGACTCAGCAGGAACCCGTCGAGGTTCACCATGACGGGCAGCAGCACGTCATTATGTTCAGCGATACAAAATGCCATCAGCGTCGTGTCGTACGCTTCCTGCACCGTGCCCGTGTATACCTGGAGCCAGCCGGTGTCCCGCTCCTGGATCGCATCGGTATGCTCTGCCCAGATATTCCAGCCCGGACCGAGCGCACGGTTCACATTTGCCATCACAACGGGGAGGCGTGCGCCAGCCGCCCAGTTCGTCATCTCGTGCATATAGAGAAGACCCTGCGAGCTGGTAGCGGTGAATGTACGTGCTCCTGTGGCGCTCGCGCCAATACAGGCAGCCATTGCGGAATGCTCGCTCTCCACCGGGATATACCGGCTTAAAAGAACACCATGGGATACATATTCCGCAATCTGTTCGACAATGCCGGTTTGCGGGGTTATCGGGTACGCGGCGATTACCACCGGCTTTGCCTCTCTGACCGCTTCCGCCACGGCCCTGTTTCCGGTCGCAACCATCAGCATATGCCTTTCTCCTCCTCAGTGAGCCGCTGTATCTTTTGGGTAATCCGCTGTTTTAATATATCAAGCGCCTTTGGACTGATGCCCGCAAACCTTCCCTGAGGGGCAAGGTAATTCTCGAGCGGAATTGGGTTTTTCATTGCCGCTTTTGACGGGCTGCTGATCGCGAGCCGGCCATACTCACGTTCATAAAGTATCCACATCCCGGATTTCACCGCGAGCCTGCCGATCTCGATTGTTTTTTCAGGGGGAAACCGCCATCCGGAAGGACAGGGTACAAGAATATGGATGAAGGCAGGTCCGCGGATAGCGAGCGCCTTTTTTACCTTTTTGAAAAGATCCTGCGGGTAGGCACTGCAGGCAGTCGCCAGGTACGGGGGATCATGTGCAGTGATGATTGCGTCGATGTCTTTCTTTTCATCGGTCTTGCCGGCAGGTGTAGTGGTCGTGCGGGCACCAAGCGGTGTTGATCCTGATCGCTGCATGCCGGTATTACCGTACTCTTCATTGTCGTAGCAGATGTAGAGAAAATCGGTGCCCCGTTCAAATGCACCGGACATCGACTGGATCCCGATATCCAGTGTTCCTCCGTCACCTGCATAGACGATTACGTTCGTTTTTTTTCCGACCGCACGGAATGCATTACTCATCCCAGATGCACACGCAGCAGCTGCCGCAAAAGCGATATTGTATACCGGAATATTCAGCGCGGTGTTCGGGTAGATTCCCTGAATGACACTCGAGCAGCTGGCAGGTATTACAAGAACCGTATCAGGGCCTGCTCCTTTAAGCACGTACCGTAAGGAAAGCGATGAACTGCATCCTGCGCACGCTGATGTGCCCTTCAGCACATATTCTTCTTTCGGGATTTCAGTGATGGTATCCCTCTCCTGAAATTGGTTGCGGGCGCGAAATAAGATCGCGTGCCTGTCAGAATTATCGTTGCAGCGAATAAAAAAGGTATCATAGGTTACACCTCTTTCACCTGGAATTGAGGGAATGGTGACACTATCTTCTCAGACACTTTCACTCTGCACGGCCCGGGATTTATAGCCTGATACCGGTCAAGTTCTGTGTAAGGAGGGAAAGACCCCCTGACGATCCGGTATGGAGTCGTCACATCCGTCCCTCCCGATCTCTCTACCTTGGTGGTGCCCGTCCCTTGCTCAAAGGGACGCTGGCACGACTCTTTTCTTTAATTTTTTTGCTTTGCAACAATCCCCTTCATAACCCTCATATATCTTTTGCGTCGATTCACTATTGTTCTCTATGGTATTGCGATCGGTGAACCTTCCCGGCGTCGGAACTAAGTATGAGTTCGAGACTGACAAAGGCGACATTGTCGCCATCTTCTTCACAAAGACCGGGACCATCCAGATGTATACCCTCCAGCAGGGCTGCAACACTCCCAGCGCCGCGGAGATGAGCCCGATGGAGGCCCGGAGGCTCGGAAACATCCTTACCGGCGCAATCATTGAGGCGGAAGCCGAGAGCGTCGAAATTGCGTTCTCCGCGCTCGCTGACCTGCGGATCACCATCCACACGTACCTGATCCCAAAGGAGATCACGGGCAAGACGATCGAGGATCTTCAGATCCGATCCAAAACGGGGGTCACGGTCATCGCGGTCAGCCGCAAGGATAAGAATATCATCAACCCCCCGCCATCGTTTGTCTTTGAGACCAATGATGCAGTCGTTGTTATAGGAGAGACTGACCAGCTCAAGAGGTTCGAGCGCGAAGTCATGGTGGATTAATGGAAGGCATCGTCCTCGCACTGTTTCTCTGCCTGATACTCGCGTTAGTGACCAAGTACCTCTCCATACCCCCTATCCCGTTCTACATCATCGGGGGCGTGCTGCTGGGCAAGAGCGGGTTTGCGCTGGTCACATCCGATGAGATCAGCCGGTTCTTCGCCCAGATGGGGCTGATCTTCTTACTGTTCTTCATGGGGCTCGGGCTGAAGCTCGAGCGGATCGCGGCGAACCGCTCCGCGGTGCTCACGAGCGGAATTATTGACCTCAATATCAACATGCTCATCGGCTTTGTCGCCGCGTACATGTTCGGGTTCTCCATCATCGAATCGCTTGTCATCGCATCGGCATTCTACATTTCGAGTACGGCAATGACAATCACATCCCTTGTCGAGAACCGGAAGCTCATGATGCGCGAGGCGGAGACGGTGATCTGGCTGATGGTCTTTGAAGATCTTGTGCTCATACTATTTCTGGCGATTATCTCCGCAGGTGACCAGAACCCCCTGCTCTTTTTGTTAAAGATTGCTGGCGTGCTTGCGATCCTGTACGCCGTTGCCCACTACGGCAAGGAGTTTTTGATAAACCTGCTCGACCGCTCCGATGAGCTCCCTATCCTGTTTACGTTCGGGGCGGTGCTCACCACAGCATCGTTCTCGATGTATCTCGGCGTTCCGGAAACGATGATGGTGATTGCGCTGGGTGCAGCCCTTGCAACCACTGACCCCGACGCGTTCGAGCAGCATGCCCGCCCGTTCAAGGACGTCTTTTTGGTTGTCTTCTTTGTCTTCTTCGGCATCACCATCAACCTTGCCAGCGGGGTGAACATGGTGATGATCCTCTTTATCAGCCTCCTCGCGGTAGTGAGTAAGTTCATCTCAGGCATTCTCACGGGTATCTTCATCCACGAGTCGGCACTGGCGGGCATCGAGATCTGGGGCAACACGATCGGTAGGGGCGAGTTTTCGATCGCCATTGCCGCCCTCTACGGCTCACCGCTGGTTGCCACCACGATCGCCGGGATGGTGATCGTGACCTCTATTATCGGAGCGTTCACCGCGAAATACTGCACAGGGATGCGCAAGTGGATGGCGGCGCCATGGCGCAGGAAATCCTCGTATCACTCACACAGTCGTTAAAAATCATCGAACGGATCTGGGGCTTGGGAAAAAACCTAATTTATTCAATCAGCACCAGCCCTACCGACACGATGTCGCTGTGCATAACCTTGCCGTACTCCATGTTCTTGCAGGGGATTGTGTGCAGGTCCCAGCCCGCGTTCTTTGCGGTCGCAAACACATCCATGCCCGCCGCCTCCATGCTCGGGCGTACCATGTCCATGTGCCGGCATTTTCTCCTCAAGCTCTCGTCCACGACGCCCTCGCACGCTTCCGCAACGCACTCTTCGCAGTAGATGCACGGGTAGCCGCCGAAGGCAAACGCTTTGTAGAACCCGTCGTAGAATGCGGTCTTTTCCAGCAGGTGAATAGTGGTGTTCACCCAGAGGATCAGGTCTTTGTAGAAATGGTGGAAGTCCTCGGGGAGGTCGTCGCCCGAAAACCTTGCGTGACCCGGAACGCCGTCGAACCTGACCAGGAGCCCGGTGCGATACTCGCCGACCATCCGCCGGGTTTCATCCGGTGCCGGGGCATACGGCGGGCAGCCGAGGTGCTTTGCGTACCCCTTGCACCCGTACCGGCACTTGAACCGGACCCACTGCGAGACAACGATGTCCGCCGCCCTGATCTGCTCTGCGACCGCCCCTTTCTCCAGTGCAAGGCTCTTGAGCCTGGCGATCTCGGTTTTTAAAGTCGGTACCATCATGCACACCTGTATGGAGAGGATACGGGGGAAACTCCATAAATGTTTCCCGTGTCCCGCATGGGTCGCGTGCCTTACGTTTTTGTTTATGGAGCGTGAACAGGATTAGTATAAGGGGTGTGGGTATGGAGAATCGGAATGGATGTCTGGTCTGCGGCAAGGAATTTACCTATCTGAAGAGCCCGAAGCATGCGACATGTGTGTACTGTGGCGATGTGCATAACACTGATAAAGTCTGCGTGGACGGGCACTATGTATGCGACCGCTGCCACAGGCTTCCTGCTGAGGGCATTATTGAAAAATACTGCACCACAACCACTGGTATTGACCCGATAGCAATCGCCCGGACTCTTATGAAAAATCCGGCGGTGAAGATGCACGGGCCGGAGCACCACTTCCTTGTGCCCGCGGTGCTCATTGCGGCATATTACAATGTACAGGGCAAGCCTGATGTAAAAGGCCAGAAAATCGGGCAGGCACAGCAGCGTGCAGAAATGGTGAATGGAGACTCCTGCGGGCTGCTCGGTGACTGCGGCGCTGCGGTAGGAACGGGGATCTTTATCTCGCTGGTCACCGGTGCCACACCCCTCTCGCGTGAGGAATGGAAGCTCTCAAACCTTATCACCGCAAAGAGCCTCGAACAGATCGCACTGCGTGGAGGGCCGCGCTGCTGTAAGCGCAATACGTTTCTGGCAATCCGGTCGGCTGCGGATTTTACACGGGATCATCTTGGTATCGTGATGCCGATCGCAACACCGATCACGTGCGAGTTCCCGCTCCAGAATAACGAGTGCCTGACAAAGGACTGCCCGTTCTATCCCTGCTGACCGCCAGTTCCATCCTGCCCGCCGCGTTTTTCGACAATTCGCTGCACAACAAGGCGCGAGCTGCAGAGCTCGTCGTCGCCATATTTTCCGATGCGCACGATTTCTGCAAAGAGCCCGCGTGAGGTAAGCTGCTGCCGGAGACTTGCCTCATCAAAGTGCTGGTTGAACCCGATGGTAATGATTGCGGGACGGATCTTTTCGATAGGACGGAACATATCGGTTTTATCGCCAAGAATCGCATGGTCCACGCACCGGAGCGCGGCGACCATCCGGCGGCGCTGCTCTTCAGGGATGATCGGCTGCGGCTTGTGCTTCACGTTCGCCTCGCGTGCGACAATGACGGTGAGCTCGTCGCCGAGTGTTTTCGACTGTTCGAGGTAATAGAGGTGACCGGGGTGGAGGATGTCAAACGTCCCTGTGGCAATGACGCGCTTCATCGAATCACCTCCATCCTGCAACGCTGCCCGTCCGAGAAATAGCAGCGCCAGTCAAGCTGTGTGTAGGGATAACCGATGATGAAATGGAACCGCCCGGCGCGGGGGAAGAAGTGGACATCCGCATCCGAGGGCAGGAGCACACCGTTCGGGTGGGAATGGCAGCTGCCGGCGAGGTGGGTGGAAAGCGGCATCATGTCAAAGAACAGAGATGCCGACTTCTCGCCGGTCACGGTGCCGGGGAGCAGGTTTATCTCATCGATGATGCCATCCCGTTCCTTTAACAGCGCGACGAACTCGTTGGGGTGGGCGTCGCGCCCCATCTGGAACAGGAGGTCAAGAGTCTCCTTTTGGATCCCGAAGATGGTCATGAAATATGTATGCTCCCCGTGCATCACACGCATGTATACCAGTACTCGTGCGCTGTTATGCAAAAAATTCTTTTACAAAAAAAAAGATGATAATCAGCGTTCAACTTTAGCCAGATCTGCGCTGGTATCCTTTGAAAGATCGGTGCCGGCAAATGCCCCCTTCGTGGGAAGCGACATCTCAAATTCGGGTGTGATGTCGAGGGTTATCGTGGTATTGGTGGCGATCGTAAAATCAAGGATGTGACCGCCGGTCTTTTTGTCAGCGCTGATGAAGTGCAGGTGGTAGAAGGGGACGTTAATCCCTTTGGTGAACTCCGGCATGTAAAAACCGACAACCGTGCCTGCCGCACCAGTGTACTCAAAGACTGACTGGTTAGCTACTGCCGCGGGCAGCGGGAGGTAAGGTGGGGACTGTCGTGGCACACTTCGCACCTTCATGGCGGGAAACGTCCCGTCAGCCCTGATCGCATAGATCAGGTTCTTTGACGGGAGCCGGCCTGAGAGATAGGTAAAGAGAAGTGAGTAATTCATCTGCCGGTCAGTGCTGAACTGTATATCAGGTTCAAAGTATGTAACGGTCGCAAACGGGGTGGTCATTGCATCATCGACAGGGTATGCGATCCCGTCTGACCGCACTTGGTAGTACCTGGTATCAACAGCGACCATCTCACCATCGAGCGCGTCGAACGTCCCGATGCCGAAGTCGCCATGTTTTTTCAGCTCGCCAAATGGCTGGACGCCATCGTAGACGCCCTGCATCAGCGCATCGATGGTCGACACCTGGTAGAGTGTTTCTCGTCTCTCCTTTGCCAGTGCGCTTTTCTGCAGGCTCTGGGCAAATGCTGCTGCAAAGAAGATAACAGCAATAGCAACAGCGATGCCAAGCAGGAATTTGACTTCCATACCGGATTCCATGGCCTTACTTTTTCCCGGTTACCTTGATGACATGGAACCCGAACTGTGACTTGACCGGTCCGATCACCTTGCCAGTATCAGCGGCAAATGCCGCCTGCTCGAACTCGGGCACCATCTGCCCCTTCCCGAACCAGCCGAGGTCGCCGCCGTTCTTGCGCGACGGGCAGGAGGAGAACCGTTTTGCGACCGCAAGGAAGTCCTCACCGTCATTGATTCGTTTGAGGATCCTGTTTGCCTCATCCTCGGTCTTGACAAGGATGTGGGATGCACGAACCTGTGTGGTCATGGAGAAAAGGTGTGTGCGGGAATGATAAAAGGGTTGATGAAAAACCCTCCATCGGTACCTTCAATTTTTCTGCATATCGGATTCACAATTCAGTCACTGGCGGGAACATGGAGATCTGTCTCGTTCGGTCTGTTCAATCCCGAGGTTATCCTGACCGCATTATGGACTCTCTTCGTCGGATGTTTTGTCCTGTGGGAGATGATTTTTGCTGGCGAGCTGCTGTCATTTGCAGGCAATTCTCTTCTCTGTACAAAAAGGCCTCTCATTTGGTCTTTTCGTTGTGTGACCATCATGTTTTTAATCTGTCATGCCTGATACTAGCCTGAAATTATTATGGGCCTTACGCAGTGGTTTATTCCGCAGGACAAGGTCTTTTTCGACCTGTTTGAACGGCAGGCGGCGATCGTCTCGGAGGCAGGACACAGGATTGTCACCCTTACCAAGGAATTCACCGATGTGAAGGAGAAACGACACGAGATCGAACTGCTTGAACACCGGGATGATGACATAACCCATGACATTTACGAGCGCTTGAACCGGACACGCAATCCTCCGCTTGCACCTGCAGAGATCTCATCCCTTGCCTCTTCGCTTGATGAAGTGCTTGACTATATCGACGGATCAGCGGAAAAGATGGTCTACTACGGCATTGAATCTTCAGACGCCTACATGGTGGAACTCTCAAAGCTGATCCACTTGTCAACGGTTGAGATCGATGCAGCTGTCAGGAGTATCCGCTCGATCAGGGATCCTTCGTTCATCAGGGATCGCTGCATTGAGATCAACCGACTCGAAAACCTTGCCGATGACGTCCTTGCCGGGGCGATCACCGACCTCTTCCGGACCAGGGATCCAATGACTGTCATCAAGTTGAAAGATATCTACGACTGGCTCGAGATTGCCACCGACAAATGTGAAGATGTGGCGGACGTGCTCTCGGACATTGCATTCCGGCATTCGTCTTCATAACCATGTGTACAGGTACGGTTACCCTGTCTCCCCCTTTTTTTTCAGGGTAAATGTACATTGGTTCTGACAGGTACCCAATCAAATACCTGCAACAGGATTTTTTCGCTCGCTCGTATATCTGCCACGTGTGGTTACCATGATCTCAGAAACATGTTTTTTCGATGCATTCAGGGCGCTTTAACGCTCACGTGCCGTGCAACGGGTAGACTTGATTTGCACGTTTTTTTAGTCAAGCATTCAGATATGTTTGCATTTTTCTCAAATTATTTGATCTCGATCCGTTCTCCAGTGACCATGTAATGGATATTTTCTGCCATCTTACACGCATGGTCCCCGGATCGTTCGAGGTACCGGGCTACCATGATGGAATAGGTGCTGCGGGTGATGGTCTTGGGGTTCTCCATCATGAAGGTAAGCGTCTCCCGGAATATTGAATGCCACAGGGCATCGACCGTGTCGTCCCGCGAGGAAAAATCTTTGATAGCCTCAAGGTTTTCGGTCTCAAACGCAGTGATCGCATCATCGATCATTCCCAATACCTGTTCTGCCATGTGCGGTATGGGAAGCGGTTGCGCAAAATCGGGCTGATCCTGGAGGTGCTTGACCATATTTGCGATATCCTTGCCATACCTTCCGATGCGTTCAGCGGCTGTGATCATCTTGAGCGTGCAGGCAATCACCCGCATGTCTTTTGCCATCGGCTGGTACAACGCGATCAGCTGGTAGGTGCGGTCCTCAAGAGCGGTCGTAACCTCCCTGATATGTTTCTTCTTCGAGACAACCTGCAGTGCTTTCGCGGAGTCCTGCCCGATCAGTGCATTCACCGATTCACTGAGCATATCCCGCGCAAATTGCACCATCTCTGCTGTGTCCTGTTTCAGCCTGTCCAGTTCTGTATGAAATTTTTCTGACATCCTGTTCACCTACCCGAACCGTCCGGTGATGTAATTTTCTGTGAGGTCTTCTTTTGGATTCTCGAAGATCTGGGTTGTCTGCCCGAATTCAATGAGTTTTCCCAGATACATAAAGCCGGCATAATCGCTCACCCGCGCCGCCTGCTGCATATTATGGGTGACAATGATCACGGTGTAATCCCGCTTGAGTGTGTCGATCAGTTTCTCAATCTTTGCGGTTGCGATTGGGTCAAGCGCGGAGCAGGGCTCGTCCATCAAAATCACTTCTGGCTCGACCGCGAGTGTACGGGCAATGCAGAGCCGCTGCTGCTGCCCGCCGGAGAGCCCGAGCGCGGA
>JAPKXY010000016.1 GCA_026394605.1 Methanoregula sp.
GTAATCAAACACCTGCTGCCCGGGCATTGAAGTGGTCACATTGCCGAAGGTCACGTTTACATTCTGGAAATTGAGGTTCATCTGGGTATTGACGCCTGCCATGGTCCTAAGTTCGCCGGCGATTTGCTTATATAATGTCTCCAAGGCAGCTTGATCTGGTGCATGCTGATAAAATGCGCCAGTCGAATTCGCCATATTAATTAACGCACTTTTTGTTTGAGTTAAAGGTTGCTGTACAAAGGAGAGGGAATAAAGACGGATTTGATTGTTTGCCGCATAGACTGACATGTTCTGATTTGAGGTCCAAGCGTCTGTATAATACGTTCTGATAAGTGTTGCGTATCGCTGAGTAGTTTCGTACTGATCGGTATTCCAATTCGATGTACTATCATCATATTTCTGACCATTTGGTGCATTATCAATCGAACCGGAATGGTACACCCCGCCACCGATATCCGGGAAATACTTATATATAGTTTCTACACTAGGATTCACCACATTTCCTGCCCAGACTTTGTGAAGTCCTGGACCATCCGCATCAAATCCTATGCTACCCTGCCGTGCAAGAGGATCTCCCGCCATACTCCAGTCACCATCTGTCATGTGGATGACTGCTCGGACTGATCCTGGATTGGCACTCTGGGCCTCCTTTTTCAAAGCATCATGAAGCCCTTGACGCATGTTCGTGTGGGCCCCATTTGTATTTCCGCTTATAGAACCGATTTTGTTCTTGGCGGTAGCGAGATTATTTGTCAAATCCTGATATACCCACCCCGATTGGTTATAGGTCATAATTCCCACCCTATCTCCATATGTTGAATTCATCTGGTCGACAAAAACTTTTGCAGCCTGTTTTGCCTTATATAAGCGGCTGTTAGTATCGGTACTACTTCCCATAGATCCTGATTGATCGAGAAGAAGGATCACATCAATTGGTTTTTGCTGCAATTTCCATCCATCGCCAATCAGTTTGATGTCAACATCAAAGGTACCGCTTACATTCACCGTCTTAGGGTTTACGCTGGTCTCTATTCTGAGGTAGGGATAGTTCTTAAACGTGAGAGTAATTGGCGTCGAGTTGCCCCTCCATGTTGCAATGACATTTGCAGTTCCTGTGGCAGTCGAATTATAGTATGGACCGGATACAGGGAATGCGCCAGGATAGAAATTGACAATCGCTGTACCATTGGCATCTGTTGTTGCACTTGTTACAGTAAGGTATGTGCTCGAAGAAAACGAGGGACGCGTTGTGAAAACGGTGGTATTCGTACATCCCAATATTGTAAACGTTACGATCTGATTCTCACTCGGGTTACCCCCTTCATCCATGATTCTCGCAATAACTTCTGCTGGCTGGCTCGCCGGGACATCTCTGCTTGGCATCGTCTGGGGGTTGGCAGTTACCACCATATACACGGGATCTGTACTGTAAAATTTCACTATATCAGAACAGCTTACCGTGCTGTTTTCGATCGCAACCGCGGTGATGTTGAACTCACCACTTACTGATTTAGGACCATACGTAACCCATATCTGACCTAAAGAGTTTGATCTGATATCGCCAATTGACTCATTGTCTGAAGTAAAAATTCTTGCCGTCTGGTTACCCGAAGGATTTCCGAATCTATCCCGGAGTGTATATATTATGGTGAAATACGCGACCGTATCCGCCGGTACGGCGGGGGGAGTCCCGCTAGGATTAACCACCGAATCGATGAAGTATGGCGGAGCCTGAGTAATACCTACAATGAATGGATACTGGTCAGGGACTTTTTCGATATGCTCCATCCAGATGTTGTTCTCACCGGCAACGGTGTCAACTTTCGCCGTTAATGAGATATTCCCTTCATAATCTGTACTGTCGGAGATAATGGTGAGATAGGAGGAAGTTGCGTTTTTTAACCCACCGGAGCCAACTCCCCCGGGAGGGGGATAATAATGGAACTTCGCGATGTGAATTGTAGAGGGGTTCTTCTTGTCCACCCGGTTTCCCCACCGGTCTTTCAATGTGACAATGAACGGTGTGGTCTGATCGACAACCACCTCACTCTGATAATCAAAATATGCGTAGTATGCCTGGTCATGGTCAATTTTCAGATTTTTTATCGCAGGCGAGCCTCCCTCCGCGTTGAATACCGTAACGTTAATGATCAGATTATCAATGCTGGTTTTATTCGTTCTGAATACCGTTGTCGCTATCCCCATTGAATTAGTAAGAAGGGTTGTATTCGTCAAAGATCCATAGAGTGGATCAACAGAAACAAGTACGTTTGCCACGACGACGGGTTGACTTAGCGAAATATTCTCCGCTTTGATGGTAATTGCTGCCTGATCAGTCCCGTTTGCCACCAGCCAACCATTATGACTATCTGAATCAGCACTGCTGGTAATTGTTATCTTATCTGGCATTGATGCTGACGCCGTGCCGATCAGCACAAGAATTCCAACAATGAAGATGTATCCTTTCCACACACTCATAGCCACCACTCAGAATCAGTAATGAACTTTACCAATATTTAAAGATTTTCCTTTTTAAAATAACAAAATTTGAGTTTTAAATTAGATAATACCTGAATTTTGTTATTTAAAATGAAAAAAAGGTTAGATTTCGTTCCTTCTTATGATGTGGTGGCGTTTCCTGGAACGCCCCATCCTGATCACAGCAAATACGGCAAGAACGCCCAGTGCACTGGCGACAACAAGACCAATGAATCCCCAGTCAAGGTTCTTTTCAAGAGTAATGGACAGTGTGGGTGTTTCAGTGCCCTGATTTACTTCTTTCTGAACCGAGACTGGCTGATACCCCTCCTTTACTGCGGTAATGTTGTAGAGAGTGTTGTACTTGACCTTGCTCACAACCTGCCCATGGGTATCGGTGAGCCCGATGGTGTTGCTGTTGAACGATATTGTAACACCCGGCACTACCTTCTGCTCCCTATCCTGAACATAGATCGTGAGATCAACTTTTTCAAACGGCAGTTCAATGGTGAACTCATTACCCGGTTTTATGACGTCAATCTGTTTTTTTGTGGCAACGAATCCGTCTTTTTTGACCTCAACCGTGTAATTGCCAAATACGATCCTCGATAGCGTATACCCGCCGAACTGGTTCGTTGTTCCCGCCAGGGTTCCGTCCACATACACTTCGGCACCGGCAACAGGTGCCTGAGATTCATCAATGACATAAAGGACTGCGCCGACCGGTGACTTGGACATCAGGACGTTGAGCAGCGCATCTGTGTCGGAGATGGTGCGGGTTGTACTGTACGGCAGGTATCCTTCCTTTGTAATATCGAACGTGTAGGTTTTCCCCCTGCCCACTTGCGTTGTTAATACCCCTTTTACGTCCGTCTTGCCTGTAAGGATAGTATCGATGCGCACCTCTGCATCGGGTATCGGCGTCGACCCGCTCTGATCCTTGACAATGAATGAGAACCGGTTGCCTGAGAGGAGCCAGTACTGGACGTCGGCATTTGTTGAACTGATTTCAATGGTGCCGGTCCGTGACTGGTAATTGGGCGATGTGATCTCGATGGCATACAGGGTTGAGCCCCGTACATTAAAGGTTGCAGTACCGGCATTATCAGTTTTTTTCATTTGGGTGACATTGTCGGCTGTCAGCCTGATATCTGCGCCGGGGATCGGTCGCAGCGTGTCTGAATCATACATGGTAGCCGTGAGCGCCAGGCTCTTTCGGCTCAGGTTCACGGTAAGAGAAGTAACATTGGAAAGGACAACATCTGACCAGTCATCATATCCCGCCAATGAGATTTTAAGATTGATATCCTTAGCAACTAATCGTGGGATGGAGAACTGACCGTTGGTGGTGGTTCTTCCCAGGTTGACGCTGTCAACAAAGACCGTTGCATGCGATATTGGGGTATTGTCCAGACTATCGAGCACGGTAAGCTCAAGGTTCGCTGCCTGCGCTGTGCCGCAAATGAGAATTACGAACAGCAGAACAGAAAGGAAACGAAACAGATACTTATACATAGGTAAATATCCTCCGCTGCACATATTTGAGGGCATCGGTTCAAAACCCCCGTCCTGACGGGACGCGATCGAGGAGCATCCCCTCCACGAGCACGGGCATGAGCCTCCGCCCTTCCTCAAGGGCTTTCTGCAACCGCCAGCTCCGGTCGGCATAAATCGAAAAAAGGGGTTCTCCCACCTTGATCAGCTTGCCTTTTTTTGCGTGCAGGAGGATGCCGGCTCCGCGATCATGGGGAGCGCCCGCGATGCGTGCCAGCGTGATTAATGATTTGTTATTCATCTCGATTACATAACCGGATGTTGGTGCTTTGACCACAAACTGGTGCTCGCCCGGGGTGATATCACCGGACTTTATTTTGGGATCTCCCCCCTGGATCTCGATGATCTTTTTGAACTTTTCGAGCGCTTTCCCTTTTGAAAGGAGTTCCTGCGCCATGGCAGCGCCAGTGCCCTGCGCCGCTTTGCCTGACATCTCGAGCGCGATGCCTGCAAGCGAGAGGCTTTTCTGGATAAAAGAATTCGGTTCGGTGGCACCCTCAAGAACCCGGAGTGCCTCTATGACCTCGAGTTTCGGCCCGATGCTGTAGCCGACAGGGATATCTCCGTAGGTAAGGGCGCATTCCACCCGCATATTAAGCCGTTCTCCCAGTTCGATAAATTCCCGGGCGAGTTTCCGCCCGTCCTGTACGGTAGGTACTTTCGTATGCTCACCCACGGGAATATCGATGACAACAAGGTTTGCCCCGACGGCACTTTTCTTTGCCATGACGCTTGCGAGCATCTGCCCCCGTGCATCAATCTTGAAGGGATATTCCTGGATAATGATACGGTCATCGGCGGGTGCAATATTGGTCGCCCCTCCCCACACGATGACGCCCCCCACCTTCTCGGTCATCTGCTGGACTTCACTGGCGGAAAATTCAACAAATGCCAGAACTTCCATCAGATCGGCAGTACCCCCTGCTCCCGTGATTGCGCGGGAGCTTGTCTTTGGTATTTTGAGTCCGCTCGCAGCAATAAGAGGAACAACCAAAAGCGAGATTTTGTTCCCGGGCACTCCGCCGATGGAATGTTTGTCGACAATCGGTTTGGATGCAAATTTTATCTGCTCGCCGGTCTCCACCATGGCACGGGTGAGATGCTCCACTTCGTCCATATCCAGCGGGTTGATGTAGGATGCGGTGATGAACGCGGTGAGCTCTGCAGGCGAAATGTCATCATTCACCACGTCTTTGATGATGGCAAGCGTCTCCTCCTTGTTCAGCCTGCCGCTGTCCATCTTTTTCTTGATGTATTGAAGCGATGCCGGCCTTCCCGCTTCCCTTACCTCAATGCCATCGCCGTCATTTGCACTGAGTCGATCGTTTGTGATCCGGTAAATACCAACCGTCCCCTGCTGGGCGATGGTAATCGTGGTGTCAACGAATGCAGTGACTGAGATGCCATTTGTCGGGTTGATCACCTGGACGCGGTCACCATCGAGGACACCAATGCTGCGGGCATCGAGCCGGTTGAGCAGGACGCCCCGTTTGGCAATATCAAGGACTTTTGCGCTGAATTTTACCACAGTTCGATCCTCCACTCACACATGTAGTTCCGCGACAGACGTTGTTCCCCAACAGAGCGTCTGTTGGGTAGTAGTTACACGTCTGTCGCGCAGGTATACAAGTACCTGTACTTCCTTTAGGGGAACTATTGAGTGCTACATTTAAAGGCTCTCGCTCTTTTTTTTGGCAGGCAAAAAGCCCGGCTCCTGATATGAGCATTGAACGATTGAATGAAACTGCGCGACAGATGTAGTTCCCCAACAGAGCGTCTGTTGGGTAGTAGTTACACGTCTGTCGCGGAACTACACGACCGCGTTTGGGAATCAGCGGTAAAAAAAAAGGGGGATTAGTTGTTAGTTCAGTGCTTGCGCACGACAAGGAACGCAACAGCACCCAGACCGATCAGGGCTACCAGTGCACCAAATCCAGGCTGTGTTGGAGTCTTGGTTGGTGTGGCTGCCGCGGTCGGAGCTGCAGTTGTTACGACCGGTGCGACTGTAGTTGTTTTAACGGCTGTCGGGACTGCGGTTGGGACAGCACCCTCAAGAACGTTGAACAGTGCAGTGCCGGTTGCTTCCTGAATGACGGCCTCTGCCTTCACAATGTACTCGTCCGGTTTGAACGTGGATGCGTCCACGTCGAACGAGAGTTTGTTAAGGCCTGCGTCGCCCTTCGTGACTTTGACTGTTCCGGTTGCGCCGCTGAACTCACCGCTCTGGCTCTTCTGTGTCGGCTTGAATGATGATGAATAGACCTCGACGAGGACTGAGTCGTCTACTGCGAGGTTCGTGGTTGCGGTGATCGTGAACTTGTCACCGACATGCCTGTCGCCGATTGCGTCAATCCTGATAACCGGTTCCTCGACGAGGAACGCGAGCTTCGTGTAGGTATCATCGACGTTCGGGTCGTTGATTCCCTGTACGAGCGCTTCGGCGGCATCGGTACCCTGCAGGCTGCCGTCCCCTTCAATCTTGAAGAGCTTGGTCGGGACGGAACCTCCGAGAGCATTCAGCTGAAGGTTCTCAACCCACGTGTCAAATGCTGCGGGAACGGGTGTCACAGGGATAATGTCGAACCGGTCGTTCTGCATCGGGTGCTGAACGACAAGGAAGTACTGTCCGCTCGCGAGACTCCGTGTGGTGTCCTGCGTGATCTCGTAGCTGAACGAGGCGTCAGAATTCACGGCTTCGGTTCCGTAGATGACCTTGTTCTTACCGAGGATCCAGATTGCAACGCCCGGTCCGGGTTTGCCTTCTGCAATACCGGTGATAAAGACCTTGTCACCCTTTGCAACGGTAGACTGTGAGGCGGTTGCCGAGACGAACGGCTTCTTGATGATGATCGAAACCGTGCCGTAGGCTGTCTTGGAGATGTCGTTCGGGGCTTTGTCTCGTGGTGCAGCTAATGCATAGATGGTGTACGTGCCGGCATCAAGTGCAACGTTTGATGTTCCCCACTTCCATGACCATGTGTTGTCAGACATGACCGAGAGCTTCTTGAATGTCCCCTCATTCTGGTCGATTACCCGGTTGTTGCGCGGGTCATCCGTCCTGATGTTTGCACCATACTCCCACAGGTTGGGTCCGACAATGAACAGGTAGGTCCAGTAGGACTCGGTGTTCGTACCGGAGAACTTGATCTCCTCGCC
>JAPKXY010000050.1 GCA_026394605.1 Methanoregula sp.
GGTCATCCTCCTCGACCACAACGAGTTTGCGCAAGCGGTGGATGGAATCGATGAGGCAGAGATCCTCGAGATCATTGACCACCACCGGCTTGGCGCCATGTCAACCTTGAAGCCGGTGAAATTTTTAAACGACCCGGTCGGTTCCACCTCCACCATCATCACGAAAAAATACCGCGAGGCGAGCATCACCCCCTCATCAGCAGTAGCGGGCATCCTCCTTGCCGGCATCCTCTCAGACACCCTCGTCCTGAAGATGTCCACAACTACCGCGGATGACAGGGATTCTGCCGCATACCTTGCGCCCATTGCAGGTATCGAGATGGTCGCGTTCGGGACCACACTTCTGGAGAAGGGGATGAATCTTTCCGGCGCCTCAATAGAGGAACTCCTCATGCGGGACACAAAACAGTACGAACTCTTTGGAAAGCGCCTGATCATCGCACAGGTGATGGTCCCCTCCTTTTCGTTCCCGCTGGCGCACATGGATGAGATCCGGCTCGAACTCGGCAGGCTCCGAGAACGGCAGGGCGTGGATTTCTACCTCGGGATGTTCACAAGCGTCGTCGGCAACGCAAGCGATCTCTTTGCTGCCGCGGACAGCCAGCTCCTCACGAGACTGGAGATCCGCAACCAGCCGGTCCGGCTCCCGAATATGATGTCCCGCAAAAATGATCTTCTCCCTTGGTTTGGGGAGAAACTCCGTGCGCTTTGAGGGATGATACGGATTTTTCAGGGCTGCAACGCCGATTCCGTCTCGCACTCCCTAAATACTCGCGCATCCTATCCTACCGGACACCAAGGTATCACCATGCCCGTTGTTATCCTTAAAATGAAGAAAGGCTGGTCGGTTGAACAAAAACGAACGATTGTAAAAGAATTCACCGGCACGCTCGTCCGCACCCTGAAAATAGACCCCGGACTCGTCACCATCATGATCGATGAGCACGAGCTGGAAAATATCGGCAAAGCCGGAAAACTCCGGTCTGACACCGGCTGATGGGGATTACATCTTTGCCAGACCCTTTGCGAACTTTCGGGCATTCTGGATGTCCCTCTCGTCCGGATGCCCTTTGTTGATCCCGCCGAGCTTTCCGAAGATCGCATACGTATCGAGCCCTTTGCAGGCAAACTCCCCGGCAATCTCAAAGCCCCTGTCTGCCAGTTTCTTTTTGAGCGCACGGTGGAACACAAACTTCCCTGCCGGGAATCCCGCTGTTGAGAAGATGAACGCACGCTTCCCATTCACCTTTGGGAGGGTGGCAACGGCGTCCAGCAAACTCCTGTGGTGCATCGAGAAATAAATGCCGGAGCCAAAACCAACCAGATCAGCACCTGCAATCATGTCGGGTTTTACATCTTTTACCGGCACGCAATCCGCACCGGTGGCGGCTGCCATAGCCTCCGCAATCTTTTTCGTATTCCCGTGGTGCACTGACGCATAGCAGATGAGCGTTTTCATGGACTCCATCTCATCATGATGGTACGCCGCTACGCCCTATATTTTTTCCATTTCCCCTCCAATATGGTCACTCCGCCATGCGTTAAGTTCATTCCCAGAGGATGCAAACAGGTAACCTGAAAATGGTTAACGAATCCTCTGCGCCAGAACCAGGACACATTGCACAGGTTCCGGAAAAGACCCTGTACCTTGCCAAGTGGAGCACCCGGTTCTGGGCATGGCTCATTGATATCATCCTGATCGTCCTTTTCCTAAACATCATACGCGGGATCCTCCAGCCGTTAGGCTGGGACATCAACCTGCTCTGGGACATCAAGCAGTGGGACCTGTTCGAGTTCGGGTTCCAGCACATCTTCTTCTTCCTGTACTGGACGATTGCCGAAGGGTATGCTGGTCAGTCAATCGGCAAGATGGTGATGAACTTAAAAATTGTAAAAAGGGACGGAAAGAAAATCGGGTACGGCGTGGCAGCGGTCGAGAGCCTCGGCAAAACGTTCTTTCCCGTGCTTGTACTCGACTGCCTGATCGGCTGGTTTGGCATGCCGGGGACAAAACTGCGCCTGTTTAACCGTATTTCCCACACCATCGTCATCAAGACGGATTATCAGGAACCCGATGGCATCATCTACGTAAAAGAGAAGGAATGATTTTTTTGGCTATCTTTTTATACCATGCAATAACCTCATAATCCAGAGAAAAGGATGATGGGTTGATGGCAAATAATGATCCCGGTTCATCTTCACTTGCCAACGGTGGAGATCTGGAGAGAATTGATGATGCAAAAGCGCGGATCACGCATTACCTCCGGATGCTTTCAGAAGACAGCCCTGCCAGCCGCTGGAAAGCCGCTGAATCCCTTGGAAGGCTCAATGATCCCCGCGCAACAGAACCGCTCATTGATGCACTGTTCGATGAGGATGCACGGGTGAGAATGAAGGTTGCATGGGCACTGGGTTCCCTCGGGGATAGCCGGGCGCTCGCTCCCCTCCAGCAATTATATCGCATGGAAACAGAGGACAACCGGGAAATTATACAGAACGCGATTGCCGGGATTAAACAACGAACACGTGGGCAGTAAGAAAATCTCCGGTATTTTTTTTTAGTTTGCGACCATCGAAAGCACTTTTCTGCCCGCATTTTACAGCCGCCGAATGGCAGATCGGGGGTATTGAAGACAGGTTTATTGGCTTTGCGGCTGTATACAATCACCGGAAAATGAGGGGAAGATGCCCGACATTGAATCTCTCTATAAAAAAGCGGACGGCAAGATCCTGATCGAGATCAAGCTCTCCTCCATCATGCAGCTCTACAACTCATTTGATCCTTCCCCATTCCATGAGAAAGAGCTCGACACTGATGCAGAGAAGTATATCATCGACACGATCAAGGATTTTCCCGCTAAAACTGAGTGTAAACTTGTCATTCACCTGCCCGCTGACCTGGCACAGAGCGAAGGGGCAAAAACCCTCGTTTCGGCAATCCACAACCATTTCGAGTACAAGATGATGGCGACAGAACGGAAGTTCCGCCAGCGGCTCAGATACGGGCGGACCGCACTCCTCATCGGGCTCTGCTTTTTATTCCTCAACCTAATCATCCGCCACCTCCTCCTCCAGATGTCAGACCTCATCGTACCCCAGCTCATCGCGGAGGCGCTCCTGATCATCGGCTGGGTAGCAATGTGGGAACCCATCACGGTCCTCCTCTACGAGCTCTGGCCTATTATCCAGACAAAAAAAGTGTACCAGAAGGTCAGCACGATGGAGATCGACATTCGCCCCTCCACCGGATAAATCAGTCGATCCTGTGGATCTTTTTGAGCAGGGAGATGGCGTCAGTGGTGCTTTGCCTTGGCACGCCGAAATCGCCTTCAGGCTCCCGCTCCCTTCCCAGACCCCGGAATATGGCAGCGATTGCCTCCCCGTGGGACGGCCCGTATCCCCCCTCAAGCACGAGAGCGAGCCCGACTCCGGTGGAATGGGCGAGCATCCCGGCAAGCACTTCAAAATCTTCCGGTCGGATATCCATCATGCCCAGCGGGTCATCAAAGAGGATGTCCTGCCCGGCGGAAATGATGAGCGCATCAGGCTCAAAGCGCAGGATCGCCGGGATGAATACTTCAGAAAAGACCGGATAATAATCGGCGATCGTGGCATTTGCAGAAAGCGGCGCATTGATGGTGAATCCCTCGCCCCTTCCCGTGCCGGTCTCCTGGAGCCCACCTGTGTACGGGAATGCGCCCCCATGGTGCACCGAACAGTAGAGAACACGGTTGCTGGAATAGAAGGTGTGCTGGGTCCCGTTGCCGTGATGGTAATCCCAGTCCACAATGGCAATCCGGTCGGCATCCTCAAATGCGGCAGCAGCCGCAACTGCTGCGTTGTTAAGAAGACAGAACCCCATGGCCCGGTTGTGTTCCGCATGATGACCCGGGGGTCTTATGAGTGCAAAGCAGTGTTCACCGGAAAGCGCCCGTTCGACCGCTCCTATCGCACTGCCTGCGGCGAAGGATGCGACTTCAAAAGAGCTGCGAGTGATATACGTATCCGGATCGAGATACGCTACGGTCGCCGTTCCTGCACACCGCTCCTCCAGCCATCCAATGTAGGATCTGTCATGGACGCGTTCAAGGTCAGCGGCCGAACATTCCTGCGGGGGCAGTACCTGGCACCGGGGATCGAGCCCTGTGCATGCCGTCAATAGACGTGCATTGCATTCGGGGTGACCGGTAACATCATGGGAGGAAAAGACTGTGCCGGTGACAGCAGAGCAGCGCATGTGGTTCCCTTTCAATGCAGTTCAACCGGCAATATATATCAATTGTCTGGACCGGCGTTTGTTTTATAAAAAAAGGATTCATGCATCAGATGAAGGCAGTATACAACGCGGGGATATCGAAGGTTTTTCATACTATCCATAATTACATTAAGGACAATCTGTCATACTCAAAATACAGGAACAGGGAAAAGAGATGCCATTTCCGCGCGTGCTTGCTTTAAGGCGTCCAGATATCAAAGCGCTGGTAGAGGCCCGGGACATCAAAGGCCTTATCCGGTTACTGAACCACAGGGATTCTGACACCCAGCGGCGCGCCGCACGTGCCTTGGGAACGATGGGAAACGATGCTACGTCCCTTCTTCTCCGTGCCATTGCACACCAGAATACTAATGTCAGACTCGGGGCGATTGAAGCCCTTGCGTCCATCAGGGACCCTGCGGCAATCAAGGGGCTGCAGGTCATCCTTGCTTCCGATGAAACAAGTGAACTCCGGTGGGCGGCCGCCCTTGCCCTTGGGGAGATCGGAGACCAGACCGTTGCTCCTGTTCTTCTGAGCGCGCTCAGGGATGATAACCGCTATGTCCGGTATGGGGCGGCAAAAGCACTCGAACAGATCGGATGGTCAGCAGAAACGGACCAGGATCGGGCATTTTATTGTATTGCTCTGCAGGACTGGGATGCAATAAAAAAACTGGGAAAATCCGCAACCGGGCCCCTGATTGACCTGCTCAAGGAACGGCACCCCGGCATACGGGCTCAGATTGTTGAGATCCTTGGCTTTATCGGGAGCGTTGAAGCGAAAAGATCCTGTGAACAGGTATTGCGGGACCCGGACGGGGATGTCCGGTGGCGCGCGGTGCTCTCATCCAAACGGTGCGGGGTGCTGACCAGCCAGCTGCCCCTGGGGCTTTCAAAACGGCCGCGGACCGGACCCAGTGTAGTGGGTGCCGCACTGCTGAATTTTTTCTTTTTGGGTGTTGGGTATGATTACCTGGGGAAATGGTGGGGGTTGCTAATATGGGAGATGTACATGATGCTGATCGTCTTGGCCCAGCTCCTGCTGGGACCGTATATGCCGTTTATCATCGCGTTTCCGATCACGGCATTATTTGCAGCACAGACGTTCTTAATGGCAAAAAGGGAGTCGGACCTCCACGGGTGAGCGTATGGTTGACCTTTCAGCCCTGTTTGGACAAAAAAAGGCGGATATTGGAAAATTAACAGCAGCCAGAGACATTTCGGGCCTGATCAGGGCACTCCACTCAAGTGACATGAATACGCAGTCCGAAGCGGCAAAGGCACTGGGTAGCCTCGGCCCTGCGGCAATGGATGCGCTGATCCGGGCGTTAAAGAAGAAAAATAAGGCTTCCCGGCTCGTGATCATCCAGGCTCTTACCGAGATCCGGGATCCCAAATCGGTCCCGGTGCTGATCGAGACGTTGAAAGATGAGAGCAGCGAGGTCCGGTGGGAAGCCACAATTGCCCTTGGCGAGATAGGTGATCCTCAGGCAATTGAACCACTCATCACGTGCCTGCGCGACTATGACAAACATGTGAGGTACGGCGCCGCATTTTCTCTTGCCAGGATCGGTTGGAAACCGCCCAATGATGAGGAAAAGGCATTCCTTTTTGTGGGAATGCAGGAATGGAAGGCAGCCCGGTTGATCGGGGATTCTGCCATTCCCGCACTGACTCATATCCTTCATGACCGGCACAGCAATGTCCGTATCAGGGCTGTCGAGAGCCTTGGTGAGCTCAAGAGCACCCAGGCAACTCCCGCGCTGATCCAAGCCCTGGCTGATGAAAACAGTGAGGTGCGGTGGAAAGCCGTGCTTGCCTCAGAAAAATGCGGCATAAAGTTGATGTATCTTCCCCGGGGTCTCTCCCGCCGCCCCAAACTGAAGAAAAATCCCCTGATTGCGGGATTTTTGAATTTCATGCTCCCTGGGCTCGGGTACTCGTATCTTGGAAAATGGTGGGGTGTCATGATCTTCGAGATCGACATCTTCGGAACGGTTTGGGCGTTCAAATACCTGGGAGAAAATTTTGCTTACGAGACACTCTTTCCCATCTATCTCTTGCTGGCGCTTCATGGCTACTATTTCACGACAAAGATGCCGGAGCCATCCATCTGATATTTTTTTTCAACCTTTTCAGGTATCCAACGCATTACGGATATTCTTCAGTGGTATTGGATGGTTGTATTGTTGAAATGTAATCCGGAGGTCAATCTGCCTATAAAAGAGTAATACTGTTGCATCACGGGAATTTTGCTGCAATGTGAGTCGCTAATTGTTTTCTGCAATGATCGCAGAACCCCTTTTTCTTACGGTCGAGTTCATCGAGCGTATCGGGCCTGAACATGATGCATTCACGCTCGGCACAATGGTCGAGCCCGAACAGGTGCCCGATCTCATGCGCCCCTTCTTTTGAGAGCCGGTCGATCAGGTCATCATCACTCTTTTCCCTGCCATAAAACTCGTTTCCCAGACGTGCCGCTGAGACCACTGCCGCTCCGACCGATTCTCTCGCAAGCCCGAAAACAAAGCTGTGACCGTTCCTGAACAGGTCCTGAGAAAGAACGAGAAGTACCGGGTCGGTCAGTTTATGATGGCGTTTATAGGCCTGGACGCTGTCAAGCAGCGCCTGGGCGTTGATCTGCTTTCTTTCTTCAACATACCCCATCACCCGCACACGATTCTCGATAACAGTTGCATGCACCCCCACCATTGCCATGATAGTCCGTGCAACCGGAATCTGGAGACCTTGAGGAGAAAGTGCATCCCAAAAAATATGGATATGCATGGCAATGATCTGTTGGAATGGGCGGGTATAAACATATTGAGACGTGCATCGGGGAGTATATTGCTGCACATTACGATACGGCTGTCGAGATCGGGATCGGAAAAAATACGAAAGCCGCGCGCATTATAAAGAGAGCAGGAAAAACCATCAGGTGCACGGATATTCACGATATGCCATCAATTTCACCCCTTGATTTTGCCGTCGATGATGTCTTTGATCCTGACATCGACATCTTCAGGGGCACCGACGTCATCTATGCTATCCGTCCTGCTGTCGAGATGGTGCCCCCCATGATCGCCATTGCACAGCGCGTCAATGCTGACCTTCTGGTCTATTTCCTCGGTTTTGAATGTTATAAGGATGGGACAGGGACGATCGACTGCGGTGTCGTCCTCCACCAGTATTACCGCCGTCAGAACCCGTCAAAGAGTGTTGCCTGATTCCGGGACTGCTGCTTCGTTTCCGGACTTTCCGGTGGTGCAGGTGGTTCTTCTGCCTTTTGCACTTCCTCTTTCTCGTGTTTTTTTTCCTGCGCCTGTTTCTCTTTTATCCTGTCCTGTTCCCTTTGTTCCTGCACAACTTTTTTTACAATCTCCTGCACTTTTTGCGTATTATTCAAAAAGAAGTTCAGTTCTTCGGCATCGAGTGAAAGTTCCCGCGTAAATGCGACAGGATCGTATTCAACAAGCAACGAGAATGCACCGATATATTCCTGACGCAGGGTGGTTTGTGCGATGTGCATAATGCCTGCAATTTTATTGAACAGGGCAAGCCGGATCGCTTTGTGCTTTTTTGCACCAGCCATCTTCTGCCAGCGCGCCGGCGGCATAATTCTGGCATGAATTCCCCTGCCTTCGGCAGCATCGGCAACGCCAAGGAGCATCACCGCATTCGCATACCGCCAGAGTGTGTGGTACTGCCGGCGGTAGGTATAGCCAAGATACTCGTCGGCACGCGCAAGATGCCGGTATGCTTTTTTCAGCGCCTTTGAATCGACCAGCAGGTGCATGTTGCCGTCGATCCACTGTTCAATACTCTCCGGTGTATCCTCCACTTCGTAAGAGAGGCGGGCAAGGTCTTCATCGGTTGCATTCGAGGCAAGAGCTGATATCAGGGCAAAAATGGAGATGCGTTCATCCTTCTGCGACGTGTGCACCTGCGTATCATCAATCCGCTGCTTTCCGATGGCAGCTGCATAGAGCATATTCACCGCGGACCGGATATCCCCTTCCGCGCTCTCAGCAATCACGTTGATCGCTGCATCGCTGCATTCAATCTTTTCAGACCCGCAGATATACCTGAGGTGCGGAGCGATCGACCGGGCCGGGATTGCCTTAAACTGCACCGGGTCGCACCGCAGCCGGAGTTCAGGGGGCAACCCGTAGAGATCGTTTGCAATCAGGATCATGGGCTGCTTTGACGTCCTGATACAATCGAGGATGGCCCGGGCGCCACCCCGGTCTGCCGTACCCTGGAGGTTGTCTGCTTCATCCAGCACAATGAGTTTTCGTGCGGCTCCGGTCAGGCTTCTTGTGGTACATCCGCTTCCGGCAACCCGTTCGATCACCGCTGCCGTCCGCTGGTCGCTGGCATTCATTTCAATGACATCCCAGCCCATGTCATGGGCGAGTGCATAGGCACTCGAGGTCTTGCCGATTCCGGGCTTCCCATATACAAGGAGCGGTAGTGAGGCTTTCGACCACGATCGCGCCCAGCCCGCCATGTGCCGCACAGCCGCAGTGTTTCCGACGATGTCTGAAAGACGCGAGGGGCGGTACTTTTCAGCCCAGTCCATACCAACACGTTGACCGTATATCAAATAAATTATCTCTGATGAACCGTACATACCATTACACGCAATCATACACAACACGTGGTATGCGGGTGATGTCGTGGAAAAGAGATGCTCCACTGAGATCATAGCGAAAATAATCAGGGAATACGAGGGCGTAAAGAGGAAACATGCCATCGGTGAGATGGTAAATTCGTTAAAAATTGATGCCCCCCACGTTGTCGCATCGTTTGGCGAGGACGCAGCCGTGATCGAGCACCATGGCGAGGCATTACTGTTCGCGGCTGATGGGATCTGGAGCCGGTTGATGGAAGCGGACCCTTACTGGGCGGGATACTGTTCAGTACTTGTGAATATCCACGACATCGCTGCCATGGGAGGTCGTCCGATCGCAATGGTCGATGTTTTTTCCATACCAAAAGAGAGCTCAATCCTGGAACAGGTCGTAAAAGGAATGCATGACGCGTCATCGCAATTCGGCGTCCCGATTGTCGGGGGACACCTGCACCCCGATGCGCCCTACAGCGTGATCGATGTCTCGATCCTTGGCTGCGCCCGGCTTGACTCTGTCATCTACTCCCATACTGCACAGGCAGGAGACCGCGTGCTGGCAGCGATCGACCTCACCGGCCGGGTCCACCCTTCATGCATGCTCAACTGGGACTCGGTAACCATGAAGTCCGCAGATGCCGTCAGGGCGCAGATTGCATTGCTGGAACAGATCGGCAGGGAGCACCTCGTGACCGCAGGAAAGGATATTTCCAACCCCGGTCTCATCGGTACGCTCGGTATGCTTTTAGAGGTGAGTGGAAAGGGCGCGGTCATCGATCTCGTCCTCATCCCCAAACCAGATCTGGCAGCAAACAACATGACGTTTGAACAGTGGGTCAGGATGTATCCGGGCATGGGCTTTGTACTGACGGCAAAAGAGGCAAACGTACCGGAACTTATCCGGCTGTTTGGGTCGGTCGGTATGGTGGCAAAGGCAATCGGAACCGTTGACACGACACAGGAACTGCGGATCTGCTACCAGGGAGATGAAACCCAGGTCTTTGACTTCATCCATAACGGCATCATGCACCTGTTCTCTGAAGATCTGCCATGTCACCTGCACTAAAACGCATCGGCATTGGCATCGGCGATGATGCAGGCAAGGTGATCGCAAGTGCACGCGCTGTTTCTGACCGGGTCATTGTCTCCTGCTATTGTCGTCCAGCAACAGGGGGCCGGGAAAAGGCGCCGGGAGATCCTATAAAAATTGTAAACCATGCAGAACCGCACGAAGCACTGGTTGCTGACCTGATGTCAGGATCAATCGACGCAGCGGTCCGCGGCACATTGCCTGCAAACCAGACGCTGTCCGCCCTGAAGCGTGCAGCCGGTGTTGATCATCTTGAACGTATCGCCCTTTTGGAAACCGTGGATGGCAACAGATTCCTGCTGGCTCCTGTGGGTGTGGATGAGGGGTGGACTGTTGCCGAGAAACTGGTATTGATAGAGAAAGGAAAGCAAATCGCAAAACGGTTCGGTCTTTTACAGGAAGTCGGCATCCTTTCGGGAGGGCGGTTCGGGGATGTCGGGAGGCACCAGCAGGTCGACGCATCCATGGCAGACGCTGAACTGGTCGCCCGCCTGAGTGGGGCACGACATTATGAGATCCTGATTGAAGATGCGGTAAAGACCTGCGGTGTGATCATCGCACCTGATGGCATTTCAGGAAATTTAATCTTCAGAACGCTTGTATTTCTGGGAGGGGGGCACGGACATGGCGCGCCTGTGCTAAATATCGGTAAAATATTCGTGGATACTTCGCGCGCCTCACCAGATTACACCAATGCGCTATTGCTTGCCGCATCGTTGTTGGATTAATTTAAAACCGATATAAACCGTTATTTTCGCAAATTATTTGATTTTATCAGAATTTAAAATATTCTGCGAAATTCTGCGGTTGGATTTCTGTTAAATTGGCGACATGCCTTCCGATACCCCATTGGAGGATAATTTGAGGGTTTTTTACAGAAAGTATTTATATATACCGATACACTTCTTTTTTGAGGTACAAAACATGGCAGATTTACCCATTGCCGCAGTTGTGCGCATTGCAAAGAAGAATGGTGCGGAGAGAGTCGGCAGCGATGCCGCGGAGGCGTTGGTCATCAAGGCAGAGAAGTACATCGCCCAGCTGACCAAGGAATCCAATAAGCTGGCCGAGCATGCGGGCAGAAAAACGATCAAGAAAGAAGACGTTGACCTGGCAGCAAAGTCATAAACATCAACTCTTTTTTCTCGTGTCTTTTAAAAAAAAATATCTGATTAGAGTTTTCCTTTTGTACTCGGGATCGCTTTTCCTTTACCCGGGGCAAGAGCTCCGGAGAGCGCGATCCCGAACGCCTTGAATATTGCCTCGCACTGATGGTGATCATTTCTTCCGGAAAACGTAATGTGCGCAGTGATACCGGCCCGGGTGCAAAGGGAATAGAAGAAATGCTCAACAATCTCACTCGGGATGCCCCCGACGGTCGTGTCGCCAAACGAACCGGAAAAAACAAGGTAGCCCCTTCCGCCGCAGTCAAGCGCCACTGTCGCAATCGATTCGTCCATCGGGATGATTGCGTGGGCAAACCGCCGGATCCCTTTCCCGTCACCGATTGCCTGTTTGATCGCATCGCCCAGCACAATCCCGGTATCTTCGATGGTGTGGTGGGTATCAACGCCAAGATCTCCTTTTACCCTGCATTCAAGGTCAAAACCGCCATGCTTTGCCATCGCATGGAGCATGTGATCGAAGAACGGGATACCCGTCTTGACCGTACACGTCCCTTTGCCATTAATCGTGAGTAGTAACCGGATTTGAGTTTCCTTAGTCGATCTGTTCATGTCAACCTTCCTCATCTGCAAACCTCCAGAGCTTCCTTTAGGCTGATCTTCCCGCTGTACAAGGCCGAGCCCAAGACTGCCCCATGGGCACCGATATCTTTGAGCCCTCTGACATCCTGCGTGCTGGTTATTCCGCCGGCCACGACAACGGGGAGTTGTGTATGGTCGATCAGCCGTTGCACCGGTTCAAACCTGACACCCTGGCACAGCCCCTCAACATCGATGTTGGTGTAGAGAAACGAGCCCGCACCAAGTGATTCGAACCGCTCGACCCATTCGAACATATCACCTGCGGTCCTCTGCCACCCGTCAACCGCAATCTGTCCGTTTTTTGCATCCACCCCTGCCATTACATGTTCACTCCCGAATTCATCAGAGAGTCGTTGAATACTCTGCGGTTCCTGCGTGGCAAGGGTGGAAATGATAATTCGTGAAACACCTGTCGAAAGCCAGCGGGCAGCATCTTCAACCGAGCGGATCCCCCCGCCCAGCTCAATCTCGGCACCGGTTTTTTTAATAATGTCCTTAATTAATGCGGCATTTTTTGTTGAGTTGCCAAAAGCACCGTCAAGGTTGACAACATGGAGTGCATCCGCACCCTGCTCGATCCAGCGGAAAGCGCACAGGAGCGGATCACCGTACCATGTCGCCCGTTCGCGATTTCCCTGCACCAGCTGGACGCATTTTCCTTCCAGTATATCGACAGCAGGAAAGATTCTCATACCAATCAGCGGATCATCCGTTGAATCGACATGACAAGGATGTCCTTTGCACCGGAGCGTTTGAGGGCGTTGATCAAGGTATAGATCCGCTCCTCGTTAACCACGGCATGCACCGCGACCAGGTCCTCGGTTGATGCGACATCCATGACGGTTGGACCGGAAAGCCCGGGCAGCACCTTTTTCACGGCATCAAGCGATGTGCGCTTCACGTTCATCATCAGGTAACACTGCCCGCGGGCCCGAACAACGCTCTCAAGCGCAAGCAGGATTTCATCGATCTTTGCTTTTTTGGTCCTCAACGATTCCCTGTTTGCAATCAGGCGGGTACTGGTTTCAAGCACAGGTGCCAGGATCCGGAGCCGGTTGGTTTTTAATGTGGTTCCTGAACTGGACAGATCCACGATCGCGTCAGCAATACCCAGGTGCGGTGTTGCCTCGCAGGCACCCCCGACAATCACAACATTGACTGCAATATTATGCACCTTGAAAAAATTTCGTGTAATGGCGGGAAATTCGGTGGCGACCTTTGCCCCGGCGAGCTGGCTGAGCCTGGAAATATCCGAATCCTCCCGCACGGCAAGGACTATTGCAGCCTTCCCCAGCTGGAGATCGAGGAGTTCCCTGACATCGGAACCCCGTTCGACAACCATGTCATGACCGGTGATCCCGAGGTCTGCTGCTCCTGTTGCCACATATTCCGGGATGTCGACCGGGCGGGCAAAGAGGATCTCGATATGGGGATCGAGCGTCTTTGTGATAAGGCGCCGTTCGCTTCCGCTCTCGGGAAGGTGAAGCCCGCTCTTTTCCACCAGCTCCATAATCGGTGCCGCGATCCGTCCCTTATTCGGTATGGCAAGGCGGACCATGGGGGAAAACGAGGAGGATCTCGTAACGTGAGATTTTCTTGCGCCGGTTTTGTTGGTTTTATTATCAGAAGGTCTTGAGCTCACCGCGGATTACCTTCTCTGTGATACTTGTTACATTCTCGAGCCATTCGTCAACAATTCCCTCAATCTCACCGTTGATTGCCTGAATTCTGGCACCGGGTTTTGGCAGCACCTGAACACTGGCAACGAGCGGGCGGTCAATGGGTTTTCCAATCTGGGAGAGAAGACGGACGTACAATTCTTCGATACCATCCACTCTTGCCACGCAGTCGTTTGCCACCTCCGTTGAGAGCAGGTTATAGATCTTGCCGATATGGTTAATTGGGTTTTTGCCGCTCGTTGCCTCCATGCTCATAGGGCGGTTGGGGGTGATCAGCCCGTTGCACCGGTTGCCGCGTCCCACGGAACCATCATCACCCATCTCGGCAGATGTTCCGGTCACGGTCAGATACACGCTCCCGTTCTTGATATCGTCAGCCGTATTCACATGGACGATGACCTTTCGTTTTGTCTGTTTCTGCGCGACCCTGCCAATCTCCTTTGAGAGTATCGCCATGTATTCGGCATATTCGGAAATACCGGCACAGTATTTGTCGATGATAGCGCACGCCACGGTGAGTGTGATGGTATCGCGGTCACGGAGCCCCATGATCTTAATGTCCTGCCCGATCGCGGGATACTTTGGCCGGAGCTTGTCATCGATGAAATCGCTGACGCCCTTTGTGATGTTTTCAACATCTGAGAACGGTGCATGCCCGACACCGAAAGAGGTATCATTCGACCTTGGCACCCTTCCTTCGCTGGGTTTGAATACATCGCGGAGATCGGTGGATCCTGTACCGAGCCGGCAGTCCATGATCACATCGCGTTCGAGGTTTAATGTTGTAAAATGCGTGCGGAGGTAATTTCGGGTCGCTTCCACTGCAATGGCATCTGCGGCGATCGATACATTGTTGAATTTCTTTGTTGCGCGACCATCAATGAGGATAAAAATGGGGCGTATGACCTTACCTCCACCGAACTTCGGCACGGATTCGCCTGCAACCACTTCGCCCTGGTCGGTATTGTGGTGCAGGACGGCGCCAAACTCCTCGAGGTATTCCTTACAGAGTGCCCTGCTGATCGATTCTGCGATGCCATCCGCAATGCTGTCGGGATGTCCGAGACATTTACGCTCAACAAGTTCAATCTGCTGCTGTTCCAGCGGGATCTGGTCCAGTGCTTCGACTTTGATATTTCTTTTCATTCCGTTCCTCGAAGTGATACTCAATCGTACTAATGAAAAGGACTGGAGGTCTTATAACAATTTTCTTCAGCTTGTAGTTGCACAACCCGAGGGTTGTGGAGTTACATACCGGGATAGCATTTATGGAATTTTGTTATGAAATTACCATTCCTGCAATGAATTCAGCGCCGTAAAAATTTATGCAGGATGGTCATTTCGCTTCCCTTCGGAGATTTCTTTACGGGAGGTTTTGAGGGGCGGCGTTCACTTTTCTCTTCATCATGCATCTCATACGGTTTACCGGATTTCTTTTCACGCTGAGCAACGGCTGTATGCGATGGTTTGTGGTGACCGAGTTTTGTTCCGCATCCCGGACAGAAATGTGCGGCGGCAGGTAGTTTTTTTCCGCAATTGTGACAGAACAGGGGGGCGCCCCCCACCTCTTCCTGCGGTTCGTGCTCCTGTTCGAAAGGCTCTTTTTCATGCTCAGGAACAGCCGGGATCTCAGGGATCATCCTGACCTTTTTTACTGGCTCTGTGACCGGTCGTTTTTCAGGCTGGGCTGCCGGCTGCCGGGCTGGCCGCATTGCACCCGTAATGGCGCTCTTCATCATCGACTGCACCTCGGCCTTTTTCACTGGCTGGACTTCCGGCTGCCGGGTGGGGGGAATTTCACGGTACGTTACCTGCTGTCCGGGAATCCTGCGGACGGGTTTTTCGGTCGTCCTGACATCAGGTTCCCGTGATTCTGGTTCTGGTTCTTCTGGCTCCTCCTGTTTTGCAACATGATACAGGGACAATAACCGTTTTACCGGCGGTTGTTTTTCGTGATCCTTAGCCGGTTTTTTTGCAGGATACAGATCCTGGCGCACTGCTGCAGGTTTCGGTACCTGTGCTGATGGCGGTTCTTCCTCGTCTCCGGCCCTCTGTTCCGGTGCCCGGGATACGGACGGTTTTTTCTGTTTTTTTGGCTGGGTCTGCTCGTGCAGGAGGTTGATCCATTCATCAATCTCCGATGACCGGTCCATCCCATTCTGGGCAAAGATCAGTTTCATTGTCTTAATCTCTTCATCTGCAGACCGTATCGAAAGAACAAGTACGGGATCGGAATTCTCGGAGAATTCCACGATAGTCCCCTCAATTGTCTCCAGCGGGATATCCTTTGCCGTGACTTTGAGTTTCTTTTCCTGTGTGTCTATTAAAAAAATCCGCCGGTCGGTCAGATATGCATGGAAAAAAAATTTTTTTACGGAAATATTAAGCGAGCCGATGAGCACCTGCTCACCCGGTTGCAGGTAGGCTGAAAGCCCGCCTTCCTCTTCCTCATCAGAATCCAGTTCGTCGGGGGCGGGTTTTTTTGCGGCCGTCGGTTTCTGCACCATGCTGCCTCCAGTACCTGACTTGTTCCCTGCTGCAGACGATGACTTCCCTGTCCGCTGCGGTATTTTGCCGCCGCAGTATCCGCATATGACTGTCGTATCCCTGACTTCAATACCACAATGAGGGCACTTCATCGTTATACCCCGTCTTTAAGTTGCACAACCCGAGGGTTGTGGAGTTACAAGGTTCCCAGAGTAGGTAACTATAATGTTCTCATCCCATAAGAAAAATGCTCTGATCCAGCCAAGCGTATCCAAAGCGGAAGCATCGGGTGTCAAAGGCTGCACATAAAAAGTCACTACTCTTAAAAGCCGGGTAATTTCCCCATCATCCGTCAGATGAGGGCGTAGATTCCGGCATCCTTCCGGTTTCTGCAGATCATCGCATTAATCCGGCATGCAACGGCATCACCATCCCTGTACCAGGTCGCTGGCAGGATCGTCCCGATCTCTCCCGTGATTGTTTTTATAAACGATTCATGGCATTCTCCGACAGCACTGGGGCGTTGACCGATGACCACGACACAGATCCCCTTCCAGCATCCAAACCGTTGACGGTATAAAGAATGTTGTATGAAAAGCAAAAAATACATTTTGTGCCTGATAGACATTACCACGTACTGGATCTAGTAAGAGAATATGACCGAAACAGTTGCATACGATGTAACCGGGCAGATTGGGGAGATCGAATTCCGGAAGTACCCGCAGCTGGTGCTTGCCACAGTACATAATCCGGGGGATGAAAGCGGTTTTTCCTCTCTCTTTGCATACATCACCGGCAACAACCACGTGCGGGGAAAAATCCCGATGACTGCCCCGGGTATTACATCACAACGGATCCCAATGACCGCGCCCGTTGTGTCTGATGAACAATCGATGTCGTTTGTGATGCCCGCGGGAAAGATCGAGCTGGAGATGCCGGAACCGCTGGACAACCGGGTGCAGCTCTCCACGCTCCCAGCGCGGGAAATCGCGGTCATCCGGTTTAAGGGATACACCAGACGGAACGAGGTTGAGACGGTGAAAGCCCGGCTGCTGGATAGCCTGAAAAATGCCGGGATCACACCGTGGGCCAGCCGTTGTTGTAACTCCACAACCCTCGGGTTGTGCAACTACAGGTACAATGCGCCATGGACGCCCGGGTTCCTGCGGCGAAATGAGGTCGCAATTGAGGTAACGAGGTAAACCCGACTCTCTGCTTGCGGATTAAAAAAAGAAAAACAGGTCGCGTTTTAATAAGATCAGCAGGTCCGGAACAGCGCCCGCACCATCTCTGGGATCTCCGAAGGCCGTGACGCAACCGGTACACCGTTCTTTTTCAGCCGTGCGATCTTGGACCGGGCATCCCCTTCCCCACCCTCCACGATTGCACCGGCATGCCCCATGCGTTTGTCAGGAGGCGCGGATTTGCCGGCAATATACGCAACAATAGGGAGATCGGTCGACTTCGCACCCTCCTCTTCAAGATTCCCACCGACTTCACCGATCAGCACAACCGCTTTTGTCTGGGGATCCTTTTCAAACCGTTCGAGCACATCCATAAAGGTCTGACCGATCACCGGGTCACCACCGATGCCGATCACGGTACTCTGACCGATGCCGGCGCGGGTGAGCTCGTCAACCACCTCATACGTGAGGGTGCCGCTCCGGGAGATGACACCAACGCTGCCCCGCGAGAACAACCCTGATGGCATGATCCCCATCTTCACTTCACCGGGCGTGAGAAGTCCCGGGCAGTTCGGGCCAATAACCACAGAACCCTGCGCCTGTGCGTACGCAATCGCCTTCATCGTGTCATGCACCGGGATGTGTTCGGTGATCGCCACGATGGTTTCGATACCGCCATTTGCCTCCTCGATGATCGAATCGGCAGCTGCGCCGGCAGGAACGAAGATCACACTTGCGGTCACGTCGTGCTCCCGCATCGCTTCCTTTACGGTGTTGTAGACCGGAACACCGTGGACTTGCTGCCCGCCCTTACCGGGCGTGACGCCGGCGATAACACCCCTGCCGCCGACTTCGCGGGCATAGGTGTTCATAAGCCCGATATGGAACTCGCCCTGTTTACCGGTCGCACCCTGCACGAGAATCCCTGTTTTTTTGTCCCCGTAGATCATGCGGTCACCTCCACGGCTTTTTTGACGACCAGATCCATCGTGGAGAGCATCTCGTACCCTTTTTTTGAGAGCAGTTTTCTCCCCTCCGCTTCGTTGGTACCAGCGAGCCGGACAATCACTTTCTGGGAGATCCCTGCCGAGATAATGCCCTTTGCTACCTCATCGCATTTGGTGATCCCGCCCAGCAGGTTCACAACAATCACTTTCACTGAGGGGACGCTTGCGACCAGGCGCACCGCGTGCATCACCCGCTCGCTCTCGGCTCCGCCGCCTACGTCAAGGAAGTTCGCCGCCTTCCCGCCATAGAACTCAATGAGATCGAGGGTTGCCATCGTGAGCCCGGCACCGTTGCCAATCACGCCGATTGAGCCGGAGAGTTCCACATACGAGAACCCGTGCTTCTCTGCCTCACGCTCACGGTCGGTGAGGTCGCGGTTTACCCTGATCCCCTGCCGGGCGAGCGCGTTATCGTCGACGATGAACTTTGCATCAGCCGCAAACACGCCCTGTGACGTTGTGACAAGGGGATTGATCTCTGCAAGCACCGCATCCTTATCGCAGAAAGCGCGGTACAGTTTGTTGATGATTTGGCCGATCTCCTTTGGGGCGCTGCCAAGCAGTTCGCGGAGCATGAAAGGCGGGATGTCCCGCATGAGCGGCATCACCACCGCCTTGCGGATCGCATCGGGGCGATCCTGTGCGGTGGTCTCGATTTCCACGCCACCGTTATCGGCAAAGAGGATGAGCGGCTGCTTTGTGGAGCGGTCAATTGTGATGGAGAGGAAATATTCGTGCTGGATCTCGAGGCGCTGCTCGGCAAGGATCTCGCGTACCGGAAGATCTTTGATCTTCTCTGCAAAGAGATCTTTTGCAGCCTGTATTGCAGTCCCCCGGTGCGCCATCAGAATACCCCCGGCTTTGCCCCTGCCGCCGACATCCACCTGAGCCTTGAGCACGATGTTTTCGCCAAGGTCGTTTAAGTGGGGTGCAAGTTCATCTGCTGATTTGATTAAAAAACCCGCAGGTACTGGTATCCCGAACTCTTTTAAGACTTTTTTTGCTTCATATTCCCGTAATTTCATGCCTTTTTGCTTCCCGCTGCTGCAAGCTCGATCCCTTTCTTCATCGCCTTGGTATTGAGCGCCTCGGTTCCCTTCGGCACGGAATCGAGGATCGCCTTTTCCAGCGCCATTTCCGTCACGATATGGGTTGTTGCAACGAGTGCTCCCAGCATCACGATGTTTGCCACGATGTCTCTGCCCAGCGTCTGTTTGGCCTCCTGTGTTGCAGGGATTTCGTAACAGGTGCATTTCGGGCGTGATTGAACAAGGGATGAATCCAGCACCATCACAGCGCTCTCAGGTGCGTTCGCGCCGTACTTCTCGAACCCTTCCTGCGACATGATAACAAAGATGTCCGGGTTTGTTACTTTCGGATACAGGATCGGTTCATCATCGATAATTACCGCGCTCATGGACGCCCCGCCCCGGGCTTCGGGGCCATACACCTGTGTCTGGACGGCAAACTTGGTGTCATATATCACCGCCGCACGGCCGAGGATCACCGCCGAGAGGATAATCCCCTGGCCGCCAAATCCCGAGAACCTGACCTCATGCCTCATAACTTAACCCCCATCGCTGGCCGGTTGCGGCGGGCGAGCTCGCCGATGATGAACATATCGTCGGGTATACGTTCGCCCTTCTCGATCAGCCGGTCCCGTTTTGCCCGCAAAATGGCATGAGTCTTCAGGTATTCCACCTGATCAGTGACTTCTTTGAACTTGTTCCGGCGTCCGAAGTAGGTCGGGCACTGGACCAACGCTTCGATAAATGAAAACCCCGGCGTCTCGAGTCCTGCTTTCACTGCGCGTTCAAATTCCTTGACATGGTATGATGTCCAGCGGGCAACATAGTTGGCACCTGCAGCAATCGCAAGCTCGCACAGGTCGAAGGCGGGTTCCGCAGACCCGTACGGTGTTGTGGTCGAGAGACAGCCTATTGGCGTTGTCGGACTTCCCTGGCCGCCAGTCATACCGTAGATCTGGTTGTTCATACAGACCACGGTAATATCGATGTTGCGCCTGCAGGCGTGGATAAAGTGGTTGCCGCCAATCGCAGCAAGGTCGCCATCACCAGTAAACACGACGATGTTCAGCGCCGGATTTGCGAGTTTCACGCCAGTGGCAAAGGCAAGAGCCCTACCATGGGTTGTATGAAGCGAGTCGGTCATGATGTAGCCCGGGGCACGGGATGAACACCCGATGCCGGAGACAAAGACCGTTTCTTTCTTGTTCCAGCCCATTTCGTCTACGGCTGCGAGCGTACAGTTAATGACGGTGCCATTCCCGCAACCGGCGCAGTAGATATGGGGGAGCCGATCTACCCGGAACCAGTCCTCGAATGTCATTTATGTGCCTCCAGGTCTTTGATTAGCTCCGCCGGGGTGTGGAGGTCGCCCCCGAGTTTAGGCAGGCTTATGACGGGGACCTTCACGTGCCGCTCGATCTCGCGGGCGATCTGCCCCATGTTCAGTTCCGGGATAAAAAACATACGTGCATTGTTGAATTTCTTCAGTGCATCTTCCGGAAATGGCCAGACCGTCCGGAGCCGGAGGAACCCGATATCCGTTCCCTTGCGGTCATGGAGCACCTGCTGGACCGTCCTGACAGGGGCGCCATACGCAATAACGACCTGCCTGGCGTCCGGGTTGATTACATCATAGTCCGCGATCGCATTCCTCGCATTCTCGATCTTATTCACGAGCCGTTGTACGAGCGCCGCATGTACGCCGGGATTGGTCGTGCAGGGATACCCGCGCTCATCATGGGTCAACCCGGTCACATGGACGCCATGGCCTTTCCCGAACGTGGCAAAACCGGGTATCAGGTCGGTGTCTGCCTGGAACGGGAGCTTGCCCGCTGCAAGCTCCCTGCGGGATAGATGGTCGATCTTTTCAGGAATAGTGATCCGTTCGCGCATGTGACCGATGATCTCATCAGCCATGAGAAAGACCGGCACCCGGTACTGGTCGGCAAGGTTGAATGCCCGTGCCGTGAGTTCATACATTTCCTGCACGCTTGCAGGGCAGAGCGCGATGACACTGTAATCGCCGTGCGAACCGAACCGGCATTGCAGCATATCCCCCTGTGCCGCCATGGTCGGCTGTCCGGTGGAGGGGCCACCCCGCTGAATATTCACGATTACACAGGGCGTCTCGGTCATCGCAGCAAACCCGATATTCTCCATCATCAGCGAAAAGCCCGGTCCGCTCGTCGCAGTCATTACCCGTGCACCGGTCCATGAAGCCCCGATGATTGCCGCCATGCTTGCGATCTCGTCCTCCATCTGGACAAAGACGCCCTTTTTCTTCGGGAGCTTCACCGCCATATGTTCGGCAACTTCTGTTGAGGGGGTGATAGGATACCCGCCGAAAAAGGTACACCCTGCGGCAAGCGCCCCTTCAGCACAGGCAGTGTTTCCCTGCCAGAATTCAGTCTTTGTCAATATTCAATCGCCACCTTCATGGGTTCGTACGGTTGCTCATCCTCCCAGTGAATCGCCTGATCGGGGCAGGTGAGCTGGCAGACGCCGCACAATGTCCTCCCGTACAGGCGCTGAAGCCGGCAGTTCGCGCAGCGTTCAGGACGGTCGAGATCGGGCACGACGATCCCGCGGAGGTTGGGTTTTTTGCCTTCCACAAAAATTTTGTACGGGCAGACTTTCGTGCAGAGGTTGCACCCCTTGCAGCGGGTCTCGTCGATGGTGAGTTTCATGTGATGCGTCCTATCGTAGTATGTGAATGTCCAGAAGAAAAAAACTATTTATTGGAAAATACCGGTAATCAGCTCTCTGGCTTACGGTATCGCTGGAATTCCCTGTTCGCGCAGGCTCGCACCGTTTCGAAGATATCGTTGCCCTGCGCATCAATACCAACTACGAGCGGGAGGGAATCGAGCTCTATTACCCAGACTGCTTCCGCCATGCCAAGATCCTTAAAAAAAACCCCGCGGAGCATCATATGCGAGGCAGCGAGCGCACCACACCCGCCGGTGAATGCAAGGTAGACGGCACGGTTGCGTAACTGTTCGCGTACATCACGCTCCATCCCTCCCTTGCCAATCAGCGCCCTGACACCCAAGTCGAGCAGGAAGCCAGAGAGGTTGTTCATCCGTGCCGATGTCGTAGGCCCGGCGGCAAGAATGCGATTATTCTGCACAACCGGTCCACAGTGGTAGATTGCCGCACCTTTCGGATCGAAAGGGACACCTTCCATTTTCATCCGGAGATGTGCATCGTCCCGCGCCGTATAGACGATGCCGGAGAGTTCCACTCGGTCACCCGCATGTAACCGGAGCACTTCATCGCCAAGGGGTGTTTGTAGTGTCGTTGTCACCACACCACCTCCCTTGTCGCACGCCGGCATGCCCAGCACTGGACATTCACCGCAACAGGAAGCGATGCCGTGTGGCATGCGGCGGTCTTCACTTTCACGGCAAATGCGGTTGTATCGCCACCCATCCCCATGGGCCCAATGCCCAGACGATTTACGGCATCGCATAATTTCTGCTCCAATGGATCCATGTGATCGATCGACTGCAGAAGCGCCTCTTTGGCGAGCGCTGCGGCACCATCGAATGTCCCGCCAATCCCGACACCGAGCACGACCGGGGGGCAGGATTTGCCTCCGGCGAAAAGCACCGTCTCGACAACAAATCTCTCGATCCCGTCCTTCTCGGACGGGAAGAGCATCGCGATCCGCGAGACATTTTCCGCACCGGCGCCCTTGGGAAGGACCGTGACCGCGAGCCGTTCGCCCGGTTTCACATGGATTGCAGGAATGCCATCACCAGTATTATCGTTGGTGTTGTGCCTTGTGAGCGGATCGACCACATTGGGTCTGAGGGGGATGTTTGCAGTTGCCCTGCGCACACCTTTAGCTACAGCATCGTACAGGTTTTCTGTCAGGGGAATTGACGGAGGGAGAGTCAGGTACACCACCGGTACGCCCGTGTCCTGGCAGAGGGGGACGCCAAGCTCCTCCGCTGCAGCGATATTGCGGGCGATATTTACCAATTCCCCCTTCGCAACCGGATTCGTTTCCGCTGCTGCCGCCCGTTCGATCGCACGCTTCACATCGGGAGGAAGGCGGATCACTGCTTCACGCAATGCATCTGTGGTTGCCATCTCAAGCGCCCGGAGCATGGCGGAGCTGTCAGTACTGCACATTAACAGTAATGAGAAAAGAACGGAAATAATGATTTGGTTATGCGCATTTTCACATCAGAGAATAACTCCAAAATATTTGTAAACGCAGATTGGGCGTCAGGTTCTTTAAAAAAAAATCCGGGGATTGACCAGGTGCATGATAAGAAAAAGGATACCTGGAAGATGTGAAAAAATTATTTCTTTTCTTTCCCACCTTTTACCGGCTTGCCGCCCTTATGCTCTTCGGCAGCCTTTGCCACGGGGGCAGCTCCCTTCTTGTCCTCAGGGGTCTTTATGGGTTCCTTACCCTTTGCCGGCTCCCTACCGCCCTTTGCCGGTTCTTTGCCCTTTGCAGCCTCTGTTTCCTTGGGTTCCTCGGCGACAACGACCGGTGCTGCAACAACTTTCTCTTCCGCGAATTTTGGTGTAACGATCCTACCGCTGACCTTGATTGTGCTCACTTTCATGTGCGAGGGCGAAGGGAGCTTATGCCCGCCATGGCGGAGTGCATCCTTGACCTTTTCAAGATATGTGGGGGTCGAAAAGACGGAAAAAATCCTCTGGTTCTCTGCAACCCGTGCGGCAGTCCCGACCGCTTTGCCAAATGCAAGGCGCATCCCTTCCGAGACACGGTCGGCACCAGCGCCGGTCGCCTGTTTGTTCTCGCGCAGGACATGGTGCGGAAAGACGCGCACCTTGAAATGGAAGTTCGCCCTGCCGACTTCCTTCATCAGCCTGCGGTTGATGCTGATACGCGCCGCCTCAAGCGCGGAATGGCGGATCTGGCATGCTTCTTCCACGATGAGATCCACCTGTGTCGGGAACTCCTGCGCCAGGTTCCCCATTTCAAACTGAACTATCTTGCTTCCTGGAACCCCGCCCATGTATTCACGCCGCGTGTAGGGTTTCTTTGAAATATTCCTGTACATCCTTGCCGGTTTTCTGACCATCGCGTCCTACTCCTTTAAAGGGTATGTTTTAGCGGGCATAAAAATCCGCAATAATGATCAGATATTCATGCCAGTTCCGCTGCACAAACTGCTTTTATAAAATGGAAATGGGGCGTATTAAACCTTACTAGACAACGCACTTCGGCTGGTTGATCAGGTCAAGGACATGGCGCCTGACCTGTCCAAACTCGGCACTGGTTCTGTTGCGGGGCCTTGGTTGATCGATGGGGATAATCTCACAGATTCTGCCCGGACGCGGGGTCAGCACAACAATCCGGTCTGCAAGGAAGACCGCTTCATCCACGCTGTGAGTGACGAAAAGGATCGTCTTTCTGGTCTTGCCCCAGATGTCGAGCAGGTCATGCTGGAGCTTGTTGCGCGTCTGGGCGTCGAGCGCACCGAACGGTTCGTCCATGAGGAGCACCGTCGGGTCAATGGCGAGCGCCCGCACCACGGCGACCCGCTGGCGCATGCCGCCAGAGAGCTCATACGGATAGCTGTTCCCGAATTCGGAGAGCCCGGTCATCTCAAGGTACTTCCCGATGGTCGCACTTCGCTGTTCCTTTGGCACATCCTGCAGCTCAAGACCGAACGCGATGTTCTCGACCACCGTCCGCCAGGGATAGAGTGAATAGTCCTGGAAGATCATCCCAAGCTTCCGGTTGGGGCGGTCGATCACTAACCCGTCAATCCGCACACTGCCGGATGTCGGATGATCGAGCCCGGCGATAATGCGCAGGAGCGTCGTCTTGCCACAACCGCTCGGCCCGAGAATACAGATGAACTCTTCGTCATTGACTTCAATACTGATATCGACAAGAGATTCTACCGGTTCTTCACCGTTCTTAACAAACTGCTTTGAGAGGTGTTCGATGGCCAGTGTCATCTCTCAAGCACCCTCCACGAAAACAAGCGCCTATCGATGGTTTTGAAAAGGTAGTCAAACCCGATCCCGATAAGTCCGATCACGATCATTCCTGCGATGATCACCTGTACCTGCCCCCAGTTGTATGACGACATGATCAGGTACCCGAGACCGGAGTTGGTGCCCGGCATCATCTCCGCTGCAACAACACACATCCAGGCAATGCCAAAACCCACCCGGAGCCCGGTCCAGATGGTGGGTGCCGCCCCCGGTAGAACAACCTTGAGCATTACC
>JAPKXY010000012.1 GCA_026394605.1 Methanoregula sp.
GTCCTTTTTGACAATTTGGAATGAAAATGCAAAAAAGCATTTTCATCAAACGTGGATGAAAGTCATTCTGACTTTAATACACGCTTTTTTTCAAGTCATCCCCAACCTTCGGTTACGGGAGACACCCCTATGATGCGATAGCCAAGAAAAAAGGTTATAAAAAATATTGGAAGTAATGAGGTTTTCTACAAAGCCGTTTTTTTACTTTGTGAAGTGCCCGAGAAGTGCAAGCACCTTGCAGGCGTGCTCGGTAAGCGATGTATAAAGGTAGGCTTCGTCAAGCGTCTTTCCCGCGGCAAACGTGCCGTGCCCTCGTGCAATCACAACAGGGGCGCGGGTGAGTCCTTCAGCAACGCTATCTGCAAGGCCATTGGTGCCCGGGTGCCCCTGGACAACCGGGATGATCGGGCAGAACATCTCTCCCTCACTATCCTTCGGGACGACCTCATTGAAAATGAGCGACACCGCCACCGCATACGGTGGGTGGGCGTGTATAATGGCAACATGGGAACTGCTCCGGTACACTGCGCGGTGCACACGGTACTCGCTCGACGCGTCCTCTGGCACGTCACCCTCCATAGGCACAAAAACAGGTTCATTCGGTGCGAAAAGAAACGTGCCGGTGCGCTTGATGAAGAAACCCTCGTCACTCTTCCGCATACTGATATTGCCGAAATTGCCACCAACCAGATGCTCATCAAAGAGCCGTTTACCTATCCGTTCAAACTCGCGAGCGTACATTCACCACACCTTTTTTTTGCACAGAATTCCTTTGCATACTCAACGATGTGTGCGTGCACCTGCTGATGAACCGCAGCATCACCGGGCAGCACCTTTTCGAATAATGTTTTCAATGCCTGACGTTTTTCTGTGATCCCGATACACCTGCAGATCCTCTCGGTATAGGCATCAATCACGAAACACGGGCGCTGGAACGCATAACAGAGAATACTATCCGCGGTTTCTGCTCCAATTCCATGTACTCCCATGAGACACTCCCGCAGATGGTGTGTTGGTTTTTCTGCCATGATGTTGGTATCCCCATACACACTATTGACATGAGATGCAAGGGATTTAAGCCGCTGAGCCTTGATCCGGTAAAAGCCCGTGCACCGGATTGCTGATTCGATAGTCACGCTATCCACCTCATCGATCGCACGCAGAGAACAAAGACCGCGGCGTTTGAGTTCCGTAAGTGCTTTATTAACATGTTCCCAGCGTGTCTGCTGGGTGAGAATTGCCCCGATCATCACTTCTTCAGGAGGTCCACGCCACCAGTCTATCCTCCCATATTTTGTGCCAAGTACCCTTGTGATCAGTGCGATCTTAGCGGAACTGGATGCCGACATCTTTTAACCTGTTGTACCGGGCAATATTAAGCAGCAGCGGGGTGAGCGATTCAACCAGGGATGAGACTGCAAGGGGTCCGGCATCGAACGCCTGCAGGTTTGAGATCCTGTTCACAACCTCCATTACCTGGCGCTTCGCTGCCGTATCATCACCGCATACCGGCACCGAGTAGGTGAGACTCTCATCAAGCGCTCTCCATTTATTTGCGGCAATCGTGTTGAAGGCTGAGCAGATTCGCGCGCTTTTCGGGAGCATCCGCTGCACCATCAGTGCTGCCGATCCCTCCGGCGGGGGAACAAACTCGAAAAAGTCACGCTTCTCCATCGGGTTAACCGGACTGACGACAATCTTGTTCTCAAAACCCTGAAGGGTTTCAAGCGTCCCACCAAGGGTTTTGAAAGGAATTGCAAGAATTACGATATCGGCATCGTCAACTGCAGTCTGGTTCGACACGCCGGTAAGGGAGCACTCTGTTCCCCGTTTCTTCAGCATATCGATACTGCACCCGCAGCTCGCTTCTGCTTTTTCTTTTTCGCGGGAACCGACGATCACATCAAAAAACGGGGCAAAGCGCAGCGCCATACCCTCGCCAATATCGCCAGTACCACCAACGATACCAATCCGCATCTAGCCCACCAGCGGACGAAGGAGTTTTTCAAGGGTTGCAGCATCCGTAACACCCTCCATCATCCGGACGACTTTTTCATCTTTTTCGATGATTAACGTGGGCACGACCCGGATGCCGTACTTCTCTGCAAGATCCATGTGCTGGTCGACATCGACCTTTTTAATTTCAACAGCATCTCCCATCTTTTTTCCGAGTTCCTCAAGGATTGGAGTCTGAATTCTGCAGGGTCCGCACCACGTGGCAAAAAAGTCATATAATACCGGTTTTGTCATGTTGTTTTCCCGGAAGAGTTGTCGATAAAAAAAGTGATAAAGGTATGCTCGTGTTATTTTGAGAGCATCGCCATGATGATCCTCCCATATGCAGGACGGGTCACGAGCACGCCCACAAGAACGCCCATAATCGTGATGATGGCAAACCCTTTCAGGGTGGAGAGATCCATCAGCGCAAGGGGTACCATTGCTATCACAACAGTCCCGGCGGCGACAACAATGATGCTGAGCGCCCGCGCAAGCCTCTTTAAATAAAGGTTCGGGGACGGCACCTTCCCTTCATGCAGGATCTCGTCCGTGATCACAACCAGCTGATCGATTCCTGTTCCCAGAACCGCGATAAGACCGGCAATCGTAGGCAGGTCCATCTGGAACCTGATGAGGCTGATGAACCCGAGAAGGATAATAATTTCCGAAGCGTTAATCATTACCATCGGGAGTACGATGCTTGGTTCACGGTACCGGTAGTAAATGACGAAACCGACGGTGATCAGCGCCAGGATACCGGCGAGAAGGGACATCTGTTTGAAGTGTTCACCGAGCGTTGCAGAGACTGATCCGGACCCGGCAACGTTTACATCGACCGGCAGTGCGCCCGACCGCAGATGAATTTCAAGGTTGGTTGCCTGCTGCATACCGTACTTACCCTGACCGGTTGAAGCGAAGAGCTGTCGGATATTCTCGGTCTGGACCTTTCCTGCGAGGTCTTTAGAAAGTGGGGCGGAATAGACAGTCCTGTTGTCCAGCAGCATCTGCAGGTGGTGGTTTTCTGGATCAATTGTTGCCCCGTACTGGATTGCGGCTGCCCGGAATGCGCTGGCACCGGCTTCATTGAGCGTGAATCCAACGCCCCACGTATTGCTGCCGGGTGGCTCCTGGGAGGGATTTTGCACACTTGTGATCGAATCCCCGTACAGGACATGCTCTGTCTGGTTGCCTGTCGTCTGGATCCGGATCTCGAACTTACCCTGTTTCCCGACAATCGCCTGAGCCTGGTTCATATCCACACCAGCGAGTTCGACACGGATGTAGCGGGCGACGTTGTTCAAGCCGGTGAGGGTGTTTACTTTCGCGTCCTTTGTACCCAGCGTATTGATCTTATTCTCAAGGATCCTTTTCACAACGTCTGCAGTTGCTCGGGGTACCCCCTGCTGGTATGACGTGACCTTTCCGCCAGCCGATTCAACAAGTGGCGTGAGGTCTTCCTGTGTGTAGTACTTCCGTACCTCAAGGTGGTTTTCATCGATCACCTGCACTTCGGTGTCGAGCTTCTTTGAGAGGTCGGTGATAAATTCGTCCAGCGGACGGTCGGTGGTGAACCCGATCACTTCGGCGCGGAACTCAAGCTGGAGCCATGCACCCTGCTGGAGATCAAGACCAAACTGGAGGTTTCCCTCCACCCCTTTCTGCGGGTTGAATGACGGATAGAAATAGATTACCATGACAGATGCAGCGACGAGGATGAGCAGCATGGCGACACGCCAGTCCTTAAGAAGCGCTTTGAGTTCCCGCGCGTTCATCTGCCACCACCCTTCTGGACATACCACTTGAGGATGCCCGCATTCGTGAGCCATGTGTTCAGGATGTCGGCAAACAGCCCGATGAGGAGCACTGAGGAAATTTCCATGATGATCTGTACCTGCCCGAACCACGAGACAAGAAACAGCGCGGTTACAGCGGCGATTGTTGTGGTTGTCATTATGATACCGGTATGGAACGCCCCCTGCAATTTGTCATTCAGTTTTCCCTGCCGTTTCAGCACCCGGTTTGTCAGCAGGATATCGCTGTCGACCGAGTACCCGATCAGCATCAGGAGCGCGGCGGTCGTGCCCAGCGAGAGCTGGATACCCACAATATTCATGGCAGCAGCTGTCATTGCCATATCAGCAAAAGCAGAGAGGACAACAGCGAACGATGGCACGAAGGTGCGAAACGAAATAAAAACCACGATCGACATGCCAATAAACGAAAAAATAAGTGCAATAACCGCCTGTGACTGAAGCGTCTTTCCAAACGATTCTCCGATCTGGTCGACTTTCGCATCAGGATATTTCTGGTTAATCACGGTTGTAAGCGATTTGTATTGAGCGTCGTCCATCGTCGCAAACTTTAAAAATTTCCCCCTGTTCACACCTTCTCCAACGTCTATGAGGGGGTATCCTGCAAAAGTGGTCATCAGCTGCTCCTTGCTGTCGGACGTCACAAGTGTCACAGCGGTACCGCCGGAAAAATCGATCCCCGGTGTCACCGGCATCCCCGTTGCTGCAGTATTGAGAGAGAGTAGTATAAGAGATATCACCAGCAGCACGGACGGGATGATGACAAGATGCAGTGGTGAATATTTTTCGATATTATAGGTGAACAGTCCCATGACATAATTATCTCTTCATGCATGATGATAAGGGTAACATGGACAGGATGAGCAGGTGGATGGACAACGTTCCATCCATGCTCCTGTTTCGCAGAATAAAACCTGTCCCCCATACATTGGCACAAGCAGCAAACAGGAATTGTAACACGCGAAAAATCAAAAAATATATATAGAGAACGTTGAGAAACTCAACGTATGAGATCTCCACAAGAGATCAAGAGTGTCATCGAAACGCGCCTGCGCACCTATCTCTCACGGGACAGGACCGGCATCAGGCGTGAACTTCTCAAGCTCTTTGTCAGAATCAAATCGATGAAAATCGCAGAACTGGTCGTCGAGCTGCAGAAGCAGTTTACGGTGACCTTCCACGC
>JAPKXY010000045.1 GCA_026394605.1 Methanoregula sp.
CTCCCCCATCGATCCTGCCTCGCACCTCATTCTCGATGACAAGCGGTTCCGCGAACATCTCCCCACTATCAGGGCCCTTTCGGATGCCCGGGTCGTGATCATCACCCACCAGAGCCGGCCCGGAAAGAAGGATTTCACCACCCTGCAGGCGCATTCTGAGAAGCTGGAGCAGCTCCTTGGCGTGCCGGTAAAATATGTTGACAGTATCTTCGGGCGGCATGCACATGACGCAGTTGCCAGCATGAAAACCGGCGATGTGGTCATGCTTGAAAATGTCCGGTTCAATGCTGAGGAGAACCTTACGCTCAAGCCCGAGGATGCGAAAAAGACCCATATCGTGAAAAAGCTTGCCGCGATGGCGGATCTCTTTGTGAATGATGCATTCGGCACCGCCCACCGCTCCCAGCCCACTGTAGTCGGACTCCCCCTCCTCTTGCGATCTGCTGCGGGGTTACTTTTGGAAAAGGAAGTGACAACCCTCTCAAAAGTCTTTTCCGGCGCCCCGCGCCCGGTCTGCATGGTGCTTGGCGGGACAAAGGTTGACGATTCGATTGATGTAATCCAGCACGTGCTCGCAAACGGTATTGCCGATAATGTGATGGTGATCGGTGTCGTGGCCAATGTCTTTTTGATCGCTGACGGATACAATATCGGAAAACCCTCCACCCAGCTCATTGCCCAGCTGAAATACGAACCCGAGATCGAAAAGGCAAAGGCAATTCTCGCACAGTACCGCGACCGTGTAATCATGCCCGAATTTGTGGCGGTGCGGCAGAAGAACAAACGGGTGGAATACCCTGTGCAGAAGATCCCGGAGGACGCACCGGTCCTTGACATCGGCATGGACGCGATCGCAGCAATGATACAGGTAATGAAAAAAGCCGGCACTGTTGTCTTCAATGGTCCGGCTGGTGTTTTTGAGGATGCGGACTTTGCGACCGGGACCTACGAGCTCCTGCGGGCTGCCTCGCAGGTGGAGTTCTCGGTCGTGGGTGGCGGGCACACAGCTGCGGTGATTGAGAAGCTTGGTATCGGGAACAACTTTACCCATATCTCCACGGGTGGCGGCGCATGCATCGAATTCCTGACCGGCGTCAAGCTGCCTGCGATCGATGCGCTCGAGCAGTCAAAGAAGATCTTTGGGTAGATCCTCCGTCATCTTTTTTTAAAACTTCTTGTTCCCTGACATGCTGAAAACTTCTATCAGGTTTCCTGAACCACACCTAAGTACTCCCGTATGCAGATCAACATCATTGCGGTTGGCAGGGTGAAGGAATCCTTTCTCGCCGATGGCATCGCCGAGTACACAAAACGCCTGCGCCCGTATGTGAACCTGCGGATAGCGGAGGTTGACGATGACCGGCGGCCGGTCAACCTCTCCCCGGCACAGCAGGACCAGATCCTCGCCCGCGAGGGTGAAAAGATCCTCGCTGCAATTCCAAAAGGAAGCGTCACCGTCGCGCTTGCGGTTGACGGGAAACCGTATTCGAGCGAAGAGCTGGCGGCGTTTTTTAAGAAACGCGAGGTGAGCGGAGCTTCGCAGATCACGTTCATCATCGGCGGGGACCTCGGGCTCGCTATTTCCGTGCTGGAGCGCTGCGATTTCCGGCTCTCCCTTTCAGCTATGACCTTCACGCACCAGATGGTGCGGCTGATCCTGCTCGAACAGATCTATCGTGCGTTCCGGATCATGCGGGGCGAACCGTACCACAAGTGAGCGTTACCGGCCGGTCGCATGCCTGAGGATCCTTGCGATAACATCTTCAGCTATCTCAGTCTCGCCATGTATACTGTTGACCGCGACCCAGCTGTTGATCGCGGCAGTCGCAACGGATGCCTGCCCCCGGTCCTTTACGACACCGGCTATCGTTTCTGCAAGCGCGTCCCTGTTGACAAGCCTGATCCCATGGACTATCTCGATCATCCGCAGCTGCCCGGCAACCTGTTCGTAAATGTCGGGGGTAATATCGTATGATGTCCGGTCCCGGTCTTGTATTTTGCCTCCAGAGTTTTCCGGGGCATATGGAGGTTCATGCACAAGCTCCCTGATCGCATCGTGATACATGCGTAATGCCTGATCGCCATGGCAGACGAACACGACCTTTGTGATTGCGGGTGAATGCGACAGGTGTTCGATGACGGTTTTTATCGCGATCAGCGTCGCCCGGGCGAGCGGGAACCCGTACGCGCCGGTGCTGATGGCGGGAAACGCGACGGTTGTTACCCCATGGGACTCTGCAAGCGCAAGCGATTTCCGGTAGCATGACGCAAGCAGGTTGTCTTCGCCATGCCCTCCGCCTCTCCAGACCGGGCCGACCGTATGGATCACGAACCGGGCGGGCAGCCGGTACCCTTTCGTGATCTTTGCCTCACCTGTCTCACATCCCCCGAGCGCCCGGCACTCTTCAAGCAGCTCCGGGCCGGCGGCACGGTGGATCGCCCCGTCAACACCGCCACCGCCAAGAAGCGACGGGTTTGCGGCGTTTACGATCGCATCAACCTGCTGCTGCGTGATATCGCCAAGTATGACAGAGATCCTGCTGATAGGGGATACGCTCATCAAAGGGAATTTTCACTTATATCGTTAAAACATTCCGGTCGATTGGATGATGGGAAAAGGTGGAACTCTTCAGCCCGCCCCATCCGACCAAAATGAGTGATCTGAGAGGGGAGGGATCTCTTTTAACATTCCAATGATCAAGGCAGAACAGGATGAGCATTCTTTTCACCGGCAAGATGTCTTTTTTTATGGTTCTCATACATCTGCGGTCGATGACGCACACGTTTTAGATTGCTATCTGCGGCGGTTTGTTGATAAAAAAAATTTAAAAAAAACCAAATCTTTTAATGACCGGCCTCTTTCGCGAAAACCACAGGAAAAGGAATTGCTATTAAATCCCCGATGATATATGTCGCAAATATTACTGCCATAATTGTAGCATACCCCGGGAACTGTCCTGAAACAAGAAGTGGTATTACGACCGCGATGAACCAGATCAGTTTATATGAGAGCTGGAGTACCAGCACTGGCGCAAATTTCAGAGGGGATCTCAGGCCAAGCACAGATAGTAATGCAAATGCACAAAACACGCTGCCAGCTACTCCAAAGGTGATAGGGTCCTGAGCCGGGAAACCCATCATTTTTATCATCAGTCCCGGCATGAGAAGATATCCCAAGCCAAACCCCCCTGCGCCTATCAGGGTATAGGCGTACATAATTTTCAGCCATAACAAGCGAACCTTCATTTCTTCAGGCATTTTTCTCTCTCCTCCTCTTTTTCATGTACCACCACTAATCCGAAACCATACTCTCATCAGATGATGAAATTCAATTAATATGCGTAACAACGAATCCGAGTACCCTGCCTTCTCCATGAGCAGGGATTCTGAAACCGGTTGCAATTTTTACGATGCAGGAGTTCCAAGTCCCTTGTGATGGAATGGAGATGTCATTTTTCTTTGAGAAACTGGTTGGGATCAATGATGCATATCCGCTTTTAATATAATAAAGATATCCGGATTCTGATACATTATCGGTTTATGTTTTCATGTAATCATCGGTAATCGCCGTCATGGGGGACCCTGCCTTCGTACGTCTCTTTGTGTATCCCATTAATTATCCGTCCCTGTACGGGTACAGGGTAGCAATGGAAGGGGGGGGTCACAACCTGATCATGACCGACCCCCCACCCTCAGTACGCATTTACCCCCCTCGTTTTCTTCCGGTTACTGCAATTTTTCAGTAGCTCTCCGACGACAACAGGGTGGCACCCCCCACTTGCGGACAAGGGGTATACCCCCCACCCGATCCGATCAAGACCCCATCCGCGATCGCGTGAGGGGTCTTGAGTACGATGACCTGCCCCCCACCCCTGAGCACATGAGGGGGTACCCCCACCTTGTGTCCGGTAACATCCCTCCGACGGAGAGCCCATCCCGGCAACCTCCGTTTCGCGTGCAAAACGAGGGGGTACCCCCACTTATGTGTCATGAGGTGCCCCCCCACCCAATCAATGCGAGGTACCCCCTCAGACCCCTCCAGGGGGTCGGCCTTGCTCAGACCAGCTCCCCCCACTCATGTACGAAGGTGGGGGGTAGGGGAGTGACCTCCGTGTCTTTATTGAATACGGGGGATATTATCAAATTATTTTTTTTCCTTTCAATTCTGTCAATTTCCTTTTTATAGCATATCTGGTGAATATGGGGTATCTGGGAAAAATTGTCACATCACTCTCAAGTGCATGGGTAATATCAGCTAAACTAGTTCCCCAAGGTGAATTACAATGATATTGTCCAACGAATTTTTTATTCAGAGGAGTTGTGATCTCCTTATAACACAGAAAATTATCTTGAAGAGCTAATTTGTTTCTCTGACCATGTCCAAATACCCATAAAAATTGGGCATGCGGATCACAGATTAAGTCGATCGCTTCTTCTTTTATAGTAATTTCTGTCACTTTAAAGGGAATTGGTGGTTTATTTGAAATAAAATAATTGATTAAAACATCCACACCGTCATAATAATCAGAGATTGGAAAATTACCCTCACCGTCAAGGTCAGTTTTATGAGCAATAATAATGCTATGGTGTTCATTATCAGGGCAATTTGAAAAATGCTTTAAAATGAGCGATTTTGTATTCCTACCCCATTTTTCCTGTATAATGATATTGATTATTTCGATTCCGCTTAATAAAATCCCGTATGAAATCGTATAGAGTAAAAACATCGAGCTAGGAAGATTTGAATCCGAAAAAATTACCAGAAATGGAAATGCAAGTATCAAAATTACTAATCCGTATACCCCTATTTGGTAAACAAAGCTAATTTTTCTGTGTAACCAAGAACACTCATCTATAATCTTCAAATGCATGATATTACCATGTTGATAATCTCTATAAGAGTTAAAATTTAGTTCTATAGTATTCTCGAGTACTGATCAGATAAGATCTCGTGGTCAGCGGCCATTACGAGCCGGTCATTCCAGATATCGCCAATCGGGAGCATGTCGTTGTCAACCGAATCGTTCATTTCCTTCCTCCCACCGCAAACATCATCCCTGCAAACGTAAACCGCCCCTCCGCATCCGCAGCCTTCAGCTCCTGCTGCCACTTCTCCGCCTCGTCCCGTGCCAGCACGCCCTGCTCCTGTGCCGCCGCAAGGAACTGCTTCATGTTCATCATCCGCGATACGAGGTCAAAGTCATGCAGGACGAGCGGTTCGGGATGGATGGTAATGTCTGGCAATCCACAGCACAAGGAAGAATTTTAGATTCCCAGTTCCTTTGCCACTTCTTCAAAGTCCCGGGATTTAACGTCTTTCTGTTTGCCTTTCCTGATCTGGGTCATGAGGTTTTTGTCTGAAAGAACCTCGATCGTCTTGTTCATGGAGTCATATTCATCTTTTGAGATTGTGATCCACTCGGGTTCATGCCTGCCATGAACCTGAACTTTATTCATGATTACCCATCGATGTTGTTTCAATATAATAAACAATGATGGTATACCAAATTTAAAAAAAAAAGATTTATTTCCTTTCCTGCTTTTCCGGCGGCACTGGATTCTCCAGAGCCCCCTCCCCGCCTTGCACGTTCTTCATCTGCGGGAAGAGGATGACTTCCTTGATCGAGCTGTTGTTGGTCAAAAGCATGACAAGCCGGTCGATCCCGATGCCGACGCCGCCGGTCGGAGGCATGCCGTAGCCGAGCGCGTTGATGAAGTCATAGTCGATCATCTGAGCTTCGAGGTCCCCGTGCCTGCGGCGCTCCTCCTGCTGCTCGAACCGCGCCTTCTGGTCGAGCGGGTCGTTTAATTCTGAGAAGCCGTTGGCGATCTCCATGCCGGAGATGAAGAGCTCGAATCGCTCGGTAAAGCCCTCCTTTGTGCGGTGCTTCTTTGCAAGCGGCGAGTTCTCGATGGGAAAATCGTAGATGAACGTGGGCTGGATGAGCTTGTCTTCCACAAGCCCCTCGAAGAAGAGGACGAGAAACTCCCGCTGGCTCTGCGGCTTCTCGTACTCCTCCAGCCCTTTCTGCTGCGCCAAGGTGCGAAGCTTGTCAACGGAATGTGCAAAGATGTCGATGCCCGCGTACTCTTTGACTGCATCTTCCATCGAAAGACTCTTCCACGGCCGTTTGAAGCTGATGGCCGTGTCCTGGTAGGTGATCTTGTCCGATCCCCGGATTGCCTGCACGAGTGCCGCGACAAAGTCCTCGGTCAGCGCCATCATGTCATTAAAATCACGGTACGCCCAGTAGACCTCCACCATTGAGAACTCGGGGTTGTGGCTGGTGTCGATGTCCTCGTTGCGGAAGTTCCGCGCTACCTCAAAAACTTTCTCGTATCCCCCAACAATCAGCCGTTTTAAGTAGAGTTCGGGTGCGATCCGCAGGAAGAGATTCTGGTCAAGGAAATTGTGGTATGAGGTGAACGGGCGGGCGTTTGCACCGCCATACACCGGCTGGAGGATGGGCGTCTCGAACTCTAAGAACCCCCGTTCATCAAGATAGCGGCGGATCAGGGCGATCACCTTGCTCCTCACCCGGAAGGTCTGCCGGCTTTCCTCATTTACGATAAGGTCCAGATATCGCTGGCGGTACCGCTTCTCGATATCTTTTAACCCGTGGAACTTTTCGGGCAGCGGGCAGACTGCCTTGCACAGGATGGTGAAACCGTCCACCCAGATCGTGATCTCGCCCAGTTTGGTCCGGAAGACATGCCCCTCCACCCCCACAAAATCGCCCCGCTCGATGTACTCGTTGAAGAGGTCGAACTGCCCTTCGGGAAGCTCGTTCTTTTTGATGTAGAGCTGGATCCTCCCGCTCTCGTCCCCGAGGTCGGCAAAGAGCGTCTTGCCGTGGTTGCGGATGATGTAGAGCCGTCCGGCGGTCGCCACCCGTTCCGTACTCTTGTCATGGGTCGCACCGGCAAACGTTTCCCTGATCTCGGCGATGGTCTGCCTGCGGTCAAAGCAGTGGGGGTAGGCGGCGATGCCTTTTTCCCTGAGAGCATTGGCTTTTTTTAGCCGGGTGTCATCGAATGCAAGAGGGGTCGTAGGTTCGGGCATGGGGATGTTCCTTTTCATCGGGGTCGCAGGGAATGTGTCCTGCGGGTTTCGTCTCGGTATTCTTCGATTTCAACGGTAATAATACCATCAGCACTGCTCTGCTTCATGATCCGGGGTAGTATTGATCGCGGAAACAAGGATGATTATGACTGATTACGGCGCTTTATAATCTCCGATGCATACTTCAGGAGCCCGTAGATGCCGTCGGTAGACGGGTGCACCTCGATGAACTCCTCGAAGTCATGGACAGTAAACCCGTTTTTCATGAGAAACGCGAGGTAACCGGCGATAAGCCCGCCACCGGGCCCGGCAGCGCAGACCCCGCTGATCGCGCCGGTGTCCTTGTCAAACATCACCTTCGCAAGCCCGGTGTCCCCCGACAGCACATGCCAGAATGTGCCGGGTCCTGCCGGGCCTGGGATCGTCATTGAGGCGGCAGTATCCTCCTTAGAGGAGCAGAAGGCAAGTTCGTGGTCGAGGCTGATGGACTGAGGGATGAACCGATAATCCATCGCCCGGTCGATCCCGAGAATATTGTCCGCGGCGACTGTCCCCTGGCTGCGTGCCACCGGTGTGAGGTATGGGGGTCCGGTCACGTCCCCGCAGGCATAGACGCCCGGCACGCTGGTGCGCATATGGTCGTCCACGATCACTTCGCCGACCGGTCCTTTCTTCACACCTTCGAGTGCTTCTGAGCGGGGCACAAGTCCGGCGGCGATCAGCACCGCGTCAACCGGCACCGTGGATTCCCCTCCTTTCCCCCCGACCCGTACACCCGTGACCTGCGAGCACCCCTCAAGGGAGAGCAATGGGGCGTCCTCAAGGATCTCCACACCCCCGAGTTCTTTGATGGCAAGCGGGCGGAGGTCGTTATCGATGGATTTGAGAAAGCTGCTCCGGCTGATCAGGGTGACCTCGCTGCCAAATGCATTGAAGATGTAGGCATACTCAGCCGCCATCACGCCGCCCCCGATGATAGCAATGCGCTGGGGGAGTTGTGGCATCGCGTGGAGCGTATGGGGAGTATACACGCCGTGAATGTCGGTGCCCTCCACCTTCGGGACATTCGGGCGCGAACCCGTCGCCGCGATGACAGCCTCGCTCCCGACCAGCTCATCTCCAATATACGCCTGCCGCCCTTCAAGCCTGCCATGCCTGCCATAGACAATTTCCACACCGGCGCTCCTCGTTTCGTGGTCGAGAATGCCGGCGATCTTCTGCTGCACCACCTGCATCTCCTTTACGAGTGCGGGAAAATTGATTGCCGGGGATGCGCTGGTGATGCAAAGGTTTTCAAAGGAACGCGCCTGCCGGATGAATCGGGCAGCATCATTGAAGGCGCAGACCGGCATGCAGCCGTAATGGAGGCACTGCCCGCCGATCCCGCGGCTGATCCCGCCGGATTCCACGAGCGTCACCTGCCTGCCTGCGGCCGCAAGCCGGATCGCCGCGATCCTTCCCGCGGGACCCCCGCCCAGAATGACGATCATAAAAAAGGAGTGAAATTTCTGGAAGCCTGCCGTATCAGAACACTTCAACGCCCTCGTCCATCGGCTCTGATAGGAGCTCGCCGGTGAAAGCGTTCACTTCAATGATCTTCTTGCCGCGGATCTGCCAGACCGGAATATACACCTGTTTTGAGTCCAGCTTGATGTTCTTCTTGTCCGGCTTGAGGATCTTCTCCTCATAGAAGATTGCATCGCCTTTCTCCTGCTTGATCCGCACCTTCTGCGTGAGCCGTTCGATGAGTTCGCTCACGATCCTTTCTGCTGCCTCTTCTTTTGCAATATGGGGGTCGGCAACTTCTGCACCTGCGGGGATCCCACCCTCCACAATCTGTTTTCCGTCGAGTTCGATTTTGATGCCATTGATCGCGTTGATCGCCCCCCAGCCGTCCGCATCAAACGGGATGCGGCGGTCCTTGTACACCTGCTCACCCGTGCTCGTGTAGTGGAACAGGAAATACGGCATGAACCGGAGTTTAGCTGCCCCCTGAATACCGGCGGTGCGGATTGCCGCCTGTTCAGTGATCTTGACCGGGAAATGGGGGATGGTGATGCCGGATGTATCCTGTGCCACTGATGACGGTACGGTCCCACTCGCCACTCCCGAACCCCCTGCTTTCTTTACCTTGGTGCCGGAGAGGTCCAGCGCGAGCTCACGGTCGAGGATATCGGCAAGCACGGCCTCGCCGGCAAACCGCACGAACTCATCCACGCCCCACTGGATGCAGTTCTCCGTCGTTATATTTTTCTCGAGGGTGAAGAACAGCTTCTTACAGGTCATCTCGTGGTCGTTTACCATCAGGCTGTAGTTGGTCTTGTCGAACTGGGCTATCACATCTTTCTCGTTTGAACAGAGAACGAGCAGGCAGGTGTCCTCGCGGACCGCGGAGAGGTCCAGCGGCTCGTCCACCTCATCCACGTCGAAACGTGCCGCTTCAAGAATGAGTCTCATCGCATTCTTGGCTTTTTCCCGCATATCTTGTTCCATCATATATAAACTTCCATGGTCTTATAGAACAATTTTTCTATTGCGGTGTCGGAGAATTAATACAATGGACACCCCGCTCAAATTCGTCAACCAGACCATTGATGACTTTGCCATGCAGGTAACGTACCGCCCCGGTGCACACGAGGGCAGGCTGGTCTATAACCTCTCGCTTGTCAAAAACGAAGACCTCGAGTTTGCGATCGGGACGCTTCGGGATGCCTACAAGACCGGCGTTGCTGCAAGCGGGCTTGTGAAGTTTCTGTCTTCCGGTGAACGGATTGAGGATTTTGTCGTCCCGAAGAACCAGACGGCCATCTGCACGGTCTGCAGCATCACATTTGACGGGCTGTTGATCCGGCATGGCATCCCGATCAACCCCATTGGCGGGGGTATTGTGGAGATCGAGAACCGGACACCCATCCGGTTCATCCACATGATCCTGTATGAGTATACGACCATCGATCCGCTCCAGGTGCTCAACTCCCAGCGGCGTACCTCGGTCACGAATGTAATGCGGCGGGGGAACGGCACGATCCTCGCGAATATCCGCGAGTTCCATATGGAGGCTGAGCCTCTTGTTGGCACGGTGCTTGACGAACTGGCGGACAGCAGTTTTATCGGCATCCTTGAAGTGGGTATTCCGAACCTCCCGCTTCTCGGGGTTCCGGTGAGCCCCCAGTTCACCGCGATTGCCGCGGTTGGCGGAACGAACCCGATGGCAGCAATCAAGGAAAGCGGGCGCTGGGTGCAAACCAATGCGATGAAGGGGTTAATGGACGTCTCTGAAATGAGTGAGATCAGGGATTACTAAAAAACTCCTTATTTTAAATCCGGTTTTTTCGCCCAGTCGATGATGAGATCGTAGTACCGGATGAAGAACCGCACAAATCCGGCAGATTCAGAATAAAGGGCAACTGCGTCCTCCTTTCCCAGCCCGACAATCACCATCACCGTCCGGTTATCGAAGATAAAAACGCCTCCCGCCATCATATCTTTTGCCCGGTCAAGTCCTTTGGGGATCTCGGGAGTTTTTTTCACATACACGTTCATGGTGCCCGGGGGTTCGCCGTCCCACTGGGGGGTGATAATCTCTACCGCTATGTGGTGTGCCTTATGATTGAGAGCTCGTTTGATATCCTCGGAAAAGAGCTGGGGGTGCGCTATAATCCGGACATCGCGTTCAGTATGGGCTAAAAGCTCGACGATTTTTTTCCGGATTGCGGTGATCCCATACAGGTTCCAGATCAGTTCCTGCTCCTCGCGCTCGGGGCTCAACCTTTCTTCGTAGATGGCTGACAAATCCTCCTGTGCCCGCAGTGCGTTCTGCTGGATGCAGGACAGCAGGTTGCCGATCCCCTCTTCGGGTGGCAGCGCAGCGAACCGCTTGGGAGAGGACTGGGAGACGGAAACGAGTTCCTTTGCCTGCAACTGTTCGAGCACCGGATACACAGATGCGCGCGGCACCCCCGAGATCTCATGGATCTCGGTTGCGGTTGCACCCGTCACCCGCAGGAGTGCAATATAGACCAAAGCTTCATATTTCGTTAATCCGAGCGATTTTAAGCACGCTACAATCTGGGTGAAATCATCGGGTGCTGCGGGCATTGAAACATTCCTTTATATCCTGAAATATTAAATGTTGTTATAACTACAACAACAAGATATGATCATGCATGCACCCCCGCACGATGGTTTGTCTCTTTCTCCTGCTCGCGTTCTGCAGCGCACCTGTACTTGGCGCCACTAAATACCTGGGCAGCAGCCCCGAGCTGTCAGCGGCGATTGCCGGCACCAATGAGTTTACCCCGGGGCAGGACGCAACAATAAGCATTGTCGTCCAGAACAGCGGGCTCAATACCTACAAATTCGTCAATGAAGGGACCATTGAGCGCGATGATCTGCCGAATACCGCGAAGCTGGTGACCATCTGGCTGTCGGCTGGCACTGCTCCCATCGCAATCAAGACAGACCCGCAGATGGTAGGCGACATCAAGGGGACCGGGACGGTCACGGTAAAAATGAATGCAAAAATATCGAGCAATGCGACGGCAGGAGAGTACAGTCTCCCGCTTATCATCCAGTACAAATACCTTGAAAAAGCGGAACAAGACGCAAGCGACAATATCCAGTTTTTCTACAAACCGGTGAACCAGACCTTCCCGCTCACGATCAGAATCAAGCCGCAGGTGAAGATTGACGTTCTCGAAGCAACCCCCGAATCCTTAAATGTCGGGACCGAGGGCTACCTGAACCTCAGGATACAGAATATTGGTTCCGATGACGGGAAGAAGGCGACGGTTAAGATTATCCGTAATGGTGCAAGCCCGATTGTTCCGACGGACAGCAGCGTCTTTGTTGGCGATTTTTCGGCTGGCAGCGTGGTCACATGCCGGTACAAGGTTGCGGTCTCCAGTAACGCGGAGAAACAGACCTATCCGGTCGATGTGGCCGTCACCTACGAGAATAATGAGGGTACGGTTGTCACATCCGCACCGGACACCATCGGTGTTCCTGTCGGAGGGAAGACAGAATTTATTGTTGTATCCGAGCCTGCACGGGTCAATGCCGGCTCGAAAAGAACCATTGTAGTTGAGTACAGGAACGCGGGCGAGACCCCCATCTACAGTGCGCAGGCACGGATCAGCGCCGTTGACCCTTTCACAAGCAATGACGACACCGCATATCTTGGTACCATACAACCCGGTGAATTCGGTACTGCACGGTATGAGGTCATCGTGAACGGCGCAGCAATACCCAAAGAATACGCACTGGACAGTGAGGTCAGGTACCGGGACGCCCTGGACAACAGCCAGATCTCGGACATGCTCAAGGTCAGGGTGCTGGTCGCGGCAGAACCCGGATCGGGAAACCCGTTTGCCAACCCGCTTGTCCTTCTTCCCATTGCTGCTGCAATCATCGGCGCCGGGTATTATGTGCTTGTAATGCGAAAGAAGAAGTGATGCTGGGGTGGGAAGGGGAGCTTCCTTTACCATCGGTTCGGACCATCGGGGAGATGCGTTCCGTCCTTGCCGAACCGACCTGTGCCTGCGATGCGCCCCTCTATTTTATGTACCGTGACCTTGCACGGTCGGATGCAGACTGGGTGTGGCTTCACACCCGTCACCTCAGGTATGATCTCACCGTCATCCCACCCCGCGACCTCTGCGGGGAGTGGGTCAAGACCAAAGGGCACTACCACCCGAAAAACCTGCATGGGGTCGGTTATCCCGAGATCTATGAAGTGCTGGAGGGCGAAGTGCACTACCTGCTGCAGACGGGTGAGCTGGATGACGCTGTACTGATATCAGCAGAAGAGGGGGATGTCATTGTTATCCCGCCGGGCTACGGGCATGTTTCCATCAACCCATCACCCGACCAGACGCTCGAAATGGCAAATATTGTCTCAACGGCATTCGAGAGCGAATACGGGGCGTACGAGACGCTTCACGGCGCTGCGTACTATGAGATGAAAGGCGGGGCGCTCAAAAAGAACCCGCACTACCAGCATACACCTCCAATCAGGTATATCGGACCGACATGCGGGCGCGGAACACACCGGTTCTGCAAAGGACCGATCTATGATATGGTCGGAAACGAAGATGCCTGTGCATTCCTCAACTATCCGGAGCGGTACGCTGCTGTTCTTGAGGTGCTGCTAAAAGATTAGGCGCCCTATGGCGTTTGTGCTCGCTTTTTTTCACCAGCTCAAGCACCGTTTCTTCAGTCTCGTTTGACGCTCTCCAGCCGTTTGTCTCCAGGTTTTTTAACGAGGTGTCGATCTGCATATATGAGAGTCCGATCTCCCCCTCATCGCTCTGCCCTCCCCAGAGCCCTGCGGACGGCGTTTTTTTCATGATGGGTTCGGGGATGCCCAACTCCCGCGCCATTTCATACACGTCCGTTTTATAGAGGTGCAGGATAGGTTGAAGATCTGCTGCGTTGTCACCGAACTTGGTGCAGTAACCGAGCAGGTACTCGCTCCGGTTCGATGTCCCGCAGACGAGCCGGTGTTCGCGGTTGGCATGGTAGTAGAGCACCGCCATCCGGATGCGTGCCATCAGGTTACCGAGCAGGTACGGGGTTCCGGTGAACCCCGGGATCGTCCGGAATGCCTGAAGCATAGGTTCGATGCTGATGGTGCGATGCTCCATACCCAGCTGCGCACAGAGCGCTGCGGCATCATGAACGTCCTGCCGGGTGCTCACGGATGAAGGCAGCGAGAGCCCAACCACCCGCTCCGGGCCAATCGCACGGCAGCAGAATGCCGCCGCCACCGATGAATCGACACCCCCGCTGAGCCCGATAATGATTCCCGTGCATCCGCTCGCCCAGTACGCGTACCGGATCATCTGCTCGACCTGCCCCATCCTGCACCCGAGTTCTTCCTGCATCATCGCTCTCCTACACCCGGTGGATCAACCGTTTCAGCTGTTCTGTGTTCCCCATGGCGATAACGGCATCGCCCTCCCTGAGCGGTTCGCTGTCGTCCGGCGCGACGACCGACCGGTCCGGTGCTTCGATCCCCACGATCCTGGCCCCGCTTTTTTGCCGAAGCCAGCCCACAGTTGGCAGGGAGCGGGACATGACATGCTTCATTATGACTTTTTCATCATTGGGCAGGTCGAGGATGATGGTCACCGTGTCGGAAAGGAGGATGCGCCCGATGATCTGCCCGCCGATCATGGGGAGCAGCGCGACATAGTCCGCGCCTGCACGGTAGAGCTTATCCACCGATGCCGGTTCGTTTGCACGGGCGAGGATACGGATGCCGGGGTTCAGGTTGCGTGCCATGAGCGTGGTAAAGATGTTCACATCGTCATTGTTGACAGCGACAATACAGAACTGCGCATCACCGATCTTTGCCTGCTTCAATACTTCCTCATTCTCGGCGTTTCCGATTACCTGGTTGACAACACCGTGCTCTTTAGCGTCAACGACAATACATGATATCCCTGCAGATTGCAGTTCCTGGTATGCCGCTGCACCCACATCGCCAAACCCGCCGATGACCGCGAGCGCTCCCGCCCGCCCGTCTGCGTTAAACTCGTCTTTGATCGCGGTGGCGATCGCGTCCGCCCTGCCGAATAAAAAGAGCGATGTGGAGTTGTCCACCAGGTCTGACCCGTGCGGAACGGGGTTGAAGGTGCCGTTCTTCCAGAGGAAGAGGACGAGAACGCCATACCGTTTGAAGAGGTTGAGTTCACCGAGGGTCTTTCCCGCACCCCTGCATCCAGTGACAACCGGTATGTTAATCAATCGGAGTTCGCGCTCCCGGTGGTCAGTAAGGTTGATGCTCATACGGTCAATCCCCGGGAATTCCGGAGAAGTATCGCTACTCGGGTTAAGGACTGCATGGCGGGCGAGAATCCTGCCGGTTGCATGTTTGGGGGAGAGCACGTATTCTGCACAGGCATACCGCAGGTACCGGTCGAACGAGAGTTTGTCCACAACCGCAAGGATCTTTCCCTGTGCCATCTCACGGATGCCAAGCACGATGTTTGCGGTGATCCGCTCGTCTTTGCAGATGACGATGAAGCTTGCGTGCGGTATATGTGCCTGCAACCAGGTGGCAGGATCGGTATAATCCCCCCAGATGACGTAGGCGCGTCTCCGGAACCGTGCTGCGATCTCAAGCGCAACCGCCTTGTCCTGCTCGATGATGACGATATCATGGTCAGAAATTGTCAGGCTCTCGATCAGCGAGCGGGTAAGTTCTTCATACCCAATGACCACGATGTGTCCTTTGAGGGGATGGGGGGTCCTCCGGGGTGGGGTTGGTGCGAGCAGCGTGGTGAGGAATGGTGCAAGGAGGAGCGGGACGACGATAAAGATCATAATGACGCCCGACAGCATGATCTGGATGGCGAGCAGCTTGGTGAGGTCGTTAGAAAACGGCAGCAGCTCGCCATACCCGACTGTGGTCATCGATTCTGCGACAAAGAGCAGCGAGGAGACCCATGAAATTGGGTTGTTCTCAAGCAGCGGATACAGGGAATGGAATATGTAGGTGTACAGCCCGATCAGCATCGCAAAGGCTAAAAAGTAAAGGGTAATCTGGGCGCCGGGCGAATTGCGCAGCATCCTCCAGAGAGCGCCCCTTTTATGCGGCACTGCCGAATACCTCCCTGAGGATCTGGCAGCTCCGGCAGGTTACGCCACAGGGCTCACCGCACGTTTCACAGGTCCGGATCCCGTCCTGCACCGCCCCGCCGGTATCGGCGAGACGCTTACCGATATTTACCAGTGCATATTTCGTGGAAGGGTGCCGCAGGGTGTAGTCATTGAGCACGGCCCTGACGTCTGCCCGCAGGGCATTGTGGGCATAGGGGCAGCGCCCCAGCCCAATCCCTGCCACGTGGAGTTGAGCGTACAGCGCCACTTCCCGTTCCGGTATGTATAGGAACGGGCGGATCCGCGGCACCATGCCGTCAATTTCCCGTTGCCGGCGCAGGAGCCGGTCTGCATCCCCCCGCAGTACATTCATGAGCACCGACTGTGCCTCATCGTCAAGGTTGAACCCCAGTGCGAGTTTCGTCACACCGTGCTCCCGTGCGATCCGGTTGATCAGCGAGCGGCGGAGCACCCCGCAGTACGAGCAGGAGCAGGCATCCCCTTTTTTTGCCACGATCTCATCCACCGTAATGCCGTACTCGTCCCTGAATGATGCGGTCAGGCAGCCGATGCCAAGTGATTCGGCAATCCGGATCGCCTGTTTTGGGTCGCGGTATCCCGTGATCCCCTCATCCACGGTGATTGCTGACAGGGTGATGTCGCGGCGCTGTGCAGTCAGCATTGTTAAAAAATAGAGCAGGGCACTGCTGTCCTTTCCCCCGGAAAGCGCCACGGCGATGTGGTCCCCGCTCCTCATCCAGCGGTGGGTGCGGATGGCATGTTTTGCCTTTGCCTCAACATCAGCGACAAAGTGCTGTTCGCAGAGGTGCAGTCCTGAATACCGCTGGAAGATGACCGCCCTGCGCCTGCATCTATCGCACTGCATCGCTGTAACCGTTAAAAACTGGATGAGCAAAGATGTTTAAGGTTGTGCTCGCCGGCGCACCGCCGTCTGTTTGTCAAAGAAGCCACTGGAACGGCAGTATTACTGCCTGTTCGCTTGTTTTACCGCGGCTTCAAAGAGCATTTTATAGTCCGCCACATAACCAATGTTTTAGCATGCCCGTTTCCGCCGAACACATCCGCAGTCTGCACCGGTACGAACTGCGCATCCTCTCCATCATCGAGCGCTGGATGAAGCGGTACTCGTGGGTGCCGCTTGAGCAGATTAAAAATTCGATCGGGCTGTCGGAATCTGAAACAAGCTTCCGGCTCAGTAAGCTCATCGGGTTGGGAATGGTCCGGTTCAATGCAGTGCCCTATGACGGGTACGCACTCGTCTTTGGCGGGTACGACACACTTGCACTCCATGCACTCGCTAAAAGGGGGACGGTTTCGGCGCTTGGTTCTCTGATCGGTGAAGGAAAGGAATCGGTGGTTCATGAGGCCCTTGGGCTCTGTCCCGTTGCCATCAAATTCCACCGCGTGGGATTGCGGTCGTTTTCATCTGCAAGGACCAATCGCGAATACATGCCTGAGGAAGGCCACTACCCGTGGATTTTTGCCTCAAGCCGGTCAGCGGAACGGGAGTTTGCTGCACTGACTGCCCTGCACCCAAAAGTGAGCGTGCCGGTGCCTGTGGACCGGAACCGGCACGCGGTCGTGATGTCGCTCATTGCCGGGCCGAACCTGAACCGGTGCACGGTTGAGGACCCTGCAGGGATGCTCGATGAGATTCTTAAAAACATCCGTTCTGCGTATCAAGCAGGTATCATCCATGCAGACCTCTCGGAGTTCAATGTCATGGTGGAAGAGGGGCGCTGTATCATCATCGACTGGCCCCAGTGGGTGGAGGCTGACCACCCGAATGCACACCAGGTCGTACGAAGGGACTTAGAGAACATTCTCGCCTTTTTCCGGCGGAAGTATCAGGTCACCTACCAGATTGAGGATGCGTTGCAATGCGTGACCGGCTGAAGGTCTTTGGCATCGACATCATCAAAGGCTCGGTGCGGTCAAAGTCCCGCCGCCCGATGTATGCGCTCGTCCGCCTTGAGGGGCAGGTCATCGAGAGTGAGAGCGAGGTTTCGATGTTCCGGCTCTTCCGGCTGCTCGCCGGTGAGCAGCCCGACATCCTCGCGGTGGACAGCCTGCAGGAGATCGCCGCCGACCAGCATGAGCTCTTCTTCTTTTTACAGCATCTCCCGCCGCAGACACGGCTTGTGCAGGTGACCGGTGGTGAACGCAAGGAGACGCTCTCCAAGGTTGCGGCGCGGTATAACATCAGCTTCGACCGGTTCGATCCTTTTGCTGAAGCCCGCACCACGGCGCAGGTTGCATCACTTGGAGCCGGCGCGGAAGTCGTCGCGTTTGAGAACGAGAGCGAGGTTGTGGTGAGCCGGCACCGCTCGCTCGGCAAGGGCGGTTGGAGCCAGAACCGGTACGTGCGCAAGATCCATGGGGGGGTGCAGCGGAAGGGGCGCGAAATCGAACAGGCGCTTGTCGCTTCAGGGTTGCGGTACGAGAAGAAGGAGACGCGGGCATTCGGTGGGTGCAGCCGGGTCGCGTTCCGGGTCTTTGCCGTCCGCGACCAGATCCCGGTCTCCACGTACCGCGGTGCGGATGTGCAGGTACGGATCAGTGGTAAACGCCTTGAACGGATCCGGTTCCGTCCGCTCTCGGGCAGACCCCGGTACCTGATCGTGGGAATCGACCCCGGCACCACCACAGCGATCGCTGCCCTCGACCTTGACGGCAACCTGCTCCACCTCGCAAGCTCAAGGCAGATGAATATGTCGGACGTGATTGAATCGCTCTACAAGGTCGGAAAACCGCTGATCATCGCCTCCGATGTCCAGGAGATGCCCTATTCGGTGGAGAAGATCCGGCGTGCGTTCTCCGCAATCGCGTATTCGCCGAAACAGGACATGAGCGTGGATGCCAAGATAGATCTTTCCTCACCGTTCCCGTACGCAAACGACCATGAGCGGGACGCGCTCTCCGCGGCACTTGAAGCATACCGGCAGTACCGCAACAAGTTCCAGAACCTTGCAAAAAGGGTGCCCCCCGGGCACGACATTGACGAAGTGCGGGCGCGGGTGATCCGGGGGCACGCACTCGAGCAGGTGCTCGGCGATTTAAAAGTCAAACCGGTGGCTCCTGAGTCAGCTGAGCCCGCGGTTGTGATCGGTGCGAAGCGCGATGAGCGGGTGCGGGTGCTTGACGGCATGGTGAAACGGCTCCGCACCTTTGTCGCAGAGCTGCAGGAGTCGGTTAAGGAACGGGAGTACGAGATCCACCGGCTCCAGACCCGGCTGCGCCGTATTCACACCGCTCGGGACTCCCAGCTGGCAAAAGATACCGGGATCGCAAAGCGGGAGGCGATCATCCAGAGCCTTAAAAAGCGCCTCAGGAAGGAAGAACGGCACAGCAAAACCCTTTCAAAGCGGCTTGTACGGATAAAAGAGTCCGAAGAGATCGCAATGGAAGGCGAGGCGGTGCCGCTCAAGGTGATGGAAGCGCTGACAAAAGACGGGATGCACCGGCTCATGGAGGAGGCGGGGATCGATGACGGGGATGTCATCTACGTGACCCGGACCGATGGCTGGGGCAGGAGCGTGGTCAAAGACCTCGCTGATGCCAATGTGCTTGCCGTGATTGCCGGCGTCCAGACGCACAAGGCCAGCGATCCGCAGATGCTGCCGGCGTTCCGGGAGCTCGGCGTCCCGCTTCTCTCCGCTGCGGAGACCGGTGCACAGGTGAAGGGAAAGATCGGGCTTGTCCATAAAACCTCCCTTGAAGCAGCACTTTCCATCTGGGAGGACGGGCAGGCTCAGCTCGAGCGTGAGAAAAAGTCGGCAATGGTCGAGCACATCTTCAAGGAGTACAAGAGCGAACGGGGTAAGGAGGTGCGCAAGGGTGGATGACCGGACACTCCTGACAACGGTGATGGGCATTGTCGGGCGGGAGCGCTGTCTTGACGACTGCGCGATCATCCCGTTTGGCGATCAGGTTATGGTGGCGACCACCGACATGCTCCACGCCTCAACGGACTTTGTATGCGGCATGACCGACTGGCAGATCGGGTGGATGAGCGCCGCCGTCACCATCTCCGATATCGCAGGCATGGGAGCAGCGCCCCGCTATGTCCTCCTTGCCGTCGGGCTCGACCGGTGGGAACAGCTCGCCGGTGTGATGCAGGGGGCAAACGATTGCTGCACCAGGTACGGGGCGACGATCATCGGCGGTGATATCGACCGGCACGGCGAACTGACCATCGTGAGTACGGGGCTGGGCATTGTCGCGCCGGCATACATGGTGAAAAGGAGCGGTGCCCGCCCAGGTGATCTGATCTGCGTCACCGGCACCTGCGGACAGGCGCAGGCGTTCCTTGAAGGGTATACCAGGCACAAGCTCGCCTTGTTCGAGCCGCAGCCCCGCGTAGCGGAAGGGCAGGTCCTCGGGCGAGCCGGTGTGTCGGCGATGATGGACATAAGCGACGGGATCGCACTCTCGCTCTACGATCTGTTTGAGGCAAACGACTTCGGGTTTGAGATTGAATCGGCAAAGGTTCCGCTCCCTGCCGGAATACCAAAACTACAGGCGCGGGAGCTCGCACTCTTCGGTGGCGGCGACTACGAGCTGATCTTCACCTGCCCGGAGGAGAAGCACCCGGTTGCAGGGGTTCCGTATACCGTCATTGGCAGGGTAATCCATGACCGCCATGTCCTCATCGATGGTCAGGTGCTGGAGAAACGGGGCTACCAGCATACATGGGGCTGATGCTGTGTTCAGTCCGACCGATTTTCCTTAATAGCTCAAAAAACGAGATAGTGATCAGCAGAAGCAGACGGGCAGGTCAGATGGAATCACTGGAGAGCAGGCTGGACCGGTTGTCACCCGAACAGCGCCGGGAGGTCGAGGACTTCGTGGACTTTTTACTCCAGAAGCCAAAGACACCGCTTTCCGCTCCCTCAAGCCCCGCAGCAGCACCGCCTCCCCTTGCGGACGCATCACCACCGTTCTTTGAGGCGGAACCCGCTTCCATACCGGAACCGGTCAAACTCCATGATCTTATCCGCAGGAAGGAACCTCCGGCAGCATCACCGCAGGAGGATATCGCCTCGCTGGTGCAGGAGATCAGCATCAGCGATGACGATTCCCTGAGCGGCAACTATATGGATTACGGGCAGTTCGATCAGGATAAAAAGGCGGTTGTGAAAAAAAAACAAAAGAAAGGCCGTCAGGAAGCAACCGAATCAGCGGCTCACCTGCTGGAATGGATTGACTGATAAAAACGAATGGACCCGGCGGGATTTAACCCGTCAAATCGCGAGGGTTCCGCCCTTTTTAACCCGGCGTGACCTTGCGGTCACGGAAGAAACTTGATAAAATGAGATGGACTCGACGGGATTCGAACCCGTGGCCTTCACGTTGCAAACGTGACGATCTACCCCTGATCTACGAGCCCCCAGCGATGTGGCATACTATTTTTCCGCGGATGCCATATAGTTGTTGCTGATCGGGGCTCCACAAGACAGATGAAGGACGAAAATAAAACGTTTCCTGAACCACTATGGCTAAGCTGATCATCGAACCAAAGAAGGCAAAGGACGGGCAGATCGAGTACGTTGTCAACTACCATGACCCCAAGAGCGACAACTCGTTTACCATCACCACGACAAATGATCTCAACGAAGCGGTAGACAGGCTGAAATCGACGCTGGAGAGCGAAGTGGCATCGATGCTGCAGAAGAAGTGACAGAATAGTAAAATCACTCACATCCCTCTTGTAATCCAAATCCGCAAAAAATGCGCATAACAGGAGATGGATGGCAAATGCCGGGGATCTCCTGTCAATAATACCCAGCCAGGTTTCTGGTTGTAAGATTCGGATCCGGCAATTCCCTGATGAAAAATAGTAAAAAATTGAAGAAAATAAAATTAAAAGGGTTCACTTTGCAATTTTAATTCCCCGCCTTTGTTTCCAGGGGATTGGAACAATTTACAGAGCCAGTTCCTTCATTATTTTTATCGCACAAAAATCCCCGCACATCGAGCATGGACCGGATTGGGGTGCCATCGTCCGCGCTTTGTCAGGTTCGAGCGCATTGCAGAACTGTCCCTCCCAGTTCAGGTCGGCACGGCTACGGGAAACCGCGGCATCAGCCGGAGATATCCCGTATTTTATGCTATCCCCGATATGTGCGGCAATCCTGAACGCCACAAGTCCCTCCCGGACATTGTCCGGTGTGGGGAGCCCCAGGTGTTCAGCCGGGGTGATATAACACAGGTAGTCAGCCCCGGCACCGCTTGCGATGCTTGCCCCGGCACACCCGGCAATATGGTCATATCCCATCGCCACATCCGTTGGCAGCGGGCCGGCGACAAAAAGCGGGTAATCTGCCAGCCGTTTGTGGTATTTCACATGATCTGCGATTTTATCGATGCGGACATGTCCTCCCACACCCTCGATGATCACCTGGACCCCGGCTTCATGCGCAATACGGGCAAGTCTGATATTCTCGCGGATCTCCTCAACCTGCGCCCTGTCCCGTGCATCGTGAATGCAACCGCTCCGCATGGTGTTGCCAAGAGAGAGAACAATATCATATTTTTTAAGGATCGAAAGAACCGTGTCAAAATTTTCGATGAAGGGGTTGTCGCACGTATTGAGCAGCATATACGCGCTGGTAATCGAGCCCCCTTTTGACACCACACCGAGTATCCTTTTATTTTTTTTATATGATTCCAGAACCGGATGAGTGACGCAGTGTAGGACAAAAGAGCTTATACCTTCTCCCGCTTGTGCCCGGATCGTCCTGAAAATATCCTGCTCCGTCATGTCCCGTATGCCGATTTCAGATGCCGTCTGGTATATCGGGACTGTCGTGATGGGGAGGGCCGTATGCTGGAAAATGAGTTTTCTGGTGCCGGGGATGTCTTTGCCCATAGAGAGGTCACTGATCGTATCCGCCCCGTACATCTCGGCAATTTTTCCCTTCTTAATCTCCTCCTGCGGGTCGTCTCTGTCGGATGAGGTACCGATGTTGACGTTCACCTTCGTCCGTAACCCCTCGCCAATGCCAACAGAGCATCTCCCCCGGCTCATGATGACGACACTCCCGCGAGCGATTCGCGAAGCGATGATCTCCGGACTGATCCCCTCTTTTTTTGCCACCGATCTGCACTGGGAGGTAATCTTTTCGGCTCTTGCACGTTCTATCTGTGTTTTCATGGGTCACCGGTTGCAGGGATTGTAACTTGTGCCAGTATTGTTTTAATACCATCGATCCCTGACCGCTGATGTTCTTCATTAACAGGGGTTCGGGTCAATTAACAAAATACCCATAACTCATCAGGATTATAAGGAATTCAAGGGGAGAAATAGCTGTAAAAGTTCAGTAAAAAAAAGACGAAATGGACCCAGCGGGATTTGAACCCGTGGCCTTACATTGCGAACGTAACGATCTACCTCTGGTCTACGAGCCCAAGCGGGATTGCATACTACGTTTCTGCGGGTAAAATACAGGTGGTGCACTCCCAAGACCCGTAAGCAACGGCTATCAAAAGATAAGGAAAAAGAGGGATCGGCTATTCTTTTTTACTCTTCATCTTCTGGGAATAGATCGTCGCGAATGCGCCAATACCTGCCGTGATGGTACCGATGGCGGCGGCAACAACTGTCGGATTTGAGAGGGGATCCGGGCTCTGGGTGGTGGTTGGGGTAGGAGTTGCAGCTATCGTCGGGACCGGGGTAGGGACATTGGTCACTCCCTTAGGCAGCATTGGCAGTTTCCCGTACGCATTGACAGTTTCCCCTGCGATTACATAGATGCTCCCGTCATAATCATACCGGTCGTCCATCGAGAGTTTGAAAAGGTGATAGCCTGCCGCGATATCGGTGAGGTTGAGCGGCGTTATGCCCCGGTACATGCCGTCAAAGAAAACGTTTGCCCCCGCAGGAGAGGAGAAGAAGGATATGGAACCCTTGGTCGGTGCGGTTGTCGGGGGTACACCCGGAGTTGTTACGGATGGTGTTGTTGGTGCCGTTGTCAGTGCAGCCGTGGGGGTCGCGGTGGGAATGCCAGCCTTGGCGCGTAAATCAAGGACGTGGGTCAGGACGCGGTCGGTTACCGTATCGGCGTCAGTACTGTTCATGTAGGACACAGGGGATGGCAGTGTCCACTCAATGACGTACCCTTTACTGGCCTTCCAGAAGAGCAGCGCGGGTTGACCGGAATCGTAGGCAAGAAGCACGGTTGCTCCCGTTTTTGCCGTCCCGTTCAGTCTGGCAGCGACCGGTGAAGTCAGTGAATAGTTGGTGCTCAGCCCGGCAAAAATTGCGGAGGCAGGGACGCTTGCGGGCGCGATTACCTCAATATAGGGTCCGCCCGGTGCAAGGGTGTTCCCTTCTGCAGGCTTGGTCTTTGCAAACTTTCCTGAAGCAGGATAACTGATAACGAGGACTTTGCCCCCCCCGACAGCACCTTCGATCGCTGCCGCGGTTGCTGCATCGAATGAATCGTCGGCTCCGATGAATATGACATCAACTGAACTGTTCGTGTATTCCGTTACAGCCTTGTCAAACTCCTTTCCCTGAAATCCGGGAAGGGAATATACCACCGTGTACTTTTCCTTATGGAGATCGGGATTGAACCCTGCCGTATCCCCGTAAATAGCAACGGAGACTGCCGCTGCAGGTGCAATGAGCAGAATCGCCCCGAGAATTACCAGGGCCAAAGTCCGGGTTGTTGTCATGCGGATCTTCATTTATTCCCCTCTGTGAGATATGACCTGTGAAATGTTGGATATATTTTGTAATCTCCCCATGAAAAACTATCCTATCCCATCACTGCATTCCGGTACGATGCCAAAACGAAAAGATGGAGAAAAAAATTCCGGAGTCTGGGGCACCAAATCAATGGACCCGGCGGGATTTGAACCCGCGGCCTTTACGTTGCGAACGTAACGATCTACCCCTGATCTACGAGCCCACGTAAAAAAAATGATTGTTGATATCAGAGAATGATCTCGATATCTAATTTTTCTGCCAGTTCCTTATATCTGTTCCGGATGGTGACCTCGGTCACGCCTGCGACCTCGGCGACTTCACGCTGGGTGCGGCGCTCGCCCCCGAGAATGGAGGAGATGTAGATTGCCGCGGCCGCGACACCGGTCGGGCCCCTGCCGCTGGTGAGCTCGCGCTCGCCAGCCTGCCGGAGGATCTCGACTGCGCGGGACTGCACCTCGCCTTTCAGGGTGAGCCCGGAGCAGAAGCGTGGCACGTAGTCAATCGGTGAGGTCGGGAGGAGCTTTAGGCCCAGTTCACGGGAGATGAACCGGTAGGTTCTTCCGATCTCTTTCCGGGACACCCGCGATACTTCCGCGATCTCATCGAGCGTCCGCGGGACGCTGCACTGCCGGCACGCTGCATAGAGCGCTGCAGCGGCAACGCCCTCGATGCTTCTTCCGCGGATCAGGTTCTTGTCCACCGCGTCGCGGTACACGACAGCGGCGGTCTCGCGGACGTTTCTCGGGAGGCCGAGTGCCGATGCCATGCGGTCCAGTTCCGAGAGCGCGAACGCGAGGTTGCGTTCGGTTGCGTTGGAGACGCGGATCCGGCGCTGCCACTTGCGGAGCCGGTAGAGCTGCGCACGGTTCTTGGACGAGATTGCCCGCCCGTACGAGTCCCGGTTGCGCCAGTCGATCATGGTGGAGAGGCCCTTGTCATGGATCGTAAAGGTCATCGGAGCGCCGACTCTTGATCTCTTCATGCGCTGGTCATGGTCAAATGCCCGCCACTCGGGGCCGCGGTCGATGAACTCCGCATCGATCACAAGCCCGCAGCTCTGGCAGACAAGTTCCGCACGCTCGTAGTCATGGACAAGCTGCCTGCCCCCGCACTCGGGACAGACCGTCTCCGTGTGGTTTTCAGCCTTCTTCTCGTGCTCTTTTACTTTCGTGCGGGTCTTGAGGGCTTCCCGTTCATTCTGCAGTATTTTGAGTTTTTCAATTTCCATCCACGTTCACCACGTACAATCATTTCCTGTTCACAGGACGGTACCCCTTTGTGCCGGTTGCTGCCTTTGCATACAGTTTGTTATTGGGCTGGATATCGCACCGACCGCGGCAGATGACGGTGGCATACGGCGTTGTGATATTCCCGAAGATGTCAACGATTTTGCCGACCGGTTGCATTTTCTGGTCTGTGACTTCGCTGTACAATCCGGGGAGCTGGGCGGCATCGCACTGGATAATGAGCATCCGCCTGCCGGGGGTGCTCATCGCTCGACCAACCACGTTCACACAATAACCTCGGGGAGATACAGATGTGCCAAATTAAATTAGCAATCTATGTATAAATGCCTGTTCAGTATTTAAACATTTCGTGAAACTATAAATAATATTATCAGGAAGAGAGGAACCGGTCGATATTTAAAGATAGCACGTCGCGGGACTCCGCGTCCGTGAGCCCGGCCCCTTTTGCGACCAGAATTCTTGCGCGCTCGTCCAGTAAATCGTGCGGGGCATGGGCGTCCGAGTCCACTACAATCTGGCATCCCGCCTCGCGGGCGATCTGCACGACGTGCCCGTTAGTCCGGTTGTGCCCTCCCCGCGAGGTGATCTCAAGCGCGATGGTATGTTGTACCGCAAGCAGGGCGTCCTCGATCGCGACCATCCCCGGATGCGCGAGCACGTCCACGTGCCTGCAGCCGCACGCGGCGCGGTTGGTGCCCGGCGCCACCGGCTCTACAGGTGTCTCACCGTGTACGATCACAATATCAGCTCCCGCCTCCTTTGCCTGACGGGCAAGCTCAGCGATCTGCGCCGGCGGGACGTGGGTGATCTCGACTCCGCAGAGAAGCTTCACGCCGAAAAGCAGCGCAGACTCCTTCACGGGCAACAGAGATGCAATGACTGTCCCCACATTGGAAGTGTCCACGTGGTCGGTGACCGCGACCGTCCCGTACCCGAGCACCGCCATCCGCCGCACGAGTTCGATCGGGAGCATTTCCCCATCCGAGTGGATCGTATGCGTGTGCAGGTCGTACATGCTGCTCATTTCTTACCCCCCAGGAGTTGTGCAATTTTTTTGATGAGGGCTTCCTTCCCCTTCTTCCATTCGACGACAACCCTGCCCTCGTGCCGCTCCCAGTGAGCGGGGTGGTGCTGGTCCTCGGCGCGGTATTTAAGCCCCGACCGCTTCAGCGCCCGTTCGAGATCTGCAAGAGAAGGCGCCTTCGCCATGGTCTGATGCGGTACCCGCCGCCCCTGCCTGCATTTCAGCGCGGCATTGAAGTAGCAGGGGTACAGCATGCACTCGTCTGCCATTGCAGGATGGTTTGTGTGTTAAGGTATAAACACTGCACGCTCAAACCTTAGAGCATGCACCATATCGACGTCAGGATCGAAAAAGATGTCTACGACGTCAACAATCACATTGCGGATCACAACGCAGAGCACCTGAAGGCGCACGGCGTTCGTGCGTTTGACCTTCTGGGCGCGATCGGTTCGGGCAAGACCGCACTCATCGAACGGCTCGTCCCCCTGCTCAATAAAAAGGGAAAGCGGGCGGGAGCGATTGCGGGGGATGTGTACGGGGACGATGACTTCAAACGGATCAAATCCCTTGGCATCCCTGCGTATAACGCAAATACCGGGAAGGAATGCCATCTCGACGCCCATCTCGTAGAGCACGCGATCGATCACCTGCCGCTCGATGAGATGGACATACTCTTCATCGAGAACGTGGGCAACATGGTCTGCCCCACTGACTTTAAACTGGGCGCGGAAAAAAGGATCGTGATCGTCAGTTCCACCGAGGGGGACGATGTGGTGAACAAGCACCCGATGATGTTTCGGGACTGCACGATCGGCGTGATCAACAAAGTCGACCTCGCGCCGCTGGTCGGCGCCAACCTCGACCGGATGGAGTCGGACATGCACCGGTACAACCCGGACATGGCGGTTTTCAGGACAAATTTAAAGACTGGTGGGGGTATCGCACCCCTGCTTGACGAGATCCTCCGGTGAGCGCAGCTGTTAAATAACTGGGAAGGGAATATATACAGCACGCTCTTTTAGGGGAAGTTCCCGAAAAGACTAACAATATAACGGGGTGTATTCATGCTCTGGCAAGGAATATCAGTTCGGAAGGTAACCGGCGGGAGGATCAGTCCGGCGAAGGGAAAGCGGAGGACCGAGATCGGGCTTGCCCCCGCGGATACCCATATCGGTGAGGACAAGAGAAAGATCGAGCGCACAACCGGCGCGAACGAAAAGGTGCGTGCCCTGCGTGCACTGTACGCGAACGTGACAAATGCATCAAACGGTGACACAAAAAAGGCAAAGATCGAAAAAGTTGAGGAGAACGGCGCAAACCCGAACTACGTCAGGCGAAACCTCCTCACGAAGGGCGCGATCATTAAGACTGAGATCGGACGAGCCCGCATTGTCAGCCGCCCCGGACAAGACGGCGTCATCAACGCAGTCCTGCTGGAATAAATCCCCCACCGGCTCCCCCTCTTTCAACCAGCACCTTTTTTCTCTTGTATTTCCCATAGAGGAGCTATGCGAAGGATCTGTTATCGGTTCCCGCAGAAGGTTGACCTCTCGTTTGCGATGGGCATGCCGTTTCTTGAAACGCTCAGACACATCGTCTCACTGGACGGCGCCGAAACGACAAAGGCATCAGGCAAGGATCTTGTCAAGGTCACGACCAAAGTCGAAGTGGCGATCGACCGCGCGACGTTCGGCGACATCACACCCGAGATGCTGCGTTCCGGCACGATCACTGAGGCGGCTGACCTGCGCATCTCGGTTCTTGCGCTTGCCCTGCGGGGTGGTGGCAAGGTGCCGATCGCAAACGATGCGTTCTTTGTCCGCTTGACTGACCGTGTCTCCCGCACGGATGTGGATATCGCAAAGGACGGCAAGCCCGGCGGGCTGGATGCACTGGATATGAAGAACCTTATTCTCGGTAAATAGGCTTGACGTTTCGCATCACGGTCGCGGCACCGTTCAGGCATTCAAGAAAGACGGCGATGCGCAAGAACGAGCTTGTCTATTACTATGCGCTCGACCGCAAGTGGATGAGCACCGAGCAGGCAAACCTCCTGTTAAAAAATGCGGAGGAAGAAGGGCTGCTTGTGCAGGACAATGGTATCTACAGCCCAAACTTCGATATTTCCGGCGTCACTATCCCTATCGGGTTCAAGCCCACCTCGGCAATTTTTGAAAAAAAAGACCCGTTGCAGGAGGTAATTGGACGGATTGCCAAGGCGACCGGAACGCAGGACACCGATGTGGTTGCCGAGATGAACAAGCTCATCAAGGATGGCTTCGACGGCAACCTGCTGCCCGAAGCGGCAATTGTGATCATCGCACAACGGCACAAGGTCCCTTTCGGGGACAAACTTGATGCGCTTAGTACCAGCGTAAAAAAGAATCGTTGATGGGTTAGTATTACTTCTTTTTCTTGGGCGATCTCTCTTGGGGTTTCTCGGCACTCGCCTTTTTGTCATCGGCAGGCTTTGCCGGGAACATCTCCTCGAGGGATTTCTCTCCGTATGTCGTGACCCGGGTATTCACCTGGACAAAGTCCGCGGTGATCTCTTTTGAACGCAGCATCTTGCGCCTGCGCTGCCCCTCCATCTTGGGGTGGTACCCTGTCGTGCCGCCCGCTACAAGGAGCATCTTTCTCCCTGCGCCTGGCAGGCTCTTGTTTGCCGGGGTGCCGGTGCGGTCTGACCCGCCCGTGATCTGCACCTTGTAGCCTGAAAGCCCCAGCGGACCGGCATCCACTTCGTCACCGATCTTTCTGCCGACGAGTGCGCCCGCTGCACCGGCACCCGCGTCGACATTATAGGCTCGTCCTGTCTTTGGGTCTGCAACAACGACCTTGAACTCCACCATGTGAAAACTCCTGTAATTTCCTGCCCCATAACTAGGGTATTGTTCATCTCTTGGTTATCGGCGCTGCCGCGTACTCATGAGAAGTACCCACGTTATATGCCGGGCTCGCTATTAAAGCCTCCCGTCGTTGTGAAAAACCGGCACTCACTTGCCCCAGAAAGGATCTTCCCTTCGCCGCATTAACGCGAATTCGGCAAGTACTTCCTGCGCCGGGATGTTAAGCATCTTTGTCATCTCGCGCTCAAGCACTTTCACATGGCGTTCCGGGATGTCCACGAAGAGGTCGTCGCCTACGTTCACCTGGCGCCCGACTGTCGCCCCCTCAATTGAGATTGCCACTTCCTGCCCCGCGTCAGCCTCGCGGATGTTTTCGCCCCGCAGCTGCATGGTCTTGAGGTGCCCGACCTTTTTTCCGTGCGGCGTGACAAGGTCGATATCGTTGCGCAGTTTGCCGCCGAGCACCCGCACGCCGACCACCGCAGGGTTGCTCTGCCGGAAGACGCAGTCGGGCAGCAGCCGGATCTTTGCCGGCATGACGACGTGCTCGAACCGTTTTTGCTCCGCAAGGCGCTTCTGTTCGTCCCGCCACGCGACATACTGGTCGATCAGCTGGTAGATCACGTTGCCCTCGAAGACTTTCACCTGCGTGTAGAGCGGGTTCTTGATCATATCTGCGGCATCGGGGAGGATCGGGGTGTTGAAACAGAGCAGGGCGCGGTAATAGGGGTTTTTGATCGTCTCGGTCTCGATCAGGTCGTGCCGGCTCACCGGTCCGACTTCCGCACGCATGACACCGAACCCTTTTGCCTCCAGTTCCTTGCAGAGCGCCTCGAGCGCCCCGATCGTGTCCGCCTTGATCACGAGACCGTCGCTTGCGAGGTTCACATGGATCTCGCTCATCTCTTTTATGATCCGTGATTCGACCTCCTCCCGGTTGTTACGGATCACGAAGAGTGGCGAACCTGCGATCACGCCTTCAAGGTTTGGTGCCGTGACCTTGATCCCGGATGCGGCTGCAACTGACTTCACCCGCTCGAACCGGTCCTCAACAAGAATTTCCTTCATCGGGCGGGGTTTTAACAGCGACCGCACTTTCGTGACCAGCACCGCGTCCTTGGAGGCGACCGCGATCTCGTCGCCAATGGAAAGTGTCCCGTCATACAGGATCACATCCAGCGTCGTCCCGAGCCCCCGCTCCTCTTTTACCTCAAGCACGGTACCGGCGCCCGGGCCTTCGACAGCGAGCGCCAGCTCCTGCCCCATGTACCGTTGGGCGAGCCCGATCATGACAAGGAGGAGATCTGCAATGCCCTCGCCGGTATGGGCGCTCACCGGCACGATGGCGAGGTTGCGCTGGAAGTCAGCGACACGGTCGAACCGGTCGGCGGAGAAACCAAGTTCACCAAGTTTCCCGACAATCCCGTAGGTCTTGTTCTCAACTTCACCTTTCACCCGGTCATTCTGTTTCGGGAACGATGACACGAATGTCTCGTTCGCAAACGGCCGCCAGCCATGGATACGGTCGATTTTCGTCGCTGCGATGACAAACGGCGTCTTGCAGTTGCGCAGGATCTGGAGCGCCTCGATGGTCTGGGGCTGGAACCCCTGCGTGATGTCGACAACGAGGATCGCCATGTCAGCGAGCGCACCGCCGCGTGCCCGCAGGGTGGTAAACGCATGGTGACCCGGTGTATCGATGAAGAGGAGACCGGGGATGTTGATCAGCACCTTCTCCATCGTGCCGCTCATCGACCGGATCGATTCGATAGGGACGAGCGTTGCGCCGATATGCTGGGTGATCGCACCCGCTTCGGAAGAGACTACCGACGATCCACGGATCCGGTCGAGAAGAGAGGTCTTCCCGTGATCGACGTGCCCCATCACGCAGACGATTGGAGTCCGGATTTTTGGGTTCTGCACCATTGCCACCACCGGTCCATCGCGGGGCACGCATCGCCGGCGCGAAATCCAAATCGCCGCAGAGAAAAATGTGCGTTCCCGTGATGTTATGAACTTACGGATAAACCGTCCATGCCAACCTGATAGGTACTGGACATGAAACACTATTAATAATCACCGGATAGGCTTTGCGCATTCTCCTCAAGCAGTTCCCCCATGCGTTGCGGTCCTACAATACCGCGATATCCCCAAAGGCATTGATAAGGATACTTTAAAGAGAAACAATGCCTAATGTAAGAGGGACATCTGCCAGGGTGGGGTAGTTGGTTATCCTAGGGGACTGTGGATCCCCCGACCCGGGTTCGAATCTCGGCCCTGGCCTAATTACCGCTAGTTAAAGTCTAATCTCGATTTTGGGCTTGATTTGCTCGTATTTTTCAATGGTTTTGCATACATAAAAAGAATAAAGTTTCAATCCCGCGCCGCCCGCACCCAAAATGTGGGGTAAGGAGGGTCGGGTTGTACCACAGAAATGCCGGAGAGTTCATCCCGTGTGCTTGGCTATGTCTGGAATGTAGGATGATACTGCGATGGAATAGGTTGACAATCCCTCGGACATCGTACACTTGTCAGAGAAAATTAGAAGAATCTCTGCAGTCGCGTAGAGGTGCCCGGAATATAGGCTGATGCATCGGAATTGAAAAAAATTAGTGTTCTCTTGTTCTCTGGATTTAGAGTACGGTTCCAAGGAATTCAATTATCAACACCACTGGCAGGAATGCTGAAGGGAACTCTGCGACGCTTGGACATGTTGAAGGTAATACTACATCACACACGATGTTAGAATAACAATCAGGCCCACCCGCGGCACTATCCCATTGAAGTATCGAAAAACTATAGGTTCCCGGTGTAGGATGCCATGCATTAGGAATGGAATAGCTTGTAACACTATGAACAGACAAAGCATTCCACGTCGAAAGTTGGGGATCGTAAGTTAGTATAAAATAACCAGAGGTACTAACATCATTCCATGTTAGATCTAGACCATCACATGTTGGTGTGACATGGAGATTATAAGCTGCGGCGCAGGCATCAATTCCCCACGTACTCCTTAGAAAATCTTCATAGTTTATTTCTCTAGTTTATTTATTCTTGAAATATTTTGATTAGCCAAAAAAATATTTGACTCTGCTAATTGATAATCATCGTTAACGTATTCCCAATATTTACTAGAATAAGGAATAACATAAATCATGGTTCGTACGATGTCTCGTACATCTTGGAAAAGATACTTTGCATTTTTATATTCATTCAGACTCGTTTGATACGAGTATGTTTCGGCTTGGGGGGCATGATATATCGAACTCATACCCTGAAGATATTTGATTTTGTAATCACAGATTGATACTAGAACAGTTCTCTCATTTTTTAGGTCATCATTGTTAATATTGATCATTGATAAATCATCTTTGATTCTTTGGTATTCAGAAATTGTATGAGGAACGTTTCTCTCCCTAAAACGGTTAATATCGTAATTATATGTAAGATCCAATTTATCCTTATTTTCATTATATGTATCATAAACAACCTGGATTTGCCTCCATTCGCTGTTTAATTGTGTTCGAATAGATTCTATGTTCTCTGTTTGAATAGTTGTTACGACAGGTGGAATCGTTTCGGTTGTTACGGTTGTTTGAATTGGGGGGGGGGTCACAGGTGTATGATTTGGTGCGGTTGTGCAACCGGCAGTTATTATTATTGCACCCAGTAAGAGGATAAAAAAAAGATATTTCATATTTCCCACTTTCATTAGCATGACGATATATTTTTCCTATGGGTGGATATGCCCGGATTGTAAGCAGATGCAAAGAGATTGATGGTCGCACAGATGATGAGCATCCCGATCAATCTGATGGGTAACAGATGGGGAACGGTGATCGGGTTGACAACTATGTGAAACTAAAATTATAAAAAAATACTTTTCTTGATATTTTTTGGGTGTTATCTCTATCAAGGATAACACGCCCCGTAATGAATTGATCGTATTCCAAGATCAAACTTTTAAAATGCTATTCCTGGCGATAATAGAATCCTGCTCGATTTATTCCTTGATATCAAAAAGGTAGCATCTGAAGCCTGCCGGGTGTTGGGCCCGGATTGTTGGATAATGCAAAACCTTCCTTCATTTTTCACCTCAAAGTTTGGAAAAACTATGATGAGTATTGAATCAGATATAATGAAAAATATTGTAGTTAAAATTCGGAGAAAAGATTAGATCTTTTTGGATGTGTCCCCTTTCATCATATATTTTACAATAATGAACACTACTAGTGCAATGATGACAAAATCGATGATAGCACCAACAAAATCACCGACAAGTAATTTTACCGGACCCAGCTGAAGAACCGTGGTCCTCCATTCCCCTCCTGGGACGAGCACTGCAATTACCGGCATGATGACATCAGTTACACAAGCTGTCACCATTTTTGTCGCTGCTGCACCGATTATAAACGCTACAGCAAGGCCAATGACTTGGTATTTCATGAGGAAATCCATAAATTCCTGAACAAGACCCTTTTTTTCTTCAGCCATTTGTTGTTACCTCTTATCAGAGAACGAATGCATCGTTACTGATGAAGGAACAATGACTTTATAGTCTAATAATGATTTCGAAAACGAAGTTAAATTACGGCATTCACGGTCGTTGACGGTCAACGAGTCTATTTTCTTATGAATTCACAACCAGATCGCATACCATTGAAGGTAATTTTTAAGAAACCATCAACGGCCGGGTTTTCCCTTCTTTGGCACACGCTCCTCCTCCACAAGGTAGTTGATCACATTTTCCGAGGATATCCGCCGAATATTCACCAGCCCTCCTCCTTGTGCCCGGGTTGCCCGCGCTCACACTGTTTGCCATCCCCGGTCCGGTGTTTCTCGATGCAGATGTTTTCTTTTTGATGCTCTCTGACCGATTCCCGCACCTGTACTTCAGCAGTCACTGGGGCATCCGCCCACGTTATATGCGAGGCACCAAATAGAAAGAAGGCAGAATTATTCGATACCAGTGAATTTGATTATCCAATGCCTGGCTGGAGGGTATTACCGGATTTAAGGGAGTCCGCCCGGGATGTCTGATATATCACGTCCAACGTATCCATTCATCAACTATACCAGTGAGTGAAGAGAGCATATGGCAGTTGAATACCTTGACGGTGATGCGGTTTACAGCGTACATTGTGGGGATGAACCCAGAGCATAGGATGAGGTGCAAGAATGAAAACTCCTGATGCTCATCCTCTCGTTGATCCGTCACTCTACATAAACCGGGAACTGAGCTGGCTTGAATTCAACCACCACGTACTCGATGAAGCAAAGGATGAACGGCACCCGTTACTTGAACGGGTAAAATTCCTTGCCATCGTCGCCAATAACCTTGATGAATTTTTTATGATCCGGGTTTCCGGGCTCCAGAGGCAACTTGCAAAAGGAGTCCTCGTATCGCCTCCGGACGGGATGACTCCTGCACAGCAGCTTGCGGCAATTCAGCAGAGGCTGACTGTTGATCTGGAAGAATTATCGCGGTGCTGGCATGAGGATCTCCTCCCGAAACTTACCGCCGCTGGGATCCACCTTCATACCTACGATACCCTCAATCAACGCCAGAAGGACCAGATGCACGAACTCTTCATGCATGAAATCTTTCCGATACTTACGCCTCTGGCATTCGACAGCGCCCACCCGTTTCCCTTCATCTCAAATCTTTCCCTCAATCTCGCCATCCTTGTCCAGGATCAGGGCAAAAAGGAATTTTTCGCCCGCGTCAAGGTGCCGACGAACCTGTTCTCCCGGCTCATCCGAATTCCGGATGATGCTGCTGGCGGACACGGGGACGATACGACCGTCCACGTTGTGTATCTTGAAGAGATCATCACCGCCCACCTTGACATGCTCTTTCCCGGGATGAACGTCGCTGCCTCGTTCCCATTCCGGATCACCCGCGATGCTGACTTTGACATCGAAGTTGATGAAGCCTCCGACCTGCTCACGACCGTAGAAGAGGTCATGGAACAGCGTGCACGGGGAAAACCGGTGAGAATCGAGGTGGATTGTTCCATGCAGGATTCCATTTGCCACATGCTCGAACATAAACTGGGAGTTGCCACCCAGTCGACCTACCGGGTCAAGGGTCCGCTGGGCATGGCAGACCTCATGCAGCTTCTCTCCCTTGAACGCCCCGATTTAAAGGACATCCCGTTTGTCCCTTCAGTTCATCCTGAACTGGAGAAGGAGAAGGATATATTCTCAGTCATCCGCCGGCACGATATCCTGCTGTATCACCCGTATGACAGTTTCACCCCGGTTGTAAACTTCATCCGGCAGGCGGCGACCGACCCGGATGTGCTCGGGATAAAGATTACCCTGTACCGGGTGGGGGCGAACTCCCCGATTGTCCATGCGCTCATGGAAGCACGGGAACATGGCAAGGCTGTCGCAGCATTGATTGAGCTCAAGGCACGCTTCGATGAGGAGAACAATATCGGCTGGGCTCGGGCGCTCGAACGTGAAGGGGTGCATGTGGTATACGGTGTTGTGGGGCTCAAGGTGCATGCAAAGCTCTGCATGGTCGTGCGCCGGGAAAAAGACGGGATCCAGAGGTATGTGCATCTTGGGACAGGCAATTACAATGCCACCACCGCCCGCATCTACACTGATTTCGGGCTTTTGACCTGCGACAAGAAGATTGGCGAGGACGTTGCCCATCTTTTTAATTTTCTCACCGGGTATGCCCGGATCGAACACTACCACAAACTGCTTGTTTCACCGGTGACCCTGCGCAAAAAGATCCTGGAACGCATTGAGCGGGAAATCACCCGCCAGAAAAAGCATGGTGACGGGCATATCGTATTCAAGATGAATGCCCTCCAGGACCCAGAATGTATTGCTGCACTCTACCGCGCATCGCAGGCAGGCATGAACGTGGACCTTCAGGTACGGGGCATCTGCTGCCTGCGTCCGGGGGTTCCCGGTATCAGCGAGAATATCTCCGTCAGTTCCATTGTCGGCAGGTTCCTTGAACATGCCCGCATTTATTATTTCAGGAATGGCGGTGATGAAGAAGTGTTTTTAGGCAGTGCCGATCTCATGCCCCGCAACCTTGACCGGAGGGTCGAGGAGCTCTTCCCGCTGGAGGATAAAAAGATCCGTTCGGCGTTGATCAATTGCATCATTCCCGTGCAGCTCAGGGATACGGAAAAGCTTCGGTTGTTGAAGAGTGACGGCTCTTATGCCAGAGTACAACCGGAAGCGGGGGAAGAGGAATTGAACGCTCAGTCCTGGTTAGTTGCCCACCGGGGATCATGGTACAATGGCTGACATTGAACCGCAACTTTCAGGGAAAGGGACATGCCATTTTGCCACAGGACGGCTGCGTCCGCTCCTTGGTGCATTCTCTAAAGAAATTGACGGGGTGAAAGCGGCACAGGATAGTGAGTGTATCCACCGGATGCGGGTTGCATCGCGTCGCCTGCGTGCCGCGCTCCCGCTCTTTGCTGGGTGTTTTCCTGATAAAAAGTATCGGTGCTGGATGCAGGAGATCAAAAAAATCACCGGAGCGCTGGGCAAGGCGCGGGATGCTGATGTGCAGATCGAATTTTTGCACGGATATACAGATACCCTCAAAGATCAGCAGGGGAAAAAAAAGCGAGCCCGCCCCTCAAAAGATTTGGTCGAAGCCGGGATCCAAGCGCTTCTTTTGCAGCTGAAATCCAGAAGGGCAACATCCCAGACAAGGGTTCTTTCAAACCTCTCCGAACTAAAAGAGAGCCGGATTCTTGAAGATATGCACGATGAACTCAGGGCTGATCATTTCGTCATGCGCGGGATCAAAAAACAGTATGCCGCAGGCATTCCTACTGTTGCTGCCGATCGCATCGGAACACGCCTGAACAGGTTTCTTGCGTATGAACCATGGGTGGCAGACCCGGATGCTGTTGCCGAGCACCACGCGATGAGGATCGCGGCAAAAAAACTCCGGTATACGCTGGAAGTGTACAGCCCCCTCTACAAACTCCAGCTTAAAAAACCTCTTGCCCGCGTGAAAAAAGTCCAGGCGCTCCTCGGAGATCTGCACGATTGCGATGTCTGGATTGACACGCTCTCGCATACCCTCTTAAAACAGCGATCCCTCCCCCGACCGCGTCGCGATCCCGCATCTGCCGGTACCCACAATATCTCCGGCATAAAAGCACTCCTGCTTGACCGCGAAAAAAAGCGCAGAGCTCTTCACCGGAGAATCGTGCTGTACTGGGATGCACTTAAGCGGTCTCGGATCTGGGATGAGCTCCGCGTTACCCTTGTCTCGGGAAGGAAGAAGGCATATTGCCTTAGTTCGCAGGCGCACGAGGATGATGCACGCACTGCTGTGGCGCTGATTGCAGCAGAATATCCGCAGGGCGTGGAACACTCCCAACACGTAACCTGCCTTGCACTTATGCTGTTTGATCAGGTACAGCCGCTCCATAATCTTGGAAAACGCGAGCGGTTCCTTCTGGAAATTACCGGCATGCTCCACGATATCGGCTGGATGTTTGGTCAGAAAGGGCACCAGCTCCGGAGCGCCCAAATGATTGCGGGCGATGAACGCCTGCCGTTTGATCTGCGGGAACGTGCAATCATCAGTCTTGCCGCCCTGTCGCACCGGAAAGATGCCCGGCTTGAAAGCAATGGGTTGTTTTCAATCCTTCCAAAAGCTGATTGTGACGTAATACAAGTTCTTGCCGCCATCCTTCGTGTTGCAGACGGGCTTGATTATCTGCACCTGTCCACGGTGTTGGAAGTACGGTGCTCCATCCATCCCGATGAGATCATCTGCGAGATTGCCACTTCCGGTGATGCCACCGTTGAAATGGCACGGGCTCTTTCAAAGGCGGATCTGTTTGAACAGGTCTTTTGTCGGCCATTGGTGATCTGTCAAAGTCCGGAAAAACAGGAGTGAACGCGATCTGTCCGTGAGAACCGGTATGGCTCCTCTCACCCACGCTCTACGCGGGGTATGCTCACGCTCACTGACACAGCGTAATGGTTTTTACGGGTTCTGGTGCACTGGTAGTATTTCGTTAATTTTCTTTGCAATCCAGATCGGCGTGCCGAACAAAAAGACTTAAGGTCCCAAAGAAGAGCATGCCGGGCAGGTCCATCATGCTGCCGATGTTATCAAAAAGCAGCAGTTCTGCAGCAATTCCGAAGAGAAAAAAGACGACCAGTGAAAGCGGGACTGACCGTGTGACCAGCGCGGCAAACACGGCTGACAGGATCCCGTACTAGGTGATAAATGCGGCCGGGTGCTCGGGAATGGGCAGGGGGTGGCGTGCGAACAGGGATCAGGTCCGGCAATTTCGCTGCACAGGATCGAAAACACCGGTGCGGTGATCCAGTACAGCACCGGGTCTTTTTTCATCATCTCATACCATCGCAGCATTATTTCCGCGTTGTCTGGTATCCGGGCTTCTCTTCCGGCGAGCTGTCTGTCAGTTCCCTCTCCATCCATATGACATCGAACAGCTCACCGAATTTGTGCCCGACGTTTTTTAAGCGCCCGCATTCGATAAAACCCTGCTTGTTGTGGAACTGGAGGCTTTCATGGTTCTTTGATGAGATGCTTGCGAGAAGGACCCCAATCCCCATCTGTTTTGCATCCCGGATGAACGCAGAGATGAGCAGCGTGCCTGTGCCCGATCGGGTGTGCCCGGGCAGGACAAAGTAGCTGACCGTTGCGGTTCTTTTGAAAGTATCGAAGGGGAGGAAGGGTTTCATGATCCCAAAACCGACCGTGATCCCACCGGATTCGACTGCATAGAACGCATGCGCCCCCTCACGCAGGACATCAAAAAACCGGGCCGGCACCGGGGCGTCCGGATATGCGGAAAAACCATGGGTGATGTAATAATTGAAGATCTCAATAATCCGGTCGCGGTCGGTCTCCCGTATCTCCCTGATGGTATAGCCCGTCACCCGGTTCACCCGTTTGAGGAATATTTACCCAGAGAATATATCAGGTTCACCCTGTCAGGCCAGAAAGGTGCGAATCCTGCGATGTTTTGATATACTGGACTCCAGAAAGGCACTTTCACCCTCCGCCCCGCAGCGCATTTATCAGGAGGCTTCACGCCACCTACACTGGGAACTTGCATGAATCGGACAGAATCAATCCTTACAAGGCTGCGTTCGCAGGCAAATCCCTTAAACATTGCAGGTATGGCACGATACGGCATCAGCACAAACAACACGCTTGGTGTATCGATGCCTGTGTTACGGGCTTTGGCAAAAGAGATCGGGCGGGATCACGAACTCGCCCTTTCCCTGTGGTCAAGCGGTATCCACGAAGCCTGCATCCTTGCCGGACTGATTGATGACCCCCGCCTGGTGACCGAAACGCAGATGGAACAATGGGTTGCGGACTTCGATTCATGGGACGTCTGCGACCAGGTCTGCAGCAACCTTTTTGATGCGACACCGTTTGCCTATGAAAAGGCAGTTACATGGGCGTGCAGGAAAGAGGAGTTTGTGAAACGCGCCGGCTTTGTGCTCATGGCAGCGCTTTCGGTGCATGACAAGAAAGCAGGCGATGACGTGTTCGAACCGTTTTTTGCGCTCATCGTGCGCGAATCGACCGATGGCAGGAACTTTGTAAAAAAGGCGGTCAACTGGGCGGTGCGCCAGATCGGGAAACGAAATGCCCTGCTCAATGCCCGTGCCATCGCTGTTGCAGAAGAGGTCCAAATGGTTGATGCCCCGTCTGCCCGCTGGATTGCCGCAGATGCCCTGCGCGAACTTACGGGTGAAAAGGTACAGTCCCGGCTAAAGGGCCGGAAAAAGTCCCCTCCCTATTAAATCATGTCAGGAATACTTGTACAGGAGATTTCCTCATGGATGCGACAGTTCTTATCGGGTATTTGGCAGGCACATTCACCACAGTATCGTTTCTTCCGCAGGTGATCCGGAGCTATACGACCCGGTCTACCCATGACATCTCGTTTAAGATGCTCCTTTTGTTCGGTGCCGGGATGCTGCTCTGGACGATCTATGGTATCTTGGTCAATTCCATGCCCATCATCGCCGCCAACGTGATCACCTTCGCACTGGTCGTAGTTCTTATGGCAATGAAGGTAAAATACAACTAAGAATTGCGTTTTTTACGGTGTTTTAACCTGCAACCGGTTTAAAAAAAGTTATTCCGGCAGGAGCACGAGGCATCCTGCGATCCGGTCGTGCAGCCCCTGGCGCTTCTTGGTCAGTCCGATCATGATAAAACCGATGAATATGATCAGGGTGGAGATGAACTTGGCAAAGTGCCGGAGTGTTGCGCGGGCGAAGCTGATCCGGTTGCCCTCCTTGTCAGTGACAACGATGTGCATGAGCGTTTTCCCCGGTGTCGCCAGACCTCGCGAGCATTCAAATCCCGCAAAATAGAGCCACGGGATTATGATGAAGAGCACACCCAGCGATGCGATGATCGGGCCGAGTGCCGCCTCAGGGGTACCCGCCTCGGTCAGGACGGCAATGGGTGCCCGCTGGACGGTGAGGTAATAGAAATACTTCACGCCCTGTATAAGGCTGAAGAACGCGGCGGTGATGACGATGAAGATAAGGAGCATGATGGCGTCGATGATGAACGCGAAAACTCTTCTGCCAAGACCGGCATAGTCACCCATCTGGGGAGTCTCCTCCTCTTCGAGCTCGACGTTCATCACCGCTTTTGGTGCGATTGTCTCGATATCCGTGCCGCACCACTGGCAATATTTTCCGGAAGCGTCAGTCTCTTTTCCACATTTCGGACAGAACATTCCCTCTCTCCTGATATGTAACATTAATCCTGACGCCCTTTTTAATTTAACTGTTCTGGGCTGCATTTTTGTGCGTTTTTTTGGGTTTCTTTGTGCGCTGCCCGTATCAAAAAGTCTCCGTTCATAAAAAGAACAGCACCGCGGTGCGATCTGAGCACAAACGAGTTATAGCAACGGGGGGGAATCATCGTACATGAAACTCATATTTATCCTCATTCCGACGTTCATCCTTCTCCTGCTGCTGGCATGCAGCGGGTGCACGAATACGCCGCAAACGCCGCCTGCAACGCCGGCGCCGACGACGGTACCCGCCAATACCGCAGCGCCGGTCATAATCGCAACCCCCGAACCGCGCCGGACCCTGCCACCCGAGCAGAACGTCGATCTTGAGCTCACAAAAGACCGGACCTATTCGGAGATCGACCTTCTTTATAACGGCGGTAAGGGCGAGATCTTCACCCAGAAAATTATGATGCGGGTCACCCGGTCTGATGGGCAGGTGATTGAGCAGGTGATGAGTGGCGGGAACAAGCCGAAGCGCGGTGATGAAATTGTCGTGCAGGGCACGCGGGGCAGCGACCGGTGCGAAGTGTATGTCACATCAGCCGGAACCACGTACAGGGTCATCGACCAGCCGCTCATAATTGGCGGGTTCTATAACGGCAACTGATCGTTGTATCCGCTTTCTTTTTTTTATCCCGTATGGTGCTGGCGCCCGGTCTTCTCCGCATACCACTGGGTGGCAACTGACAGGAGGGCACCGATGGCAATGACACCGGCAAGCACGATCCATTGCTCCATTCCCGCTGTTCCCACGGCAAGGCGGGTCAGCAGGTTGAGCGGGTTTGCGGGGAGGGCAAGGACGAAGAGGATCACGACCACGAGCGCCGTTGAGAAGATGAACTGTGCTGCAGTGCGTTCACGGTAATGCAGTGCGGTCAGCGCCCCAATCAGGATCGGGATACCGGACGAAAGGGTCACCATGAGCAGGATGAGCGGGACGTTCCTGATTGGAATGCCATTGATAAGGAGCAGCAGGAGCCACGCGCCTGCCTGGACGGGAACGAGCAGTTCGCATGCGAGGACCTTGCCCCAGATGATCTCAGCAAATGAAACCGGGGTTGAGATAAGTGTCTCGAGCGTCTCGTGCTGGTATTCCTCGGTGATCAGGTCGATGACGAGTGCGGAGGCGATGATCGCCGGCATGAAGACGAGCAGCGGGATTAAAAGCCCGTACACGAACTCGTAAAAGTCCCCACCGCCCCGTGACGGCGGGAGCTGGAGCGGAACGGGTCGTTCGCCCAGCCGTACAGCCCGCACCCCGCGCAGGTCTTTTTCGTATTTTAAAAAGATATCCTTGAGCTTCACGTTCACGATTGCGCTCTGCAGGTCGTTTTGCAGGGTATAGAGCGTGATCTTGACCGGGTCAACAGCATCCGGTGCTGTGTCAGGTGCGTAGATGACCGCAGCAAGTCTGCGCTCCTTTAACGCGGCAACCGCAGGGGAGAGATCCATATCATACACATTGAAGTCCGGGCTTGCATCGAGATACTCCCGCAGCGCCGAGTCATTGCCTGCGTATGCGATGCTGTACCTGAACCTCGAGTACTTTGAGAGGGACGAGGGGTCGTACATCGAGGTGAGCCCGACCATCAGAAACGATGAGAACATCGCGACAAAGAGCTGGAGCAGCACTGCAAGAAGGATCGTCCGTTCGTTGAAAAGCCCGCGGAACTCCTTGTGCATGATGATGGTGAGGTGCCGTGCATTCATGTCAGCCACCCCAGGATGAAGTAGAGGTTATACAGGCAGTGGACCGCGGTTGCCGCGACGAGACCGGGCACAAGTCCCGCCCTGCCCCAGAATTTCAGGGCGCAGGCTACGATAAAGACGCCGGCAAAGTGCAGCGCAAGCGGCATCCAGAGCACACCGAGCGATAAGAAGAGGATGCTCCCGAAGATCGATTCGGTGATCTGGGTGAGGGTGATGAATAACAGGAGTTTTTCACCGACAAGAAATCCGATCGCTGTCGCGGCGCATGCAAAAAAAAGGTTTTTCCATGACAGGAATGCGGTGTCCTGCTCAGAGAGGGTGTAGATGCCGATCGCTTTTACCAGTTCCTCGATTTCTGCGGCAAATATCAGGAGCAGGAGAAGCGAGTACGGCATGGGCAGGTTGAAGAAGAGTACGAGGCACATCAGCTGCACCATGAAGACGAACGGGATGGCAAACCCGTTTAAGAGGAAGAGGGAGACAAAGGGGTGGGTTCTGGAAAGGCTTTCGGCAATAAACTCGCGGATCCGTATCAGCAGGCGCTTTTCGGAAAAGAGCTGTTCTTCCTTGAAGTTTGCCACCGCGACATAGAAGAGCACGGCTGATGTCAGCCAGAAGAGCGATGTGGAGAAGAGGTAGTCGGTGAAGGTGTATGCCGTGCCCTGCAGGGTAAGGATGATTAGCGTCAGGGGGGAGATCAGACTGATCACGTGGACGTTGGCAAAGATGGAAGGAAAGAAGAGGTATGAGGTGGCGACAGTGGAGAAGAAAATGGATATAAACGAGAGTTCCTTGAAACTGCGCGAGACCATGCCGATGATGAGCGCATTGGCTAAAAAGAAGAAGATGACCGGGATGAGCGGCAGCATGATGAGCAGCGATGCTTTGAGGTACACGGTGAGTGCGGCAGAAATGGCGATCATGCCGATCAGATACGGGAGCACCTTGCCAATGATGATTGATGTGGTTTTGACCGGTGTGGAGAGGAGGACTTCCCCTTTTCGCTCGATCCGCTCGTTCATGATGCTCATCATGAAGAACTGGGACGTGAAGTAGAGCGGGAAGATGAAGACGAAGATCAATATGATGGAATCGAAAGGCAGCGGGGGCGAGAGCTGGGAGGGCGTCCTGAACCTGCCTGTCGCAGTGTCAGAGGAAAGCATGTCGGTGTACCGTGAGATCTGGGAGTTTGCTGTCTCCGACTTTGCCAGTTCCCTGCGCAGGTCCTCTTTTGAGAACCCGAGTGCGGGTGACGGGCTGGGGATCGCACGCACTTCACCTTCCGGGACAGGCGCAACAGCACCGGGGCGTGCAGAGATGTACTGCCCGCTCTGGGTAGCGAGAAAGTCCAGCTCGGACTTGACGCTCTGGATATCGATCCAGAGCGGGTAGGCGGCATAGAGATCGTCCTGCCGGTTATACACGCGGTTGGTGTACTTCGCGTAATCGCGCTCGACCGTTTTGAGCGCCGATTTTGCCCGTTCGGTATCGCTTCCGTACACCTTTCCCTCCATGACGACAATGTCGAACGCCTGCCTGTTCTGCTCCAGTGTCGCACGGTCGAGCTGGTATACCGAGAACCGGTTGTCGCTTGCGAGGAGCTGGGCGATGGCGGGGTCATCCACCCCCGCTTCGTACATCCCGTCCTGCAGGTGCATGCCGCTCTGTGCGGCGAACCCGGTGACGAGAATCAATAATACGAAGAGGACGATTGCGAGCGGGAGCGTATCTTTACTCATCTGCGTGAGTGTCCGTTTGACTTCCCATCGCGCGATGGTGGCGATGTCTGTGAGTGCGCCCATACACGATCCCGCCTGCGGTCATGCCGGCAACGCCATAAGGGGCTGTGCCTGAATGGTCCTCCTGCGTCCTGATAGAATTATACAATACTCACACAGGGCACAAAAAAACCCATCCATGCTGACAGGTACACGTGCATATGTGCTGCGATCACTCTATCAGCTTGAATCGCGCTTCTTTTATGTATGGCGGGACTATCGCTCCGGGTGCTTGTGGATAACACAACGCTCACCGACCGGTTTTTTATCGGTGAACCCGGGTTGTCGATCTACCTTGAATGCGGGGGAAAGAGAATCCTGTTTGACACAGGATATTCCGGTGCATTTCTCGCCAATGCAGAAAAGATGGGTATCAACCTCCTTGACCTCGATCTCGTGGTGCTTTCTCATGGGCACATCGACCACACCGGCGGACTGCCGTTCCTCCTCCGGGCATTGATGGAAGCATCCCGTGAGGAGCGGCCGCACCGTGTGCCCACAATTATCGCCCACCCGCACTGTTTCTACCCGCGCCCGATGCCGCATGTCGGGGATATCGGTTCACCGGTCAATGAGGCAAAGATTCTGCGCCAGTGCCCGGTCACGACCAGCAAAAAGCCCCTCTGGCTGACCGGCGACCTCGTTTTCCTCGGTGAAATTGACAGAACTATGGACATAATTCCGGATCGTGACAAAAAGCGCACCATCATTACCCCCGATGGCCCACAGCCAGACTGCCTGCTTGATGATTCGGCGCTTGTATACCTGTCCAACCAGGGGCTCGTGATCATCACCGGCTGTTCTCATGCCGGCATTGCAAACATCATCGCATATGCCAAAAAGATCGGCGTCAATCAGCGCATTCGCGATGTAATCGGGGGGCTTCATTTGAAAGAATCGGATCATGAAACGCTGGAGGGAACACTATCATACTTACAAAGCGTCCATCCTGCAGCTCTCCACCCCTGCCACTGCACGTCGCTTGCGGCAAAGACAGCCCTTGCCGCTGTTGCGCCGGTGGGGGAGGTCGGGGTCGGGCTTACGCTCGACTATTGAGACGATGTGTGGGTATGCACCAACCGAACCTATATCTGGATTCCTGAATACCTCACTATGAACCTGTGACCTGCCATGATCACTGCACATAACCTTGTCAAGAACTATGATGGCTTCACCGCACTCGACAACGTCAGCTTCGAGTTCGAGGACGGCGAGATCTTCGGGATTATCGGGCACAACGGTGCGGGCAAAACAACGCTCCTCAAGATCATGGCGGGGCTGATCGCACCGACCTCCGGCACGCTGCAGGTCAATGATATCGACGTAGTCAGCGACCCGCTCGCGCTCAAAGGGATGCTCGGCTATCTTCCCGAGGAATCCCGGCTCTACGAGACGATGACGGTTGAAAATTACCTCGCGTTCTTTGGCGAGATTTATGGACTTTCAGCGCACACAATCCGCGAGCGCAGCCGGCAGCTCCTCGCCGTCCTCTCGCTGGAGCCCAACGGTAAGAAGATCGGGGAGTTTTCCAAGGGTATGAAGCGCAAGGCAGCGATCGCACGATCGCTCATCCATGACCCGAAACTGCTCATCTACGATGAGGCGACCAGCGGGCTCGACCCTATGACTTCACGGTTCATTGCCGACTACCTGCGCACGCTCAGGCGCGACAAAAAGACGGTCATCCTCTCCGCACACAACCTCTTCCAGGTGGAGGCGATCTGCGACAAGGTGATGATCCTGCGCCGTGGGCAGATGGTCGCGTTCGGCAGCATGTCCCAGCTCCGCGAACAGTTCGGTTCGCTCACGTACACGATCTTTTTTTCCATTGATGATCCGGGCAGGCTGCTGGGGCACTTCAGGACCTACCGGCAGGAGGAGGGGTTCTATATCTGCTCCGCAGAGGACATGAAGGAGCTCAACGAGTGCACCGCGCTCATCACTGAGGCGGGAGGCAAGGTGGAGAAGATCGAGTCGCGCTACCCGTCGCTCGAAGAGATGCTGGTGAAGATCGGGAAGTAACGATCCCGCTCACCGATTTTTCGTCCCCCGCCCATAGTATCTATAGGCGAGCGCACTGAATACCCGTACTTCCGGTGTATCGAAAAATTTAAAATCCTTCAGAATGATGCATCCTGCATATGGCAACGGGAGTGAGCTTCTGGGAGAGGATTGCCAGCGTCTATGACGGAGGTGTTGACTATATTCTCGGGAACAACCTGCGGCTGATCGTGCTGGATAAACTAAAAAAAGAGCAGCACCTGGGCCGGACCGTGGAGTTCGGCTGTGGGACTGGCTACTTCACCCCGCTCCTTGCGGAGTTGTCTGAGAGCGTAGTAGCGACCGATATTACAGAATCGATGCTGGATCGGACCCGAGAACGGGTCAAAGGGCTTTCCACCGTCACGGTCCTGCGAGAAGACTGCGAGAAGACTACGTTTCTACCTGCGTCATTTGATACGGCCTTTCTGGGATTTACCTTCCAATTGGTGGACGGTCCAATGACGGTTGCGGAGATCCAGCGACTCCTGAAGCCCGGAGGAAGGCTCATCCTCGCCATACCTACGATGGAGGGGCTCCGTCTCTCTGACAAGCTGCTGTGCATCATGCGGAATTACCGCACCTACGGGACGATCAAGCCTCCGGGTACGAAGCTCTACACATACAGGTCGCTCCCGCCCCTGATCACCCAGGGAGGATTCAAGGTACTCGATGTTGAGCAGCTTACTGACCCAGCCCATCCTGGTGGATTCTCTGGACTCTACGTCCGGGCTGTAAAAATATAAGTCTCAAAGCTTTGCCTTTTTTTAAACTCCCACCTCACGCCACCCGGACAACCGCCCCGCAGTTGCGTGCGTGAGTGATGAAGGTAGTGCCGCCGCACCAGTCCTTCATAAACGCGTCTGCCGCCTCTTTTACCGCTGTTACATTAGTATCGCAGAATGCATAGAGTGCGGGTCCAAAGGAGCTCATACCGGCGCCGGCAGCGCCGGAATTCCGCATCACATCGAGAAGTTCCCTGATCTGTGGGGGTTGCAGGCCCAGCTCGACTTTCTTGAACCCGAGATTCTGCACTGCATTGATGGACGAGCCGAACACATCGAGGTCACGCTCCACGAGCGCGGGCAGCATCCGCATCAGCACCTCGTGGCAGAGCGCCCGCACCTCATTCGCCGGCACCGGGCAGTATTGCCGGAAGATGTCCGCCTCACGGGTACCGCTCGCCCCGGGTGGGGTAGCAGGGACCGCAACAAGGATGCCCCAGTCTTTTGGCACTTCATGGTGCACGATTACCGGTGCCGGGCGGATACCTTTGCTTGCTGACGACGGGGCAAACCCTGTTTTCTCCTGTTCGGGCCCGAACCTGTGCCCCCCATCAATGATGAACCCGCCAACTTCGAATGCTGCAGTGCCGATACCGGACGTGCCGCCACGGCCGACCAGCTGTGCGAGAGCGGTCACAGTCAGCTGCCGGCCATAGAGCTCACAGATCGCCCGTGCGGTTGCAAGCGCGAGCTGCGATCCGCTCCCGAGCCCCGTATGGGCAGGGTAAAGCTTCCGCACCTTAATTGCGGCACTGCTCCCTGCACGGATACCCTCAAGTACACATCGGGCGATATCCCTGACCTGATCCCTTGTTGTATTGTCGCAACCTGAAACCTCAAGCTCCGGGCTCTGCCGCGCTTCGATCAGGATGCGCGGGTCATCAAGCGCAATCCCGATCCCCCCGTCCACTCTCCCGGACCCTCCATGCATGTCGATCAGCGACACGTGGATGCGCGACGGGGTCTCGACAATGACCCGCCGCTCATCAAGGAACCTGTTGTAAGGGAACTGCTCCTCGATAAAGATCAGGGGCTCGTTGTTGTGGATGATCCGGTACTGCCGGCAGAGAAGGGGTTCGTTCCGGCAGATCGAAAACGTCCTGCTCGCTTCGTCACCCGCGAAATCAACACGGGCATTGAGGATCTCCCGCCGCGCCTCAATCCGGTGGTGCCGGATAATTTTTCCGATAGGAATATCCGCTTTCATCAGGTCTTCCCTGAATGATGGCGGGAGCCGGGCAAGGGGCGTGTCTGATATCGCATAGATCAGCACATCGCCGGTTCCTGTCTCTTTGAGTTCAACAATCCGGTGATTCACGGATTCGCCCTGCGCAATATTCAGGCGTTCTGCCGTAACGGCATCTGCTTTTATAATCTCCTG